>NZ_JBQQBQ010000039.1:0-96909 GCF_052245915.1 Nonomuraea sp. 10N515B
ACCCACGCCCCCCGCCCGCCGGTTCCAGGATCATCCCTCGTCCGAGGGCTTCCTGGTCTCCTTCTTCGTCTCCTTGGCCTGCCTGCTCGTCTTGATGGCCTGTCGCTTCGACTTGCCCGACTTGGCGGCGGGTTTCTTCTTCGTGTCTGCCATGGGAATTCCCCCCTGTACGGACGAGGTGCCCAATTGGTACACCAAGCTCGTTAATACCCACCTAACGTCGAAAATCGACCGTCTAGCGGCGAAAAGCGACATACCGCCTATCTGGTGGGCCGGTCGCCGGCCGGCTCGGACCACCACACGCCCTCGCCGTGCGACAGGCCCGGCAGCCGCTGCTCGAACGCGTGCACCACGGCCGCCGGGATCGCACCCGTGACCAGCCAGGTGTCCTCGCGTCGCGCCGTCCCGTCGAGCTCGCCGCCGAGCGCCGCCAGCGCGCCCGTCACCGCGCTGAACGCCTCCAGCGGGATCTCGGCCTCGAAGCGATGGCACGGCTCGTACACCGTGGTGCCCGACCGGCGCAGCGCCCGCATGAGCACGAGCGGGGTGCGGCCGCGGAAGTCGGCCGCGACGGTGGTCGGCGCGTCGTAGCCGGTCCTGGTCAGCGTGACCATGACGTCGGTGACCGGCCAGCCGTGCGGGCCGGCGCGCAGCGTCAGGCGTACGCTCTCCTCGATCGCCCGGTGGAAGGCCTGCGGCAGCGACCCGAGATCGACCTCCAGCCGGTAGCCGACGCCCGAGCCCGGCGCGGCCGGCTCCACCCGCAGGCCGACGGTCGCCATGAACGGGTTCGCGCCGTGCCGCTGGATCTCCTCGACGGCCTCACCCGTGCCCGACGGGCGCTCGAAGTAGACGGGCCGGCTCGGCTCGAACACCGCCTCGACGCCGAACTCCCTGGCCAGGGTCTCGCCGATGACCTCCTTCTGCACCTCCCCGTACAGCAGGACCGACGTCTCGCCACCCGCCAGCGTGCGCGTGCTGATCAACGGGTCCTGCTCGGCGAGGGTCACCAGGGCGGCGTGCAGGCGGGGCTCGTGGCCGGGCACGCGCGGGCGCACGACCGTCTCCAGGCTGGGCGGGCTGAAGTGCCTCGTCCCGCCGGTGCGGGGTGGCTCACCGACGTGGTCGCCGACGCGGATCTCCGGCACGCCCCACACCTTGACGATGTCGCCCGCCCTCGCCTGGCGCTGCTCCGGAGCCCCGGCGACGGTCAGCGCGGTCAGGCGGCCCTCGTAGGCGTCGCCCCGCTGCCGGGCGCGGTGGAAGGTGAGGTGCTCGCGCGGCCGCAGCACCCCGGCGCGTACCCGCAGGTAGGCGGCCTTCTCGCCGGATGGGGCGCGCTCGATCGCGAACACGGTCGCCGTCCCTGGACGGTCGTCGTCGCCGTCCGGCCGGCGGACGGGCGGCAGCAGGCCGGCGATGGCGTCCAGGAGGTCGCCGACGCCCTGGCCCGTGATCGCCGATCCGTACACGACCGGATGCGCCACCCCGTCGGCGCACTGCCGGGCCAGCGCCGCGCGTAGCTGCGCCAGGTCGGGGGTTTTGCCGTCGACGAGCGACTCCAGCAGCCCGTCGTCCCGCTCGGCCAGGACCTCCGCCGCCTCCTCCACCCGCTCGGCCGGCAGGGCGTGCGTGGTGGCGGCCGTGCGGCCGATGTCGCGCACGGTGTTCAGCGCGACGCTGTACGGCGAGAGCCGCCGGCGGATGTCGGCGAGCACCTCCCGCTCCCTGGCGCCCATCCGGTCGATCTTGTTCACGAAGATCAACGTGGGCAGGCGCATCTTGCGCAGGGTCGTCATCAGGACCCGGGTGTGCGGCTGGACGCCCTCGACGGCCGACAGCATCAGCACGGCGCCGTCGAGCACGCCGAGCGCCCGCTCCACCTCGGCCACGAAGTCGGCGTGGCCGGGCGTGTCCACCAGGTTGACCCGCAGGTCACCGAGGCGAAAAGAGGCGACGGCGGTGCGGATCGTGATGCCGCGCCGGCGTTCGATCTCGCCGGTGTCGGTCTGCGTGCTGCCGTCGTCGACGCTGCCGAGCCGGGGGATGACGCCGGTCTCGAACAGCAGCCGCTCAGTGAGACTGGTCTTGCCCGCGTCTACATGCGCGAGGATGCCGATGTTGAGGATGTGCATGGGTGCTGGAGCCCTCGAGAACTCTCGTGCCAATGGGGCGCTGGGAGAATCCGGGGCGGCCTCGCATCACATGCTCCTGGTCGTCGGGCCTGCAGGTCCCGGCCATCGTGCCACCGGTGGGCTCGCGGATGCGAGCGATTTAAGCCCGGCGCGCGTGTCGGCCGTCGGCCCGCACGGGGGACCGCCCGACCGGCCCGGGTGCCGGCCGGGCGGACGGCGTCACAGCAGGCGGAGCTGCTCTGGGGCCGGCGCGGCCGCGGCGGGGCGGGGTGGGAGGCGGCGGGCCATGGCCGGGGTGGCGCGGCCGACGCCGAAGCGCTCGGCCAGCTCCTTGACCTGCGACGTGATCCGCTGCTGGTAGGCCTTCGGCGCGTAGGCGCCCCGCCCGTAGAGCTCCAGGTAACGCGGCACCAGACGGGGGTGCTCCCGCGACAGCCAGGTCAGCCACCACTCCCGCGCCCCCGGCCGCAGGTGCAGCACGATCGGGGCGATGTGGGTGGCGCCCGCGTCGGCGATCTCCTTCACCGTACGTTCGAGCTGGGCGGGGGAGTCGGTGAGGTAGGGCAGGATCGGCGCCATCAGAACCCCGCACGCGATGCCGTTGTCGTTGAGCGTGGCGCAGACCTCCAGCCGCCGGCGCGGGTTGGGCGTGCCGGGCTCCACCGCCCGCCACATCTCCGGATCGACGAACCCGGCCGACAGGTTGGCGCTCACCTCCGTCACGCCGGCCGCCTCGGTGAGCAGGTCGAGGTCGCGCAGGATCAGCGTGCCCTTCGTGAGGATCGAGAACGGGTTGGCGGCGTCGCGCAGCGCGGCCAGGATGCCGCGCATCAGCCGGTAGCGGCCCTCGGCACGCTGGTAACAGTCGACATTGGTGCCCATGGCGATGTGGTGGCCGCCCCAACGGGGCGAGGCGAGCTCCTTGCGGGCCAGCTCGACGGCGTTGACCTTGACGACGATCTTGGAGTCGAAGTCCGCTCCGGCATCCAAATCCAGATACTCGTGCGTTTTTCGGGCAAAACAGTAAATGCAGCTATGGCTGCATCCGCGGTACGGGTTGATCGTGTACTCGAACGGCACCCGGCTTGCCGCCGGGACGCGGTTGACGATGGACCTGGCGCGGATCTCGTAGAAGGTCATGCCCGTGAACTCGGGCGTGTCGAAGGTGCGGGTGGCCGCGCCGCGGGCGAAGAGCGGCGCGGCAGGATCGTCCTCGGCAGGCCCTGTCAGGCGCAGGTTGTCCCAGCGCATGACATGATTAGAACAAAGGTTCGAGCTTGATCGCAAATGGAAAAGAGGGTGCAATTACCTAGTCAGGCTGGGGCTAATGATCTTCATGGTTGGGCAGAAAGACGCCACAGAGCTTGCGTTCCGGAGGTGCACCCATGGCCTGGTCGCAGGACGAGGAGCGGATGCTGGCCCAGATCGAGCAGCACCTCGTCGAGGACGATCCGCGACTCGTCGCACGGCTGGAGTCGTTCAACGAGCGGGTCCGTCGCAGCGAGGCGAGGTCGACAGGGCAGTCCGAAGGCCGGCGACGGCCGCGCCGCTCGACGGTCATCATCCTGATCAGCTGGTTGCTCATCGCCACGCTGGTCGCCACTCTTCTGATCATGGTTCTCCGTCACGACGCCGCCGCGCTCGCCTTCGCGCTCTGAGCATCACCCCGTCGTCCACGCGCGCTGGACGACGTCGTAGCCGATCACGGTGATCCCTTCTCGCCGCAGCAGCTCGTGCGCCTGGGGTGAGGTGAGGAACGCGTAGTCGCTGCCGCGGACCCGCCATCCGTGCGGATCGACCGTGCGCGACTCCTCGCCGCCCAGGGCGGGATGCACGGCCCACTCGCTCAGGCCCGGCGGCAGGTCGCGCAGCAGCCGGGCGTACGCGGCCGCCTTGCCGTCCAGGTCCAGAGAGAAGCTGTCGACGAAATCGTGGTCGACGACCGGCAGGCCGCGGGCGCGCAGCAGCGCGCGGGCGGGGTCCAGCCAGGCCCGCACCGCCAGACCGTACTCGCCGGCCAGGGCCGCGGTCAGCTCGAACACGTCCTCGCGCCCGCCGTCGGCCAGGCAGTGCCAATCCAGATGGGAAGGCGCCAGGCCCGCGTCCAGCACGGCGTGGATCTGGGCGCGGAACTCGGCCTCGAGCTCCTCGATCCGGGCGCGGTCGAGCAGCTCGGGGATGCGGTCAGGGGTGAAGAACCCGCCCGTCTCGTCGAGCAGCGACGGCACCTTTCCTCGGTCGGTGAGCGGTCCCCACGAATGGCCGGGCAGGTCGCACACCAGGGTCAGGTGGATGCCGAACGGCAGCTCCGGCCGGTCGCGCAGCAGGGCCATGGCGTGACCCGCGGCCGGGCACGGCGTCATCAGGCTGCACGAGGCGGCGATCCCGTCCTCGATCGAGCGGACGGCGGCCTCGTTGACGTCCCGGTACATGCCGAAGTCGTCGTTGTTGACGATCAGCAGGCGTGCATCCGGCGGGAATCCCAGCAACGCGCTGGAGGATTGTGCAGGCATCTCCTCAGCGTGATCTCCGTGAAGGCCCTGCACAAACGATTTTCAGTGCAGCCCGCGTTTCCCCGGCGCCCAGAACGGCTTGACCTTGATCGACGTACGTGGCCAGTTGCGCTCGCGTACGAGAAAGTCCCTGATCATCTGGCACGTCCTGGCCTCGCCGGCGAGGTAGGCGGCGCCGGCGTTGCCCGGCAGGGCCAGGCCGGCGACCGCGGCGAGTAACGTGCCCGAGGAGGCGGCGGGCCCGCCCGCTCGATGCACCCGGCGCAGCTCGTGCGGTCCCGGCATGGGCGGATCGTGCTCGGCCGAGTCGCTCTCCAGCACGCCGTGCACCTGCGCTCGCGGTCCCAAGGCGCGGATCATCGGGCCGAACGCCGCGCTCGCCGTCTCGTCGCCGGCGAATAGGTGGAACGGCGCCTCGTCGCGGGTGAAGAAATCGCCGCGCGGCCACCAGAAGGTCACCGGATCGCCGGGCGCCACCTCGCGCGCCCAGCGCAGCCCGATGCCGTCCCCGCCGTACAGGTGCGCCCGCAGCTCCAGGCCCCGCCGGTCGGGATCCAGCTCCCAGATCGTGTACGTGCGCAGCGTGTCGGCGGGGCGCAGGATCCCCTGCACCGACAGCGGGTCGTTGAGCTGCACCCTGATGTGCTGGCCCGGCCGGTAGGGGAAGGCGATCGGCACGCCGGTCGCCAGGCGGATGCGGCGCATCGTGGGCGTGACGAGCTCGGCCTCGGTGACCGTCGCCGTCATGACGTACTTGGCGAAGGCGCCCGCGAGCGGATTGCGCGTCCTGCTCATCCCGAGATCTCCTTTATGCCAGTAGATTTACTTAGAGGCATTAAGGAAACATAGATGCCCTAGGATGTCAACGGACGGGTCGGGAAGGGAGAACGATGGTCGCGCAGGGCAGGCGTGCGAGAGTCCGGCAGGCGACGCTGGCGGAGATCCGCGCGACCGCGCGCAGGCTGCTGATCGAGCAGGGGTCGGCCGCCGTGACGATCAACGCTGTGGCCAGGGAGATGGGGATGAGCGGGCCGGCGCTCTACCACTACTTCGCCGGTCACGAGGAGCTGGTCGGGGCGGTCACCGTGGACTTCATCCGCGAGCTGACCGAGGCCATGGAGACGGCGCGGGAGGCGTGCCCGCCGGGGGATCATGGCCGGCGGCTGCTGGCGACCTGCCGGGCGATGCGGACGTGGGCGATCACGCACCGGGCGGAGTTCGGCTGGGTGTTCGCCAGCCCGATCACCGGCGAGCGGCGGCCGGACTCCCCGCGCGAGCTGGCCGGCCACGACTTCGGGCAGGTCTTCCTGGAGGAGGTCGCGGCGTTGTGGAAGAGCCGGCCGTTCCCCGTGCCCGCCGAGCTGGAACCGTCCATCAGGGAGCAGCTCCGGGCGTACACGGCCTCGCCCGGGCACGAGCTGCCCGTGGAGGCCGTGCACGTTGTCCTGTCGTGCTGGATCAGGCTGTACGGCCTGCTCTGCATGGAGGTGCTCAACCAGCTCGACTTCGCCTACACGGACCTGGAGCCGGTCTTCGAGGAGTGCCTGCGGGAGATCGCCCCCAGGCTCGGGCTGGACTACGAGGCCCCGGCGTCCTGAACGCGCACGACCGGCTCGTGGCGCACCGGGAAGTTGACCGAGGAGGCGATGAAGCAGGCCTTGTGGGCGTCGGCGTGCAGGCGGGTGGCGGTCTCGGCCATCTCCGGCGCGGCCACGGTGACCTCCGGGCGCAGGACGACCTCGGTGAAGTGGCCGCCGTCCGCGGTCTCGGCCATGGTGCCGACGGCGCGGTCGACGTACGCGGTGACCACGACGCCCGCCGCCGAGCACCGGTGCAGATACGACAACATGTGGCACTGCGACAGCGAGCCGACCAGCAACTGCTCCGGGTTCCAGCGCGCCGGGTCGCCGCGGAAGGCGGGGTCGGAGCTGCCCGGGAGGGTCGGCGGGCCGTCGGCCGACAGCTCGTGGTCGCGGCCGTAGTCGCGGTAGCCGCTGGTGCCGGTGCCCTTGTTGCCGGTCCAGGTCACGACCGTCGGGTACGTGTGCAGGCGTGTCATGCGTGATCTTCCTTGTCGCGTCGGGTGGTGGTGCGGGTGTCGAGGACGTGGGCGCGGGCGATGGCACCGGCGTCCTCGGGGCGCCCGCCGGCGATCGCGGTCACCAGCCGCTCGTGCTGAGCCGACACGTGCGCCGGCCGGGACGGCGGGACGAGCGAGTGCAGGGTGGACACCTGGATCTGGTCCCAGATCCGCTCCAGCGCCCGCAGGGCCATCGCGTTGCCCGCCAACTCCGCGATCGTGCGATGGAAGCGCCGGTTGAGCCGCACGGCGTCGGCGAGGCGCCCTTCGGCCGTGGCGGTCGCGGTCAGCGTCGCGACCTCGCGCAGCGCCCGCAGGTCCGCGGGGGCGATGCGGCCCTCGCGCTGGCGGGCGGCGGCCAGCTCGGCGGTGAGCGCCTCCAGCGCGGCCCGCACCTGGTAGGCCTCGTCCAGGTCGTCCGCTTCCAGCGCCACGACCACCACGCCGCGGCCGGCCGGGCGGACGAGGCCGTCGGCGGCCAGCATGCGCAGGGCCTCCCGCACCGGGGTGCGGCTCATCTCCAGGGTCGCCGCGGCCTCCATCTCGGTGAGCCGCGCGCCGGGCGGGTAGGAGCCGTCGAGGATGAGCTCCCGCAGGCGGCTGCATGCGACGTCGGTCTGCATGCGTGAAAGCTTTGCATACATTGCATGCAAAGTCGACTCGCTTGACCTCAAGCTTGGTTGAGTTCCTACGGTCGGGACCATGACGGAAAACGTGGTTATCCGAGCGGGACGCCGGGAGTGGGCCGGTCTTGCCGTGCTCATCCTGCCGACCCTGCTGCTGTCCATTGACGTGACCGTGCTGCATCTGGCCGTGCCGATGCTCAGCGCCGACCTGCGGCCCAGCGCGTCCCAGCTGTTGTGGATCAACGATGTGTACGGGTTCCTCATCGCGGGGTTCCTCATCACCATGGGCGCGATCGGTGACCGGATCGGGCGCAAGCGGTTGCTCTTGATCGGCGCGACCGCGTTCGCCGTGGCGTCGGCCCTGGCCGCGTACGCGCCGAGCGCCGGCCTGCTCATCGTCGCCCGCGGCCTGCTCGGCATCGCCGGCGCGACGCTCATGCCGTCCACGTTGTCGCTGATCCGCACCATGTTCCGCGACCCCGCCCAGCGGACGGTGGCCATCAGCCTCTGGATGACGGGCTTCACCGGCGGCATGGTGATCGGCCCGCTGGTGGGCGGAGCCTTGCTGGAGAGCTTCTGGTGGGGGTCGGTGTTCCTGCTGGGCGTGCCGGTGATGGCCGTGTTGCTGGCGGCGGGGCCCTGGCTGCTGCCGGAGTACCGGGACCCGGCCCCGGGGCGGCTGGACCTGGTCAGTGTGGCGCTCTCGCTGGCCGCCGTCATCTCGGCCATCTACGGGATCAAGGAGATCGCCGCGTACGGGCCCGGCGCGGGGCCCGCGGCGGCCGTTGTGGCCGGTGTCGTCCTGGGCGCGGTGTTCGTCCGGCGGCAGCGGCTGCTGGCGGACCCGCTGCTGGACCTGAAGTTGTTCGCCGAGCGCCGGTTCAGCGCCTCGCTGGGCGCTCTGATGCTGGTCATCCTGGTCGGGCCGGGGATCATGCTGCTGACGGCGCAGTACATGCAGCTGGTGGCCGGCCTGACGCCGTTGCAGGCGGGGCTGTGGTCGCTGCCGCAGGCCGCGTCGCTCGTTCTGGGATTCACGGCCGCGCCGGCGCTGGCCCGGCGGATCAGGCCCGCGTCGGTCATGGCCGGGGGTCTGGTGGTGTCCGCGGCCGGAATGGGCCTGCTGGCGGCCGCGAGCGGGACGTCGGGTCTGGCGTTCGTCGTGACCGCGCAGGTGCTGTTCTTCTTCGGCGCGGCGCCTCTCATGGTGCTGGGCACCGACATGGTCGTCGGCTCCGCCCCGCCCGAGCACGCGGGGGCGGCCTCCGCCCTGTCGGAGACGGTGCAGGAGTTCGGGGGTGCTCTGGGGCTGGCGGTGTTCGGCTCGATCGCGGCGGCCGTGTACCGGGCGCGGATGACCGTGCCCGAGGGGGTGCCGGCCGGGATCGGTGAGGAGGCCCGCGACACACTCGGGGCCGCGGCCGCGCGGCTGTCCGATCCGGCCGCCACCGCGCTGCTCGACTCCGCGCGGGCCGCCTTCACCGGCTCCCTGCAGGTCACGGCCGTCGTGGGGGCGATTCTCGTGGCCTTCACGGCGGCTCTGACAGCCGTCGTCATGCGCCCGCTGTCTGCCACGGCTCCGTCGGCCCAGCAGGAGCAGAAGGTGGACCAGACGGTCTGATCCGGACTCTTGCGTCCTCGTGCTCGCATACGTATATTCGTAGACGAGTATTCGTGAGCGGAAGTGATGAGTGATGGCGAAGCGGCGGCCGGTTGCGAACCTGCTGGCTCTGGCCGTGCTGACCGTGGTCGTCCAGCGCCCCATGCACCCGTACGAGATGGCCTCGGTCCTGCGAGCACGCGGCAAGGACCAGGACATGCCGATCAAATGGGGATCCCTCTACACCGTCGTCCGCAACCTGGAGAAACACGGCCTGCTGGAGGCGGTGGAGAGCACCCGGCAGGGCGCCCGCCCCGAGCGGACCGTCTACGGCATCACCGACGCCGGGCGGCAGGAGGCCGAGGACTGGACCCGCGAGCTGCTGTCCACCCCGCGGCCCGAGCCCTCGTCCTTCGAGGCCGGCCTGTCGGTGATGGGCGGTCTCGGCCCCGACGAGGTGGCGCCGCTGCTGCGGCAGCGGCTGGAGCTGCTGGAGCGGCGGATCGAGGCCGACCGGGCGGACCTGGAGCGGGAGCGGCGCGAGATGCCGAGGCTGTTCCTGCTCGAATCCGAGTACGCCCTGGCGATGCGGGAGGCGGAGGCCGGTTGGGTGCGTTCGCTGCTGGCCGAGCTGGAGGCAGGCACGTTTCCCGGCCAGGACGCCTGGCGCGCCTATCGCGAGAGCGGCCGGCTGCCCGCCGACGTGGAGCACCTCGCGGAAAGGGGCCGGCCGAGCGAATGAAAGACCCGGCGGCGGGTGCTGGCACACCGGCCGCCGGGTGGACCTCGTAGCGACAGACCCGCGGAGCGGACCCCGGCCACGAGATGGCACTGGCAACGATAGCCGGGCTCCCTCCACGGACCGAACCCAAGGGAGCCATCATGATCACTCTCGACACCGTGACGTCGTCGAAGGACGGCACCACGATCACCTACCACCGGCTGGGCACCGGCCCGGGGCTCGTGCTCCTGCACGGGGCCATGCAGACCGGCCACAGCAACATCGAGCTGGCCCAGGCCCTGTCGACCGACTTCACCTGCTACGTCCCCGACCGCCGGGGCAGGGGTCGCAGCGGCCCGGCGGGCCCGGACTACGGCCTCCAGCGGGAGGTCGAGGACCTCGACGCGCTGCTCACGAGCACCGGCGCGCACCACGTCGCCGGCGTCAGCTCGGGCGCGATCATCGCGCTGCGCACCGCGCTCGCCCGGCCTGACCTGCGCAAGGTCGTCGCCTTCGAGCCGCCGCTGGACATCGACGGCTCCAACCCGACCGGGTGGCTGGACCGCTTCGACCGGGAAATCGCCGCGGGCCGCATCCCGGCGGCGCTGGTCACCGGCATGTGCGCCACGCGGATGGGGCCACCGATCTTCAACGTCATGCCGCGGGCGTTACTGGAGCTGCTCACGGCCATGATGGTGAAAAATCAGGACAAAGCCGCCAACGGTGGGGAGCCGACGTTCCGTGACCTGGCGCCGACGCTGCACAACGACGCCCAGATCGTGGCGGAGACCTCCGGCGACCTCGAGGTCTACGGCGCGGTGAGTGCCGAGGTGCTGCTGCTCGGCGGCACGAAGAGCCCGGCGTACCTGAGGTCGGCGCTCACCGCGCTGCAGAGGGTGCTGCCGCGGGCCCGGCGCGTGGACCTGGCCGGGCTCGGCCACAGCGCCACCTCGAACGCCGCGATGCGGGGCAACCCGGAGCGGGTGGCGGAGGAGATCCGCCGTTTCCTCACAACCCCTTGAGGAACGCCGCCGCCACGGGGGCGGCCACCTTGCCGCCCCCGCCGCCGCCCTCCACGACCACCGCGAACGCCACATCCCCCTTGAACCCCACGAACCAGGCGTGGCTGTCGAGCTTCTCCCCGGTGCCGTATTCGGCCGTGCCGGTCTTGCCGTGCGTGCCGGCCGGCAGCCCCGCTGACTTGGCGGTGCCCTTGGTGACGACGGCCGCCATCATGGCGTGCAGCTGCTCCTTCACCCCGCCGGGCAGCTCCCGCTCGGTGGCCTTCTGCTTCAGCGAGGGCACCAGCGTCGGCGGCCGCCAGGTGCCGTCGGCGATGGCGGCGGCTACCGAGGCCATCGACAGTGGGCTGGCGGTGATCCTGGCCTGCCCGAACGCCTCCGCCGCCAGCTCGGCGTCCGACTCCGCCCTGGGGAAGCTCGCCTTGGTGGCCGGCACCCCGATGTTGAGCGGCTGGTTGAATCCCACGCCCTCGGCCACGTCGAGCAGCTTGTCCGCGCCCAGCTTCGACTGGGCCAGCGGCGCGAACGTGGTGTTGCACGAGTGGGCGAAGGAATCCAGGAACGACAGCGATCCGAACTCCTCCTTGTCCGAGTTGCGGATCTTCAGGCCGCCGATGGTGGCGTACATGGGGCACGTGACCGTGTCCTGCGGCGACACCCCGGCCGCGAGCAGCCCGATCGCGGTGACGGCCTTGAACGTCGAGCCCGGCGGATAGCGGCCGTCCAGCGCCCGGTTGAACCCGCCCTGGTTGTTGACCACGGCCAGGATCTCGCCGCTCGACGGCCTGATCGCCACCATCGACGTCGGCTTGTCCATGTCCTTGACCGCGCCCACCGCGGCCGCCTGCACGTGCGGGTCAAGCGTGGTCTGCAGCGGCTCGCCGTCTGCGCCCTCGATGGTCTTCAGCGTCTTGCCGCCGAGCTGGATGTCGGTCGCGGGCGTGCCGGCCAGCCGCTTCTGGAACGTCTCCTGCAGCCCGCCCCGGCCGACCGCCTGCCCCACCTTGTAGGCGGAGCCCAGCTTGGCCACATCCTTCTTGGTGGCCTTGTCCAGGTAGCCGACGAGCTGCTGCACCGACCCGCCCACCGTGCCGTCGTCGATGCGGCCGCCGTCGGCGTCGGTGATCTCGGCCCGCTGCGGCCAGCGCGTCTTGATGCCGAACGTCGCCCCGGCCGCCATCGACGGGTGCAGGGCCGCCGGATTCCAGTCGACCTTCCAGGTGCGGTCGGCCACGACCAGGTCGATGTGGCCGTCGTAGGACCAGTCGCCGATGTTCTTCAACGTCAGGGTCGCGGTGTAGGGGACGCGCGCCATGTCGTCGCCTTCGGTGACCTTGCCCAGCCGGATCGAGGTCCGCTCCACCGACAGCGCCGTGCGCTGCTGGTCATAGCCGCCCAGCTGCTGCGCCGTGGCCAGCTCCTTGCCCATGGCGGGCCAGTCGCCGGCCTGCCATGCGGCGGCGAAGCGCTGCGCGGTCTCCGCCGGGGTGCCCCGGGTGTGCAACACGTAGTAGGCGCCACCGGCCGCGGCGCCCACCGCGAGCACGGTGGCGCCGGACACGATCGCGATCGTACGGCCCCGCGCCACTGATCAGCCCCCTGATTGTCTAGCTCGACCCGTTGGATGCCTTGACGCTGGCAGCATAAACCGGGACGTACTCCTGCCCGGACAGCTTCTGGATCGCGGCCATGATCTCGTCGGTGACCCGGCGCCGGTCCTGGGCCTTGGCGTGGTCGCCGGTGAAACGCAGCGGCTCGCCGATGGTGATGCCGATCTTCGCCGGCCGTGGCACCGACGCGCCGACCGGCAGCACCTTCTCGGTGCCGCTGAGCGCCACCGGCAACACCGGCGCGCCCGTCTTGAGCGCCAGCCACGCCACCCCGACCTTGCCCCGGTAGAGCCGGCCGTCGGGGGAGCGGGTGCCCTCGGGGTGGATGCCGAACAGCTCGCCGCGCTCCAGCAGCGCGGCGGCCTCGTCGAGCATGGTCTGTGCGGCGTGGGCGCTCTCGCGGTCGATCGGCAGGCTGCCGCCGAGCTTCATGAAGAACCCGGAGACAGGGTTGCCGGAGAAGTATTCGTTCTTCGCGGTGAACGTCACGTGCCGCGGCAGCAGCGCGGGCAGCAGGAACGAATCCAGCATCGACAGGTGGTTGGCGGCCAGGATCGCGGGCCCGCTCCTCGGCACGTGCGCCGCACCGGAGATATGCGGCCGGCACATCGCGTGGGCGAGTGGTGCAGCGGCGAACTTGACCACTTGGTACAGCAACAGGCTCTCCTGGTTGATCGGGCGGTCGGCCACCCCACCATAAGGCAGGCGCCCCGCCGGTGAGCGGAGCGCCTGGCAAAGCCGTTAGGCCGATGTGGCGGTCGCCTCCTCGGCGAGATGCACAACACGGCTCCAGCCGAACGGTATTCCGTGAAGGCGGTAATTTGCGGCCCGGGGGACACTAACCACATCGGCCACTCGATGCTAACGGACATCCGGGGGGTGCTATTCCATCCGCCCCCAAGAATTCGGTCAGGTTCTGGTCCAGTGCGGCTGGGGCACGTCGAAGACCCGCTGCTCGCGGCCCCGCAGCGCCACCTCTGCGAACTGCCACAGGATTGCCCCCGTCGGCGCGTGGATCACGATCGACGGCCCCAGCGGCATCTGCAGCTGCTCGCCCTTCCAGCGCGGCACTCCGGGCGCCAGGAACCGCTCCAGCGGCACCGCGTGCACCGAGGCCACCTCCCGCGGGTCGGCCACCGGCTCCTGCCGGCCACCGAACGCCACCACCGGCGTGATCACGAAGCCCGAGTCGGTGACGAAGTCGTCGAGCAGCCCGGCCACGTCCACCCCGGTGACGCCGGTCTCCTCGGCCAGCTCCCGCAGCGCCGCCTCGACCGGCAGCTCACCGTCGTCCAGCCGGCCGCCGGGCAGTGCCCACTGCCCGGCGTTGCGCCCCCTCGGCGCGCGCTTGATCAGCACCGTGTAGGGGACGCTCTCGGCGTCCTCCAGCACGCACACGGTGACGGCGGCCCGGCGTATCCCTCCGGCCGGCGGCACCTCGCGGCGGTCGAAGGCGGCCAGCCGGGCGGTGATCTGCGCACGCAGCGCTTCCATGGGCGACGACAGCACGTTCTCAGGATCTCACGGTGTTCGAGCCGGCCTGGCCGGGGCTCCCGGCACGCTTCGGGGGTCACCGGCCGAGTGCCTCCTGGGCCGTGGCGCGCCGCGAGCGCAGGAACTCGCGCTCCGGCGTGGTCCCCACCAGGTCCAGCGCCCGGCCGTACTCCGTCACCGCCTCCTCCATGCGGCCCAGGCGGGTCAGCAGGTCGGCGCGGGTCGCAGGCAGGAGGTGGTGCCGGGGCAACGCGTCGTCCAGGCCGGCGAGCAGGTCGAGGCCGCGCTCGGGGCCGTACGCCTCTGCCACGGCAACGGCCCGGTTCAGCCGCACCACGGCCGAGCCCGTCAGCAGCTCCAGCAACTCGTACAGCTCGGCGATCTCGGTCCAGTCCGTGTCCTGCGGGCGGGCGGCCCCGGCGTGCTCGGCGGCGATGGCGGCCTGCAGCAGGTAAGGGCCGGGCGGGCCGGGGGTCAGGACGGCCAGGCCCTCGGCGATCTCGTCCTGCCGCCACCGCGAACGGTCCTGATCGGGCAGCCGGACGAGCCGGCCGTCGGCGTCCACGCGGGCGTCCCTGCGGGCGTGATGCAGCAGCATCAGCGCCAGCAGGGCGCGTACCTCGGTGTCGGCGGGCATCAGCTCGGCCAGCATCCGGGCCAGGGCGATGGCCTCGGCGGCCGGCTCGTCGCGGATCAGCCGCTCGCCCTCGGTCGCCGCGTATCCCTCCGTGAAGATCAGGTAGATGACCGCCAGCACCCCGTCGCGGCGCTCGGCCAGCTCCGCTTCCGACGGCACCCGGTACGGGATGCCCGCGTGGCTGATCTTCTTCTTGGCGCGGGTCAGCCTGGCCGCCATGGTCGTCTCGCTGACCAGGAACATGCGGGCGATCTGCCGTGTCGTGAGACCGCCGACGCAGCGCAGCGTCAGCGCCACCCTGGCCTCCATCGACAGCGCAGGATGGCAGCACGTGAAGATCAGCCGCAGCCGGTCGTCCGGCGGCGCCGGCCCCTCCTCGACGATCAGGAGCGGCAGCTTGCGCGCCGCCACCTCCGCCCGCCGCAACCGGTCCACCGCCCGCCGGCGCGCCGTCGTGAGCAGCCACGCCGGTGGATTGTCCGGCACCGGCGGCCACGCCGAGACCGCCGCGGTGAACGCGTCCTGCAACGCCTCCTCGGCCAGGTCCAGATCGCGCAGCTCGGCGGTGAGCAGGGCGAGCAGGCGCGCCCATTGCCGCCGGTACGCCTGCTCGACCGCGTTCATCCGGTGTATTCGGCCACCGGCCGCACCTCGACGATCCGCTCCGGGCACTGCTTGGCCAGCTCGATCGCCTCGTCGAGGTCACGGGCCTCGATCAGGTAGAAGCCGCCCACCTGTTCGGTCGTCTCGACGAACGGCCCATCCGTGCGCAGCACCTCGCCGGCCTTCTTACGCAGGCTGACCGCCCGGGCCGGCCCGGACAGCTCCTCCCCGTGGAGGTAGGCGCCACGCGACTTGAGCAGCTCGATGAAGGCGCCGTGGGCGGCGTACTGCTGCTCGGCCGGGCCCGACCCGTCGGTCTCGTCGCCGTACATGAGCAGGACATACCTCATGACGCCTCCTCAGGAACGGGGCGGATCTCGACGTCGGACGGCATCGCGGTGGCCAGCTCGATCGCCTCGTCCAGGTCCGCGGCCTCGACCACCATGTAGCCCGAGATCTGCTCGACGGTCTCGGCGTAAGGGCCGTCGGTGATCAGGATGCGGTCGCCGTCCTTCCTGATCGTGGTGGCGGTCGAGGAATGGGCCAGCTCGTTGCCGTACAACCCGGCGCCCCGCTCCCTCAGGAGCCGGTCGAACTCGCCCCACTTCTCGTAGATGCGCTTGCGCTCTTCCGGCCCGGCCTCGGCCCAGGGGCGTTCGTCTCCCGCGACGAACAGCACGTACTTCATGGTTTCCTCCTCTTGGGTCGCAACCATGACGCACGACCCGGGCCGGAATCGACACCGCCTCGGAAATTCTTCCGAAAATCAGGACACGATGCTCTCGAGGGCGAAGCTGAGGACGGTGCCGATGACCATGCCCACGCCGGCCGCCACGGCGGCCCACTTGCCCAGAGGCTCGCCCCTCGCATGGCCGACGACGCCCAGCACGATGCCGGCCAGGCCGAACAGGACCGGGGTGAACAGCACGGCCACCGCCGCGCAGACGAACCCGACGATCGACACGACCTGATCAATGGCCCGCTGACCGGAGGGCGGACGTGGCGGCCGCTGCGCGCCGGCGTGCCGATCGTCGCCTCCGGGCGAGTCCTGGGGCGAGGTCACGGACGGCTCCTCTCGGCGGGAACCACATCACACACCGGAGCGGGCCGCCATGTCGAGCCGCGTCCGCCCAGGTGTAGCGGCTGGATTGCCCGAGCCGCGAGACTTGCCGCGCTGATGCACGGCGGAGGAGACGCGACATGCTCACATGGACGGCGGCGGACGTCCCCGACCAGCACCGGCGCACGGGCACCAACCACCTGGGGCCGTTCGCGCTGACCGGCCTGCTGATCAACCACGTGCGGGAGCGGGTCATCACCGTGTTCAGCGGTCCGAACACCTCACCGGCGTCCCCTACGTCATCGAACCACTCTGACGTCAGCCCCGATACAGGGACAGGCGTCTGCCGGTGTTGCCGGGCGCGGCGACGTTCCGGGTCAGGCGAGGCGACGTTCCGGGTCAGGCGAGGGGGCGGGCGGTGGGGAGGCGGAGGCGGTCGACGGCGTCGCGGCGGGTGCGTTCGGGGCGGCGGTCGTAGCGGGCGGTGGTGGCCGGGGACGAATGGCCGACCAGGGCCTGGGCCGTGGCCAGGTCCACCCCCGCGTCCAGCAGCTCGCCGATGAACGTGCGGCGGAAGTCGTGCGCCGTACGCCGCGCCGCTCCCGCCGCCCCCAGCCGCCGCGCCAGGATGTCGGCGATGCCCTGCCCGGTCAGGCCCACCGGACGGCCGTCGCGCTCCCGCACGCGCCCTGCCTTGCTGATCGGGCTGAACAACGCCCCCGGCATGGCCCCGCGGACCGCCAGCCACCGCTCGACCAGCCCGATCGCGTCGGTCGTCAGATAGACCAGGCGCTCCTTGTCCCGTTTGCCGCGCACCCGCAGCGACCGCGCCCCCGGATCGTAGTCGGCCAGCGCGAGCCCGCCCAGCTCGGCCCGCCGGCAGCCGGTGGAGTACAGAACGGCGATCAGCGCCGCGTCCCGCACCCCGGCGGGCGAGGCGTCGCACGCGGACAGGGCCGCGCCGACCACCTCCGGCGGCACGTGGTGCCCGGTCGGCAGCCGGCTCTGCCGTACCGGAGCCAGGTCGGAGGCGCGGGCGAAGTCCTCCGCGCTGGTCTGCCCGAGCCGCCACGCCTCCTTCAGCACCCGGCGCAGCGCCACCAGGTGTTTGTTGACGTACGCCGCCGACCATCCCTGATCGGTGAGCATCGTACGGATGCGGACCGTGTGCTCGTAGCGCAGCAGATGCCACGGCTGCCCCGCGCCCGTGGCGGCGGCGTCGCCGGTGAGCAGGCGGGCCAGCCGGTCGAGGCAGCCGCGCATGGTGCGACGCGACTCCGGGCTGGTCAGCGAGTCGAGGTAGACGTGGTAGGGGTCGCTCGCCGGCTCGACCGGCGGCGCCGCCAGATCAGGGACGGCAGGCAAGCTCACCCCGACGATCTTAGAGCGTCGACGCCTTCGAGGAGCCGGTTCACGTCGGAGCGGTCGTTGTAGTGGACCAGCCCGGCGCGCACCGCGCCGCCCGAGTCGCGGATGCCGAGCGCGCCGGTCAGCTCCCAGGCGTAGTTGTGCCCGTTCCAGACGTTCACCCGCAGCCCCGCCAGGTGCTCGGCAACCTGGCGCGGAGTGTGCCCGGCCACGGTGAAGTATGCGGTGGCGGTGCGCCTGGCCGGCTTGCCGTACACCGTGACGTGCGGCATCGTCTCCAGCCCCGCCAGCAGCACCGCGAACAGCTCCAGCTCGTGCTCCTCCGCCGCCGTCATCGAGGTGAGCAGGCGCTCGCGGCGGGTGCCGGCGCCCGGGACCATGGCCGCCAGGTGGTCGACGGCCGCCGTCACGCCTTCCAGGTCGGCGAACGCCGCCGTACCCCGCTCGAACCGCTGCGGCACCGTGTCCGGAGACGAGGCCAGCTTGTCCGGCCGGAGCGTCTCCAGCAGCGCCGGGTCGGCCACCACCGCGCCGATGTGCGGGCCCGACCACTTGTAGGCGCTGGTGGCGTAGAAGTCGGCGCCCAGTGCCCGCATGTCCACCGGGCCGTGCGGGGTGGCGTGCACGCCGTCCACGTACATCAGCGCGCCCGCCCGATGCGCCAGCTCGGCGATGGCGGGCACGTCGGGGCGGGTGCCCAGGATGTTGCTGGCCGCCGTCACCGCCACGACCCGGGTACGTTCGCCGATCAGGCTCGCGTACTGCTCGACCGGGAGCTCCCCGGTCACCGGGTCCACCTCGGCCCAGCGGACGGTCGCGCCGGTCTGGGTCCAGGGGCGGACGTTCGCGTCGTGGTCGAGCCTGGAGACCACCACCTCGTCGCCGGGGCCGGCGATCGCCCTGGCCAGGTTGTAGGTCAGGGTGGTCATGTTCGGGCCGAGGATCACGCCGCCGGGGTCGCCGCCGACCAGGTCGGCCACGGCCGCGCGGCAGGCCGCCACGATGGCGTCGGAGCGGTGGCTGGCCGGGAAGGCGCCGCCCACGTTGCCGATCCCGCTGCGGTAGGCGTCGGAGATGGCCTCGATCACGGATCGGGGGGTTTGGGTGCCGGCCGCTCCGTCGAGGTAGGCGTAGCCGTCGGTCAGAGCGGGGTAAGAGGCGCGCACCGAATTAATGGGGAAAGGCATGATATGTAGATGCTCACCCTCCGCGACCTCAACCGTGCCACCTTGGCCCGGCAGCATCTCCTGGAACGTCACAAAGGGGATGTTACCGACATCGTGCAGCGGCTGGCCGGGCTGCAGGCCCAGGAGCCGCGTCCTCCCCACCTCGGGGTGTGGTCGAGGCTGGAGGGGTTCGAGCGCGATCACCTGCACACGGCGCTGCACGCCCGCACGGTGGTGCGGGCCACCATGTGGCGAGCCACGCTGCATCTGGTGACCGCCGCCGACTTCGCCGCGTTCCGGCCGCTGCTGGCGCCCATGCTGACCGCCGCCGCGCGCCGCTTCGACGAGATCGACTTCGACGCCGTCGTGGCCGCCGCCGACCGGCTGCTCGCCGCCGGTCCCATGACGTTCAATGAGCTGCGGCCGCGGCTGCAGGAGGAGTTTCCCGACGCCTACGACCGGGCTCTGGGGTACGCGGTCCGCATGCTGACGCCGCTGGTCATGGTGCCCACCGAGGACCGGTGGAGCTACCCGCGTGAGCCGGCCTTCGGGCTGCCCGGCATCGAACCGGACCCGGCCGGCCTGGAGACGCTGGTCGAGCGGTACCTGGCCGCGTTCGGACCCGCCGCCCCCGCCGACATGCAGACCTGGTCGGGGCTGGGCGGCCTCAGGCGGGTGATGTCCGGGATGGACCTGGAGAGGCTTGCCGGACCGGACGGCAAGGAGCTGTTCGACCTGCCCGGCGGGCCCAGGCCGGGCGGGGACGTGCCCGCGCCCGTGCGGTTCCTGCCCGACTTCGACACGCTCGTCCTCGGCTACGCCGACCGCACCCGGGTGGTCCCTGATGCGTACAAGGGCCTGGTCACCACCAAGAATCTGCGGGTCAGGGCCATCTACCTGGTCGACGGGTTCGCGGCCGGCACCTGGCAGATCAAGCGCTCGGGCAAGAAGGCCAGGCTGCTCGTCAGCCCGTTCACCCCGACGCCGCTGGAGCGGCTCGAGGAGGAAGGATTGCGGATGCTGGCCTTCGCCGAGCCCGAGGCGGGCACGCTGTCCCTTGAAGTGACGGGCGGAGTCTGATTGGTTCGGGGCGGAGGTGGCCCCATGCCGCAGCTTTCCGCCCTGGACGCGCAGTTCCTCCATTTCGAGACCGCGACGAACGTGGCCAACATCGCCGGCCTTGCCATCCTCGACGGCGACCTCAACCGTGCCGACCTGCAGGACCTGCTCGAACGGCGGCTCCCGTACGTGCCCGCCCTGCGGCGCAAGCTGGCCCCGGTGCCCTTCGGTCTCGACCACCCGTACTGGATGGAGGAGGACGATCTCGACCTCGACTACCACGTACGCGAGATCGGCCTGCCGCCGCCCGGCGACGATCGGCAGCTCGCCGACCAGGTCTCCCGCCTGCACGCCCGCCGCCTCGACCGGGGCCGCCCCCTGTGGGAGATCTACCTGATCCACGGCCTGTCCGGCGGTCGCATGGGCCTCTACACCAAGATCCACCATGCGGCCGTGGACGGGATCGGCGGCGCCGACGTGCTGGCCGCGCTGCTCGACGTCAGCCCCGAGCCCGCGCCGCCGCCCGCGGACGAGCCCGAGCGGGACGAGCCGCCGCCCGGGCGGGCGGAGATGATGGCGCGCGGGCTGGCCAGGCTGGCGCTCAACCCTGCCCAGGCGGTGCGGTTCGCGGCCCGGGCGGTGCCGCACCTGGACGAGATCCCCGTCGTGTCCCGGCTCCCGGGCAGCCATCTCGTCTCCGGGCTCGCCCGCAAGCTCGCCGGCGCGGGGCAGGCGCCGGAGCTGCCGATGTTGCCCGCCCCCAGGACCCCGTTCAGCGGCCCCGTGTCCCAGCACCGGCGCTTCGCGTTCGTGTCGCTGCCGCTCGATGAGATCAAGCAGGTGCGCAAGGCGTTCGGGGTCACGGTCAACGACGTGGTCATGGCCGTGTGCGCGGGCGCGCTGCGCAGGTGGCTGGCCGCGCACGGCAGCCTGCCGAGCCGTCCGCTGGTGGCGGGGGTGCCGTTCTCGCTGCGGGAAGCAGGCGTCGAGGGGCGCGGCAACCAGGTGGCGATCATGACGGCGCCGCTCGCCGTGCACGTCGCCGACCCCGTCGCCCGGCTGCACCAGGTGCGGCAGGCCATGCACCGGATCAAGGACAGGTTCTCGCTGGCGCCCGCGCGCTGGCTGCGCGAGTTCAGCGAGTCGATGCCGGCCGCGCTCATGGGGCTGGCGTCGAGGTCGGCGTTCGGGCTGGTGGGAGAGACCGCCCCGCCGATCAACGTCATCGTCTCGAACGTGCCGGGCCCTCAGTTCCCCCTGTACGTGTGCGGCGGGCGGCTGCTGACCCACTACCCGGTCTCCGTGATCACGGACGTGAGCGGCGGCGTCAACATCACCGCGTTCTCCTACGACGGCTCGCTCGACATCGGCGTCGTCACCGACCGGCGCATGGTCCCGGACGCTTGGGAGCTGACCCGGCACCTGCGCGACGCCCTCCAGGAACTCCGCGAGGCCGAGGCGGCCTTGCCGCACTGACCTCGAATCGCGGAAACGCGGAAACCACCTTGCCGCATTGGTTCCTAGGCTGGACTCATGATCCTGAATCGCCGGGTGCTCAACCGCACCACGCTCGACCGCCAGCTCCTGTTGCGCCGTGCCGACATGAAGCCCGTTCAGGCCATCGAACGGCTGGTCGCGGTGCAGGGGCAAGAGATCGACGCGCCGTACATCGGGCTGTGGACGCGCCTGGCCGCCTTCACCCAGGACGACCTGGCTGCGCTGCTGTACGGCAAGCAGGTGGTACGCGGATCGTTGCTGCGCGGGACCCAGCACCTGGCGCTGGCCGACGACTACGTGTGGATCCGGCCGCTGATGCAGGTGATCCTGTCCAGGGGCAGGCAAGCGGCCTTCGGACGGGTGACGCGCGGTGTGGACCTCGAGGAGCTGGCCCGGCTGGCGCGCGAGCACCTGGCCGGGCGTACGCTCACCCGTCCCCAGCTGCGCGACCTGCTGCGCGAGCGGTGGCCCGAGGCGGATCCGATGGCGCTGAGCTGGTCGGCGCAACTGCTGCTGCCGATCGTGCACACGCCGCCGAACGGGATCTGGGGGAAGGGCGGGGCCACGCCGTTCACGCTGGCCGAGGAGTGGCTGGGGCGGCCGCTGGACGGCACCGCACCGGTGGAGCGGCTGGTGGAGCGGTATCTGGCCGCGTACGGGCCGGCGAGCGTGATGGACGTGCAGATGTGGTCGGGGCTGACGCGGCTGCGGGCGGTCGTGGAGGGCATGCTCCACTTACGGAAATATCAGGACACCGAGGGTCGCGTCCTCTACGACCTGCCCGACGCGCCGCTCGCCGAGGAGGACGTGCCCGCCCCCGTACGGTTCCTGCCCTGGTTCGACAACCTCGTCGTCGCCTACGCCGACCGCGGCCGCCTGATGACCGCCGAGCAACGCAAGGCGGTGTGCGTGGGCGCGGTCATCTACCCCACCTTCCTCGTCGACGGAACTGTCGGTGGCATGTGGGACCTTAAGGACGGCGTGCTGACGGTCGAGCCCTTCCACCCGCTGTCCGACGGCGTGATGGAGGAGCTGGCCGCCGAAGCGGCGCGCCTGATGGCCTTCGCGGGTGTCGAGGATGGGAGCATCGCATGGCTAGCGCCCAGGAGCTCTACGACGACCTAGTCGCCGAGCACCTCGCCAGGCCCGACGTGAGCATGGGGCGCATGCTCCACGCGGACGGGCTCAAGGTCAGGGGGAAGGCGTATGCGTTCTTCTCCCGGGACCGGGTCGTGCTCAAGCTGCCGGCCGCGCGGGCCGGGGAGCTGGTGGGTGAAGGGACGGCCGAGGTCCTGCGGATGGGGTCACGGCAGATGCGGGAATGGGTCGCGTTACGCGAGCCTGACGAGGTGGTGTGGCGGCGGCTGATGGCGGAGGCGGCGACCTACGTCGAGAGCCTGGGCCGCTGACGGGGCACGGCGTTTCAGGGGCTCTTGCGCCGCCTGCTCCACCGGGCCTTCGGCCCCGCCCCCGGCGGCGTCATGGACCGACCCGGCCGCGTGGTGGTGCGCATGCCGGTGGTGCTGCAGCGTGTCGCGTGTGCCCGGCGTGGTGCCGCACCCTGTCGCGCGTGCTGGCGGTGCTGCGCATGCTGGCGGTGCCGCGTCTTGCGCGTGCCGGCGGTGTCGCGTCGTCTTGCGCGTGCCGGCGGTGTCGCGTCGTGTTGTGCGTGCCGATGGTGCCCCGTCATGTTGCGCGTGCCGACAGTGCCTTTGTCATGTTGCGCGTGCCGATGGTGCCATGTCGTGTTGCGCATGCTGGCGGTGCTGCGTCACGTTGCTCGTGCTGGCGATGGTGCCGTGTTGCTCGTGCTGGCGGTGCTGCGGCGTGTCGCGTGTGCCCGGCGCGGTGCCGCACCCTGTCGCGCGTGCTGGCGCGGTGCTGCGTCATGTCGTGGGTGCCCGTCGCCAGGACTCGGCGCATGCGGAGCACCATGGACCACGGTTCGCGTGGCTCTATGGCGCACGCGCCTGCGCGGTGCCGGGCGCTCAAACGGCGAGCTCAAACGGTGAGGGTCGGGCGCTCAGAACGGCGAGCTCACAACGGTGACGGCCGGGCGCTCAATACGGCGAGGGCCGGGTGTGGTGGCCTGAGTGCTCAGACGATGAGAGTCCTGAACGCGGCAGTGGGGGAGTGGCGGGTCAGCGGCGGGCATACTCGCCGATGGCCGGTTCGAGGAGGGTGAAGACATGCTGGGCGGTTTCCGCGAGGGCGGCGGCGATCGTGTCGTCGTCATCCCCGGCCAGGGTGCGGCTCTGCAGCTCACGGAAGAGCAGCCGATCCGCCGCCGCGAGCTGCGCGGCCGCGACCCGTGCGGCGAGCCGACGGCCCCTGTCGTCCATGGCGGCCGCGGCGGCCGCGGCGGCCGCGGCGGCCGCCGCGGCCGACGTGGCCAACGTGGCGGGGGTGGCCAGCGTGGCCGTGGTGGGGGTGGTGGCCGGGGTGGCCATGGCGGGCGGTTCGGTGGCGAGCTGGGCCGCGAGGGCTTCTTCGCGCTGGTCGTGGAGGTCGCGAAGGCGGGCGACCAGCGTCGGGCTGTCGGCGATCATCCGGGCGAAGTCCCGCCCCGTGAAGCCGATGACCGGATCGCGCCGCTCCAGCGCCCCCAGGTATGCCCGCCGCACCGCATCCAGCGCCGACTCTCCCGGTGCGCGCCCCGCCACGGCTTCGGCCAGCCCCGCCACGAAGGCCTCGTGGTGGTCGAGCGCCAGATCCTCCTTCCGGGGGAAGTAGTTCGTCACCGTCATCTTCGCCACCCTGGCCGCGGCGGCGATGTCGGCGATCGTCGTCCGGTCGAAGCCACGTACCAGGAACAGTTGGGTAGCGTGGTCAGAGATGGCCTGCCTGGTCTCTCGCTTCTTCTGTTCCCGCAAGCCCAAGGTGTCGATGCTCATAGCCACAGTCTTCCATAAATTTTTAGGTCCGACCTCATTTTAGGTTGACCAAGACGAAGGTTCAACCTAAAGTTAGGCGCGACCCAAACTTAGTGCGTCCATCCAACGCGAGCGAGGAGTGAGTTTTGTCCGAAGCAGCAGAGGTTCTCGAAGTGGACGACAACACTGCCGACGGTGGCGGGACCGTCGGCGCGGACTCGGTCAAGGCATACCTGAAGGAGATCGGGCGCGTCCCGTTGCTCACTGCGGAGCAGGAGATCGACCTGGCCAAGCGCATCGAGGCCGGCCTGTTCGCCAGGGAGCGGCTGGACACCGAGCCGGGGCTGCCCGCCGAGCTGCGTGCCGATCTGGAGTGGATCGCCGACGACGGCGAGCGCGCCAGGAGCCGCATGCTGGAGGCCAACCTGCGGCTGGTGGTCTCCATCGCCAAGCGTTATACCGGCCGCGGCATGCTCTTCCTGGACCTGATCCAGGAGGGCAATCTAGGCCTGATCCGGACGATCGAGAAGTTCGATTACCGGCTCGGCTTCAAGTTCTCCACGTACGCGACCTGGTGGATCAAGCAGGCCATCACCCGGGCCATGGCCGACCAGGCCCGTACGATCCGCATCCCCGTCCACATGGTGGAGCTGATCAACAAGGTGGCACGGGTGCAGCGCCGCCTGCAGAGCGACCTCGGCCGCGAGCCCACCCCGGAGGAGATCGCCGCCGAGACCGAGCTGGAGGTGGCACGGGTCGTCGAGGTCCAGGGATACGGCCGCGAGCCGGTCTCCCTGAGCACGCCGCTGGGGGAGGAGGGCGACAGCGAGTTCGGCGACCTCATCGAGGACACCGAGGCCGTCTCCCCGGCCGACGCGGTCTCGTTCACCCTGCTCCAGCAGCAGCTCAACTCCCTGCTCGACCAGCTCTCCGAGCGGGAGGCGGGCGTGATCAGCCTGCGGTACGGCCTGGCCGACGGCCAGCCGAGGACGCTGGACGAGATCGGCAAGGTCTATGGCGTCACCCGCGAACGCATCAGGCAGATCGAGGCCAAGACGATGTCCAAGCTTCGCCACCCGTCGCGTTCGCTGGCGCTGCGCGACTATCTCAGCTGATCTTCTCCGACGATCGGGTTGATGATCCGATTGAATGCCCCGGGTGCCGCACAAGTGATCAATTTGGGGGTGGCGGCACCTTTCTGGGGCGGCTGATCGGGGAATGTCCGCTGGTCGGGAGAAAGCCTGCGTAAATGAAAACCCAAGAGTGTCGCATGGGACCTTTGACCGGCACGGCGGCTGGCCTAGATTCCAAGGGTGAAACGCACCCGCTCCAGTGTCGTCCACCAGGCGGCCTACGCGTTCAAGAATCCCCACAAGATCGCCCCCCATCTGCGGCGGCTGGCGCGTGACACGTGGTTCCGGCTGCGTACCCGCGATCATGTCGGCTACTACCGGGCGGTCATGAAGTCCGACACCGCGCGCGACCCCGAGGGCGCGGTCGGCTCGCACACCCACAAACGCTGGCTGGCGCTCGGTCGCATGCAATTCGACTACCTCGTCGAACACGGGCTCAAGCCGGAATGCCGCATGCTGGAAATCGGCTGCGGCAACCTGCGCGCGGGGCATTTGTTCATCGACTACCTGCACGATGGAAACTACTACGGAATCGACATCTCGCCCGACATCCTCATGGCGGCGCAGGACACCATCGTCCGGCACGGCCTGCGCGACAAACTGCCGTATCTGACTCCGGTACGCGATCTGCGTTTCGCGTTCCTGCCCGACCGGCATTTCGACGTCGTGCACGCGCACAGTGTCTTCTCCCACTCGCCGCTGCACGTCATCGAGGAGTGCTTCGCGCACGTGGGCCGCGTCATGAAGCCGAACGCCTGGTTCGACTTCACCTTCGACCGGACCGTGGGCAAGGAGCACCAGGTCCTCCGAGAGGACTTCTACTACCGCACCGAGACGCTCGCGGCCCTGGCCGAGAAGCACGGATTCACGGCGACGTTCATGGAGGACTGGGAACGGTTGCCGCACAAGCAGTCCAAGATGCGCCTCACCAAGAAGACCGCCACGTGAAAACGGAGTGCGCACGGGCGGGGCGGGTTTCTAAGGTTGGGGCGTGAGAGACGTACGGTCACTGCCCAAAGCCCACCTGCACGTGCACCTCGAAAGCACCGTACGCCCGGAGACGGCGCGCGAGCTGGGCGGATCGCGCGAGCCCGAGAACGGCTTCCAGAGCTTCAGGGAGTTCGGCGACGCGCGGGCCCGGGTGCGGGAGCTGCTGCGCACGGCCGAGCACTTCAGGCGGATCGCGGTGGAGTTCTGCGAGGACGAGGCCGCGCAGGGCACCCGCTACGTGGAGGTGACCTTCACCGCAGCCTCCCACGGCGAGCGGCTGGGGGCGCCGGAGATGCCGCTGGAGGCGGTGCTCGACGGGCTGACCGAGGGCGGGGCCAGGCACGGGATCGAGTGGCGGGTGCTGCTCGACCACTCCAGGCGGCGGCCGGTCGAGCGGATGTGGCGCACACTCAAGCTGGCCACCCGCTACGACGCCGTGATCGGCCTGGGGCTGGCCGGCGACGAGGCCCACCCGCTCGCCCCGTTCGCGGCGGTGTGCGACGCCGCCAGGGACGCGGGGCTGCGCCTGACGCACCACGCGGGGGAGGCGGCCGGCGCGGCCAGCATCCGCGAGGCGCTCGACCTGGGGCACGCCGAGCGGCTCGGGCACGGGATCCGGGTGCTCGACGACGACACGCTGGTGGCGGAGGTGCGTGAGCGCGGGATCCCGCTGGAGGTCTGCCCCACCTCCAATGTCCTGCTCGGGTTCGTCCCCTCGCTCGCCGCCCACCCGCTGCCGCGGCTGCGGGCCGCCGGGCTGGCGGTCACCGTCAACACCGACGGGGAGACGTCGCTCGCCGACGAATACGCCCGCCTGCGCGACGTCTTCGGCTACGACGACCACGACCTGGCCGATCTGGCCCGGGCCTCGATCGAGGCGTCGTTCGCCCCCGAGCCGCTCAAGTCCCGCCTGCGTGCCGAGGTGGACGCCTGGCTCGAGCCGTCCCCGTGACCGACCGGCCTCCTCCCGGCGCCTGCCACGCCGCAGTCCCCGCCTGCCGAGGGGCGTTGCGACGGTAGGGGTCAGCTGCCCGCTCCCACCAAGGGCTGCCACGCAGAAGGTGACGCGCCCGCTGACGGTCGCAGTGCCGGGGTCGCTCATCCGTGCCCGCTCATCCGTGCCCGCCCATCCGTGCCCGCTGAGGCGTCGTCGCGCCGGAGGTTGTGCCTCGGCGCTCGCTGACGGGGCGTCGCGCTGGAGGTTGTGCGACCGCGCCTGCCGGGGCTGTGGCACCGGAGGCCATGTCGCCCGCTGAACGTTCCGGACCCGGCCGCGCGCCGTCGGGTCAGAGGCGCTTGGCCGCGCGCCAAGATCGGTCGTAGAGCGTGCCGTCGTCGAGCAGCGACGGCCCTCCCCGATCGCCCAAGGTCGGGCCGTCGACGACCTTGCGGCTGGACAGGAAGCGGTGCCCGCCGTCAGAGTCGATGCCCAGGTAGATGCCCACATGGTCGATGTCGGCGCCGTCGTCGGTGCTGGCATCCCAGAACAGCAGGTCACCCGGCTGCAGGCCGGCGTAGGAGCCGGGCTTGGCGGTGCCGCCGTCGGCCACGCTCACGCCGAGGGCGGAAGCGTGCATCTGCACGGCTCGTCGTGGCAGAGCGGTGCCTGCCGGGGTGCCGATCGCCACCGGGTAACCGCCGCGGTGGCCGTACACCATCCGGACGAATCCCGAACAGTCGAGCGCACCCTTCTGCTCCGGCTCGGCCCGATCCACCTTCTCGCCGTACGTCCAGTCCAGACCCAGGTAGTCGTTGAAGTCGGACCCCTCGTTGGGGCCGTCCTCGCCGACCGGGCCGTAGTGGGCATCGCCGGCGTATCGCTGCCCCTCCTTGGTCTGGTCGCGTGCCCCTGTGATGTACTGCGTGGCGATCTCGAGCAGATCGTCCTGCGTGCTGCCGATGGTGGCGGACAGCCAGGAGGACGCCCAATCGGCCGACGGCGTCCAGGGCTCGGGGAGCAGGCGTACCCATGCTCGGGTCGAGACGGTGGCGTCAGTGGTGTTTTCGGCGAACTTGCGTGGCGAGCCGTACAGAATCGCGGTACGGGCGCGGGGAGTGAGCACCGCGCCGGCCCGCCCGTCCTTGTAGTAGATCGTCTGTCCGTGCTTGCCGGCGGCGTAGCCGGTGAAGGAACTGGCCGAACACGAGGCGCCGCCCGCGAACACGGCGGTGAAGCCGCTCCAGCCGCTGCTCACCTGGCGGCGCGCCTGCCACACGGGTGCGCCTGCCCGCGGGTCGGCGTGCCGTTCCCACCAGAGCCTGCCGCTGGGGTCCACCGCGTAGAAGACGCCGGCGCCAGCGCCGGCCAGGGCGCGGTAGCCGCCCCAGCCTTCGCCGGTCACCAGCCCGGTGCCGGTGCTGAAGGACGGACCGCCGCGTCCAGGGTCGGCGTGGCGGTACCACCGCATGTGTCCTTTGGCGTTGACGCCGAAGAGCACGCCATCGCCTCCGGTCATCAGTCGCGTGATCGCGTTCCATCCGGATCGGATGACCTTGCCGCTACCCTCGGCCCAGGCGCTGCCGCCCCGCACCGGCGACAGGTGCCGGTGCCAGTGCAGGTTTCCCTGCCTGTCCAGGGCGTAGAGCACGCCCGAGCCGTCGGTGGTCACCTCGACATAGCCGCCCCAGCCTTGTGTGATCACCCTGCCGGAGCCGGGCGCCCACTGCTCGGCGCCGGTGGCCGCGCCGAGATGCCGATACCACCGCAGGTAACCGGATCGGTCGACCGCATAGATCACGCCGTCCCCGCCGGAGACGATCGAGACGAAGCGCCCCCACCCATGGCCGACCTTCCTGCCGCTACCCGGCGCCCACGATGCGCCGCCGCCGGCGCCGTCCCGATGGCCGTGCCACGTCAGGTCCCCGCCCTGATCGACCCCGTAGAGCGGAACCGTGGGCAGGCAGGTCAACGGGGATGCGGCTGACGCCTGTCGCGCCGGCAGCGCGACCAGCAACGCCGCACCCACCACGGCCGCAGCTGCCGCGGCCCCGACCCGTCTACGAACCCCCGTCATAGCTGGGATGACTCCGATGAACCTTCGATCCTTGATCAGACCGCTGCGAAGCGGCCCTGTCCTGTCCTTGCTGTGTGGCCCTCACCAGCGAGGATAGGTGGCGATGCGGGGTGCACGTCTGATTCGGCCGTCAGCCGCCAAGGAGGTGCAGCAGGATGCCGGCCGCCAGGACGGCGTAGGTGACCGCGGTGACGAAGGTCGTGGAGATCAGGGTGGGGACCACCGGTTGCCGAGATGGTAGGCGATCAGACCCGGTACGAGGAAGACGAGTGTCTCGTGACTGAGCAGCAGCGGGAACCGCCTGAGCAGGAAGGCGAACAGCGTCACCTGCAGGAAGATGCCGAGCATGAGGGCGCCGGCGAACAGCCGTTTGCCGTAAAGGATGACGAACCGTTGGACCACCACGGTGCCCGCCCAGGTGAGCGCCACGACGCAGGCGATCATGATCATGCGGCGCCAGTCCTCGATGAGCGTGATCGCCAGCCCGGCAGGGCTGATCATTCCGCCCGGAGAGAGGTTGGTGGTCAGGTAGCAGATCAGGGCGAACAGCAGCCCGATCGCGAACCCCAGGGCCGCCGTCTCGGGGGTGAGCACGGAGGTGGCGGCGGGGCTCATCGGGCCGCTCCGGCCGGGGCGGCGGCGGTGAGCAAGTGCGCGAGCAGCCTTTCCCCCTGACCGTGGATGTTGCCGATGGCGACCACGGAGGCGTCGCTGTCGATGCGGGAGCAGATCTGGCTCCAGATCTGTTCGGGTTCGCGGTGAGGGCCGCCGAGGTCGACCAGTTCTCCGTTCCAGCCCGCGGGGAGTGCGGCGCGGGCGGATCGGGTGGGATGGCCGATGAGGAACAGCCTGGAGGTGCCGAGCTCCGGGACGATCTCCGCCATCTGGGCGTTGCGTTCGATGCGGTCCGGCCGGCAGTTGATGAGGGTGAGAATCGGCGGCCCGATGTGGCCGTGGTCGAGGAGCTGATGGAAGTTCATGACCGTGGAGCGGGGGTCGTTGGCGGCGAAGATGTTGGCGAAGCGCAGGGTCGCGCCCCGCACGTCGTACTCCTCGACCGTCAGCACGCCGGGGTCGAGTTGCACGGTGTACATGCCGTGCAGGGCGTCCCGGCGGGAGACGCCGACCTGGGCGGCCACCGTGAGCGCGATGGCGACGTTCTCAGGGAAGGTGAAGTGCCGGAACCCGGCCATCTCCTCCTCGCTCACCTCGCCGGCGTCGGTGATCAGGAGCCGGCAGTCGCGGCGCCCGGCCTCCTGCTCGAGCACCGTTCGGCGGTCACGTTCGGCGGTGACGCAGATGCCGCCGCGGGGCATCGTGCGCGACAGCGACCGCGCGACATCGTCCAGGGTGGGGCCCATCTCCGCCAGGTGGTCCTCCCGGACATTGCTCAGCACACCGATGGTGGAGCGGATGAGCTTGTCCTGGTAGGTCTCCTGCAACGGCGGCTTCACCGCCATGCACTCGATGACCAGCGCGTCCGGGTGCTCCGCGACAGCGCGGCGCACGATGCCGATCTGCTCGGCGATGTTGGCGATGCCGAACTTGCGATGCACCGGCTCCTCGGTGGCGTCCGTGTGGATGAAGCGTGCGGCGCTGCCGGTTGTCTTGGCGATCACGCGCAGCCTGCCGCCGCGCAGGGCTCCGGCGATCAGCCGGGTGATGGAGCTTTTGCCGCGGATGCCGTTGACCAGGACCCGCACCGGGATGCGGTCCAGGTTGGCGTCGTGCCGGCGTTGTTCTGCCACACCGAGCACGAGGAGTACCAGCAGGGACAGGCTGAAGATCACATACAGATAGAGCATCTACACGTCCCCCGCCCCGAGTTGGGCGCGCTTGATCGTGTGCCCGATCAGCTCGAGTTCGTTGTGCCTGCGTTATGGACTATTTCGGTGCAGAATCCTGCGCGGGGACGGCGCCCCGCGAGGATGTTTCTCGCGGGGCGCCGGAATGTGCCGGCGGGGTGAGTCACCAGCGGCTACTTGCCTTCGTCACATCTCTTCGCAGTACTGCAGCCTCCATTTGCCGTACTTGTAGCAGAACTTGCACCAGTTGCCGTACTTCTCCTTCCAGCGGCACTTGACCGCGGCGGGTGCCGGCACGGCGCGCTGTTCGGCGGTCGTGCAGAGTGTGTCGGCGGCGCTGGCGGCTTGTGTGGTGATCGGGCCGCTGATCACGAGTGTGGACGCGGCCACGGCGGTGGCTACGAGGAGTCGCTTCAGCATGAGATCGCTCCCGATTGGAGGGGAGGAGCCCAGGACCGGCCTGGGACTCGCCGAAGCGTCGTGCACGGCTCCCGGGATTCACCATGACGGCGCCACGGTTTCCCGGGATGGTCCATGACGGCGCTATGGACAATTCCCACCGTAGCGACGGCCGCCCGCTTGTTCTCCCCAGCGGCGGCAAAGGCCTTTTCTCCACAAAAAGCCATGTATCGCATTACGGATCGGCGACTATTCGACATGTCGGAAGTTCCGGCATTTCGAATCGGGGCCGCTACGTGGTGTACGCGCAGCGACACGGATGCGCGTAACAGCGCTGTAACCTGCGGCGATCCGGCCTTCCCCGGTCTGGTCACCGCAGCGTCAGGATTTCGGAATGGCTCGAGAAAAGGGCGCGAGGTGACGGGCGGCGCCCGGAGAAGCCCGCCGTGGGGCGGGGCCACAGGGCGGCCAGAGACCCGTCCCGGTGGACGCCTGGTCAAGGACGCGCCATCAGGAGGATCCCTTGCTGCCACCGGTTCCCCGCCGCGCGGCAATGCGGCTTTCCGTCTTCCCCCTCCGGTCGATGGTCGCGACCGGGCGGGGTCGTTACGGCGTGGCGCGCCGGATCACCGCCGCTCCCAGGGGTTCCAGCGCCACCTCCCCGGACACGGGCCGCCCGGTGAGCAGGTCCGTCCCCTCCCCTCCCACGGGGACGGACGCGCCCAGCTCGCCGCTGTGGTTGAGCAGGAACACGTACTCGTAGGCGTCGTCGCCCCGCACGGAGCACTCCACATGGGCGGGGACGCCCTCGAAGCGCCGGCGCACACCCGCCTCCTCCACCGTCTGCGCCACCAGCGCGTCGAAGGCGGCCTGCTCCAGCAGCGTCGCGACGTAGACGACCCGGCCGGCGCCGTACCGGTTCTCGACCACGGCGGCCCGGCCCTCCAGCAGCCCGCCGGCGTAGGTCGCCAGGGCCGTCCCGGTCTCCAAGTGCAGGTCCTCACGCCACCAGGTGGAGGCCGCGCGCCGCCCGTCGGCGAAGTCGACCGCGAACTCCTCGTGTGGCCGCGCCGGCCAGTACTCGTCGATCTTGGCGCCGATGAGCTCGCGGAACGCGCCGGGGTAGCCGTTCGGCCGCACCCGGTTGTCGCCGTCGACCACGCCGGAGAAGAACGACATGAGCACCGTCCCGCCGTTGCGGGCGAACTCGGTGATGCGCCGCACGCCCTCCTCGTCGATCAGGTACGCGTTCGGCACCACCAGCACCTTGTACGAGTCCAGATCCGACCCGGCCGACACCACGTCCACCGGGTAGTGCCGCTCCCACAGCGGCGTGTAGTGCCGCATCACCGTGTCGGTGTAGCTGAAGTCGTTGCGCGGCAGGCCGAAGACCTCCTCCAGCCCCCACCAGCCGTCCCAGTCGAACAGGATCGCGATCTCCGAGCGCGAGGTCGTGCCCGCCACCGGCGCCAGCAGCTTCAGCTCCCGCCCGAGGTCGGTGATCTCCCTGAACGTGCGCGAGCCGGGCCCGGAGTGCGGCACCATCGCCGAGTGGAAACGCTCCTGGCCGCCGCGGCTGGCCCGCCACTGGAAGAACATGACCGAGTCGGCGCCGCGCGCCATCGCCGCCAGCGAGCCGAGCCGCATCCGCCCCGGCTCCTTGACCACGTTGAGCGTCCACTGGCTGACGGCGCTGCTCGACTGCTCCATCAGCATCCACGGCTGCCCGCCCTTGAGCGAGCGGAACAGGTCGTAGTTGAAGGCCGCCGACACGTGTGAGTCGGGCTCGGCCGGGTTCGGGTAGATGTCGAGCGCGGCGGCGTCCTCTTCCGGCGCCCACTTCCAGTAGTCGGCGTGGCGGAAGAACCGCATGAAGTTCGTCATGACCGGGAGGTCGTCGCGGAAGGAGCGCACGATGTCCCGCTCGGCGAGGTAGCACTCCAGCAGCGCGTCGGAGGTGAAGCGCTTGAAGTCGAGGCGGCGGGTGGGATTCATCCAGGTGCGGGGGATGTGCGGCACGTCGATCTGGTCCCAGTCGGTGTAGATCTGGCCCCAGAACCGGGTGGTCCACGCCTCGTTCAGCGCGTCGAGGTCGCCGTACTTGCGCTGCAGCCAGCGGCGGAAGTTGACCGCCGCGGCCCCGTTGTACGCTGTCGGCCCGTATTCGTTGCTGATGTGCCACATCGCCAGCGCCGGATGGAACGAATACCGCTCGGCGAGCTTGGTCGTGATGGTCGCCGCGTATTCCCGGTAGATCGGCGACGACGGGTCGTAGTGCAGCCGGTTCCCGAAACCGAACGGCTGCCCGTCCTCCCTGATCGGGAACACCTCGGGATGCAGGTGGGTGAGCCAGACCGGCGGCGCCGCGGTGGGGGTGGCCAAGTTGACGCTGATGCCGTTGTCGTGGAGGAGGTCCATGACCTCGTCCATCCACCCGAACTCGTACTTGCCCGGCTCGGGCTCCAGCGACGCCCACGCGAACACCCCGAGCGAAACGGTGTTGACGCCGGCCTCGCGCATGAGCCGGACGTCCTCCCGCCAGACGGCGGGCTCCCACTGCTCGGGGTTGTAGTCGCCGCCGAAGGCCAAACCTTTGACACGGTTCCTGAACGCGTCCATGCGAGTCATCTCAACACTCCTGTCGATAGTTCGGGGCTCGCTCAGCGCCGGTCGAGGGAGACGGTGGTCAGCCGCCGTTCGGCGCCGGTGATCTCGCGTACGGGGCCTGTCAGTGTCACGGTCCGCTCCGCCACGACGTCCGCGACCTAACACGTGCAGGCATACACCGTTCCTAGGGACTGAGCATGTGGTGCAGGTGCTCAGTCGAACGCTCCGAACGGTGTTGAGCGTTCTGGTCGCCCGCCTTCTCACCGCGTCCGGGCGGCGCGGATCGTGTCCGTGGTCCGGGGATGCGGGGGCGGGGTCCCTCACGCCTACGGGCGCCCGGGCCTGGGCGGTCCGATGCCCCTGCTCATCGCTCCGGTGAGCAGGGGGCGGTGCCGTCCGTCGCCGGATCGGGTGCCCGAGGGCGCGTCTGCCGATCGCCACGGCGGCCGCGTCGCGGCGGGTGGTCGTGCGGGTCTTGGTAGTGAGAGGGGCCTGCCAGTGTTGGGCGCCCCATTTGGAGGTGTAGGCGGGGTTGGTGGCGATGACGGCGATGCTGGTGGCGTCGGCCATCGCGGTGAGCCGGGTGCGGAGCTTGCTGGTTGGCACTTTCATGCACATTCAAGGGCCAGCTGCCCCTTACCCTCGGTGTTCCTTCGTTTCACCCTGGGCGCCCCACCGCTTCGCGTCGGAAAGTTTCTGACTAGCTTTCCGAAAGATTACCGTGACATTGCCGAACCGTTACGGTAGGCTGCGGTCCTCAATCCTGTCAACAGTCCCCATTGATTCAATAAGAAGGCCGATTAGCCCAGTTCAGAGAGCTAATGGCTTTCACGTGATTTTCCGAAAATTGTCACTCGCCGGTGTCATCCGGATGGCGGCACCGCTACAGCGGGAGGTTCTGTGCCCCGAGCGACGCTCGCCGACGTCGCGGCGGCCGCAGGAGTGTCGGTGCCGACGGTTTCCAAGGTCCTGAGCGGCAAGAAGCACGTCTCGGCCGCCACCAGGGACAAGGTCCTCGAAGCCGTCCGGGCCTTCGGCTACGAGACGCCGCGCCCGCCGAGCACGCCCCGGGTCGGCATGGTCGACCTGCTCATCGACGGGCTCGGCTCGCCGTGGGCGCAGGTCCTCATCAAGGGCGCGGAGCGGGCGGCGGCGCGATGGGGATTCTCGCTCGTGGTGACCTCGTCCGCGCGGCCCGACTTCGACCTGCGGCGCTGGATCGGGATCCTGCGCAAGCGCGGCACCGACGGCATCGTGCTCGTGCTCTCCCGGCACCAGAAGGACGAGATCGCGGCCGTCGGAGAGCTGCTGCACGTCCCCCTCGTGCTGCTGGATCCCGTCGGGCAGCGCGACCCGCGCATGTCCACGGTCGGGGCCACGAACTGGTCCGGCGGCGTCATGGCGACCACCCACCTGCTCGAGCTGGGGCACACCCGGGTGGGGTTCATCGGCGGGCCGCTCGACGTGCAGTGCACGCTCGACCGGTACGAGGGCTACCTGGCCGCGCATCGCACGTTCGGCATCGAGCCCGTCCCCGCGCTGACCCGCTACGGCGACTTCCTCGTCTCCGGCGGCAAGCTGTTCGGCGCCGAACTGCTCGACCGCGATGACCCGCCCACCGCGATCTTCGCCGGATCCGACCTGCAGGCCGCGGGCGTCTACCAGGCGGCCGCCGAGCGCGGCGTCCGCATCCCCGGCGACCTGTCCGTCGTCGGGTTCGACGACTCGCCCCTGTGCGAGATGTTGTCGCCCCCGCTCACCACCGTGCGCCAGCCGCTCGACGACATGGCCAACGAGGCCGTACGGCTCATCTCCGAGGAGCTGACCCACCCGGGCGGGCCCGCGGGCACCCGCATCGAGCTGGCCACCACGCTCATCGTCCGCGCCAGCAGCGAGCACCGGTCCTCACCACCCTGATTCTGTCGGTCCTGCCTGGTTTGCTGATCGGCGCGGATGCACAAGATCGGCTTTTGAGAGGTGGGCAATGGACGCGGAGGAACGTTTCTGGGACATGGTGGAGGCGGCCTGGGCGCCCCTCGGCGCGGATGTCGGCCAGGCGCGACAGGCGCTCACGGACAGGAGTCCCGGTTCCGGCGCGGACGCCGTGCTCGCCGTCATCGACGAGGCGCTGGAGGACTTCCTCGCCAACCTCGCGGCGAGCAGCCGGGATTTGTCGGCCGAGGAGCTGACGGGCCTCGATCGGGTGGTCGAGCGGAAGCTCTACGACATCGACCGCGCGGACATCCAAGCGGTGACCGACGGCTCCGACGACGGCTTCCTGTACGCACGCGGCTTCATCGTCGCCATGGGCCGTGACTTCTACGCCGGCGTGCTCCGGGATCCGCGGCTGGCCGTGCTGGACGCCTGGTGCGAGGAGATGTGTTACTTCTTCGCCCACCTCCACGACGAGCGCTACGGGAACTACCCGGACACCGGCTCGGGAATCTCCCGCGAGTCTTGCTCGAACACCACCGGCTGGCCCTTCTGACCACGCACGGATCATGCCGTGCCCGCGCCCGTGCACGTGAGCGGGAACGGGTGGGTACGACGTGGAGGGCGCCTAGCGAACGGAAACGTCCTCAAAGCCGAGCTATGCGTGGTGAAACGAGCCCTCGAGACCAGGTCAGGAGACGACATAGTGGAGACCGAAGGCGGGTCGGTGACGGACGGCGCCGGCGGGCGGGCGCGGCCGCTGCGCGGTCTGCGAGTCGTCGAGCTGTCCAGCTACGTGGCGACGCCGCTGTGCGGGATGACGCTGGCTCAGCTGGGCGCGGACGTGATCAGGGTGGAGCCGGTCGGCGGCGCGGTCGACCGTACCCGGTGGCCGCTGGCCGCGAGCGGCACGAGCCTCTACTGGTCGGGGCTCAACAAGGGCAAGCGTGCCATCGAGGTGGACCTGTCACGCGAGGAGGGCCGCAGGCTCGTCGCCGACCTGGTGGTCCGCGCCGGGATCGTGGTCAGCAACGCGGACCGGTTCCGCGAGTTGTCGTACGAGGCGTTGCGGGCGCGCCGCCCCGACGTGATCCACGTGCTGCTCACCGGCCGCCGCGACGGCGGGGCCGCCGTGGACTACACCGTCCAGGCGGGCACCGGATTTCCCCTCCTGACCGGCCCGCCGGACACCGCGCAGCCGGTCAACAGCGTGGTGCCGGCCTGGGACCTCGCCGCCGGGCTCTACCTGGCGGCCGGGCTGCTGGCCGCCGAACGGCACCGCCTGCTGACGGGCGAAGGACAGCAGGTGCGTCTCGCGCTCGAGGACGTCGCCCTGGCGACCGCGGGCAATCTCGGCTACCTCGCCGAAGCCCAGCTGAGCACCTCACCCAGGGAACGCGACGGTAACCACGTCTATGGCACCTTCGGGCGGGATTTCGCCACCGCCGACGGCGGGCGGCTGATGATCGTCGCCCTCACGCCGCGGCACTGGCGGGACCTCCTCGCCGCGACCGGCCTCACCGACGTGGTCGCCGCGCTGGCCGCCGCGCTCGGGGCCGACTTCACCGAGGAGTCGCAGCGCCACCGGCACCGCAAGGTGCTCGGCGAGCTGCTCGCCGGCTGGTTCGAGGCTCACACCCTGGCCGAGGCGGAGGCGGCGTTGCGTGACACCCGGGTGTTGTGGTCGGCGTACCGGAGCCTCGCGGAGCTCGCCGGCCTGCTGCCGGAGAACCCGCTGATGGCGCTGCTCCACCAGCCGGGCGTCGGCGATCACTGGGCGCCGGGAGGTCCCGTGATGATGGACGGGCGGCAGCCGCCTCCTGCGGCCGCGCCGCTGGTGGGGCAGCACACCGAGGAGGTGCTGCGCGGCGAGCTCGGCTTGTCCGCGCAGGACCTCGCCAAGCTGAGGGAGGACGGCATCATTCGCAGCGCGGGAAGCGGAGAACGACCATGAGCGCACTGAATCAGGACGAGCGGGACATCGTGGCCCTGACCGGTGCTTTCGTCGACGAACGGGCCCGGCCGCGGGTGCGGGACTACGAGGCGGGGACAGGGCCACGATGGCGCTCACCGAGCCGGGCGGCGCAGCGACCTGCAGGCCATGCGCACCGCCATGCAGGTGGCGCTGGACGCGATGCGGGTGCACGGTGGGTACGCAACTGATCGCGCGCAACCCCATCACGTGAGCGAGACAAACCGATGAGCTGGGCTCCGCACACCGTCACCACCGTCGAAACGGTCGAACCGCATCCCGTGGCGGCCCTGTCGGCGCTGTTCGACGACGGCATGCCCGTGATCGGTCCGGGAGACGCCCTGCCGCCGTTGTGGCACTGGGGCGCGCTGGCCCGCTGGCCCGTCTCGTCCGTGCTCGGCGTGGACGGTCATCCTGCGCGCGGGTCGTTCCTGCCTCCGGTGGAGCTGCCGCGGCGCGTGTTCGCCGGCGGCGAGGTCGTCTTCCACGCCCCGCTCACGGTCGGCGCCACGGTCCGGCGCGAGTCGCGGGTGGAGTCGGTCACCGAGAAGTCCGGGCGCTCGGGCAGGCTGGTCGTGGTGGTGGTCGCCACCACGCTGTACGACGAGCGCGACCGGCTCGCGCTCGAAGAACGCCAGGACCTCATCTACCGCGACGCGGTGCCCGTCCCCTTCGCGGCGGACATCGAGATCCCGGCCGCCCTGGTTCCGGCCGGCGCGCCCTTGACCCGGGCGGGGGAGTGGGCGTGGGATCTCGCCACCGACCCGACCCTGCTGATGCGCTTCAGCGCCGCCACGGCAAACCCGCACCGCATCCACTACGACTGGCCGTACGCCACCCGCGTTGAGGGGTATCCGGGCCTGGTGGTGCATGGGCCGCTGATGACGCTGGCCCTCGCCGAGGTGCTGCGGCTGGAGAAACATGACGGGCCGATCCTGCGCATGCGGCATCGGAACCGCAAACCCCTGTTCTGCGGCCAGGCCGCCCGACTGCGCCGGGTCGGTGCCGCCCCGCTCACGCTGGGCCTGTTCGGAGATGATTCCGGCGAGCCCTGCTCCACGTTGACGATCGAAGGGGCCCGCCATGCGTGAACCGGCCGCCCGCGCCCGGGCCATCGTCGAGACGTTGCAGGCCATCGTCGGCAAGGCCGCCGCGCACGTGCAGCCGGTCGACGAGCACCAGGCCGTCGCCTACGACGTGGCGTCCGTGTCGTCGTCCGCCGCGGCCGCCGCGGCCCTGCTCGGACATCAGGCCCACGCCCGCAGCCGTAGCGAGGACGACCTGGCGTTGCTCTACGCCGCCGACGTCGCCGCCGAGCTGGCCGGTCGCATCACCGGACGGGAAGGCCTATGGGGTGTGGACCGGACCGCGCTGGACGGGATCGCCGCACACGTCGCCGCGGGACGGGACCCGGCACTCCTGGAACGGGTGGCCGAGCGGGTCATGGTCACCGGCGAGGCGGGACCGCGACACCTGTCCGACGAGCTGCAGCTCGTCCGCACCGCCTTCCGCGACTTCGCCGCCGACCAGATCGCCCCGGCGGCCGGCCGCATACACCGCGACGACGAGGACATCCCCGACGCCATCATCGACGGCCTCGCCGACATGGGCTGCTTCGGGCTGTCGATCCCCGCCGCGTACGGCGGCTACGCCGAAGGCGGCGCTGACGAGCTGCTGAGCATGGTCGTGGTGACCGAAGAGCTCTCCCGCGCCTCGCTGGGGGCCGCGGGCTCGCTCATCACCCGCCCTGAGATCATCGGTGCCGCGATCACCCGGGGCGGCACAGAGGATCAGAAACGCCGCTGGCTACCCGCGATCGCGTCGGGGGAGCGGCTGTGCGCCGTCGCGGTGACCGAGCCCGACTGCGGGTCGGACGTCGCCGCCATCACCACCAGTGCGACCAGGGACGGCGAGGAGTGGGTGCTGAACGGCGTCAAGACCTGGTGCACCTTCGCCGGCCGCGCCCACTACCTCCTCGTCCTCGCCCGCACCGACCCGGACCGCACCGCCACCCACCGCGGGCTGTCGCTGTTCGTCGTGGAGAAACCGTCCTTCACCGGCCACACCTGGCGCCTCACCCAGGAGGTCGGCGGGAGCGTCGAAGGGCGCGCCATCCGTACCCTCGGCTATCGCGGCATGCACTCCTTCGAGGTCGGGTTCGACGGCTGGCGCGTGCCCGCCGCCGGCCTGATCGGGCTGGACGACGGTCTCGGGCGCGGCTTCTACCTGCAGATGCGGGCGTTCGCCAACGCGCGCCTGCAGACCGCCGCCCGCGCCGTCGGCGTCATGCAATCGGCGCTCGAACTGGCCGTGGACTACGCCCGGCAGCGGCCGGTCTTCGGCCGGTCGCTCGCGGGCTACCAGCTGACCCGGGCCAAGATCGCCAGAATGGCGGCGCTGATCGCCGCGTGCCGCGCGTTCACGTTCGCGGCGGCGCGTGCGGTCGCGGCCGGCGACGGCGACCTCGAGGCCGCGCAGGTGAAGCAGGTCGCCTGCCGGGCGGCCGAGTGGGTCACCCGCGAAGCCCAGCAGCTGCACGGCGGCTACGGGTACGCCGAGGAGTACGCCGTCTCACGGCTGTTCGTGGACGCCCGCGTGCTGTCGATCTTCGAAGGCGCCGACGAGGTCCTCGCGCTCCGGGTCATCGCCCGCCGCCTGGCACAACCCTGACCTCATCAGATGTGCCCGAGTCCGGCACCGTGTCCGATGTGCCCGAGTCCGGCACCGTGTCCGTTACGCGCCCAGCACTCTGTCGAGTGCTTCCAGGAGGGCGGCACGCACTCGGGCGGGGTCGTCGAGGTCGAAGCCGACCACGAGCCCGTCCCTGAGCAGCAGGAGAATGTCGGCGGTCCGCTCCGCGTCGGGGTGGCCGTCGGCGGCGAGCAGGTCCCGGTAGAGGTCGCGGACCCAACGGCGGTACTCGGCGATGGCCTGCCGCACGGGGTGACCGGGATCGGGATATTCGGCCGCCGTGTTGACGAAGGGACAGCCGCGGTAGGTGGGACCGGCCCCGAACTCGCACATGAAGGCGAAAATGCCCATCAGCTTCTCGCGCGGAGAATCAGCCTGCATGGTGGCGGCCGCGGCGCGCTGTCGCGCGCTCTGCTCGGTCACGTACGCGCGGACAAGGTCGTCCTTGCTCGGGAAGTGCTTGTAGAAGGTCGCCTTGGCGACGTCCGCCTCCGCGATGATCCGGTCGATCCCGACCGTGTGCACGCCCTCCCGGTAGAACAGGCGCGCTGCGGTGTCGAGCACGCGGGTGCGCGCCGCGCTCGGGCGACGGCCTTCCAACGTTTCTGCGCTCACATGTTGACGATACCAGACAGATCTGTCTACTCTCATGGCATGCGGCAGACAGACAGGTCTGTTCATTAAGAAAGGGCATCGTCATGAGCATGTACACCGCCATCGCCACCTCCGCCGGGCGCGACGGCCGCGCGGTCTCCTCGGACGGACGGCTGGACGTCAAACTGGCCCTGCAGAAGGAGCTGGGCGGCGACGGTGAGGGCACGAACCCGGAGCAGCTCTTCGCCGCCGGGTACGCGGCCTGCTTCGCTTCGGCGATGCGGCTGGTGGGCGCTCAGCAGAAGATCGACGTCTCGGACGCGTCGGTCACGGCCGAGATCGGCCTGTCGCCGAACGGCCAGGGCGGCTTCCAGCTCGAGGCCACGCTCCGGGTCGAGCTGCCCGACTCGATCGCCCCGGAGACGGCCCGTGAGCTCGTCGAGGCCACCCACCAGGTGTGCCCCTACTCCAACGCCACCCGCGGCAACATCCCGGTCAACCTGGTCGTGGAGTAAGGAAGACCACGTGCCGCTGGGTGACGCCGATGACGGCTCACTCAGCGGCCCTGGCTCGAAACTCGATCGGGACCGCTCATCATCGGCGCATCGTCTGGAGATGCGGAGGAGACATGGGCGGTCGCTTGTTCACATCCGAGTCCGTCACGGAGGGCCACCCCGACAAGATCGCCGACCAGATCAGCGACGCGATACTCGACGAGCTGCTGAGTGGCGACGCCACCAGCCGGGTCGCGGTCGAGACGCTGATCGCCACCGGCCAGGTGCACGTCGCGGGCGAGGTCACGACCAAGACCTACGCCGACATCCCGGCCATCGTCAGGAGGACGCTGCTGGAGATCGGGTACGACTCGTCGGCCAAGGGATTCGACGGCGCCTCCTGCGGGGTGTCGGTGTCCATCGGCGCGCAGTCGCCCGACATCGCCCAGGGCGTCGACGACGCCTACGAGCACCGGGTGGGCGGCGACGGCGACGAGCTCGACCGGCAGGGCGCCGGAGACCAGGGGCTGATGTTCGGCTACGCCTGCCGGGACACGCCCGAGCTGATGCCACTGCCGATAGCACTGGCCCATCGGCTCGCCCGGCGGCTGTCCGAGGTGCGCAAGAGCGGCGTCGTGCCGTACCTGCGGCCGGACGGCAAGACGCAGGTGACCGTCGAGTACGACGGCGACCGCCCGGTGCGGCTGGACACCATCGTCGTCTCCAGCCAGCACGCCGCCGGCGTCGACCTGGACGGCCTGCTCGTCCCCGACATCGCCGAGCACGTCGTGGCGCCGCTGCTGGCCGAGGTCGGCATCGAAACCGAGGGTTATCGCCTGCTGGTCAACCCGACCGGGCGGTTCGAGATCGGCGGCCCGATGGGCGACGCGGGGCTGACCGGCCGCAAGATCATCGTCGATACGTACGGCGGGATGGCCCGGCACGGCGGCGGCGCCTTCTCCGGCAAGGACCCGTCCAAGGTGGACCGCTCGGCCGCGTACGCGATGCGGTGGGTGGCCAAGAACGTCGTGGCGGCGGGACTGGCCGACCGGTGCGAGGTGCAGGTGGCGTACGCGATCGGCAAGGCGCACCCCGTCGGACTGTTCGTCGAGACCTTCGGCACCGAGAAGACCGAGGTCGCGAAGATCCAGGACGCCGTGGCCAAGGTGTTCGACCTCCGCCCCGCGGCGATCATCCGCGACCTGGATCTGCTGCGCCCGATCTACGCGCAGACCTCGGCCTACGGGCACTTCGGGCGCGAGGGCCTGTCCTGGGAGAGCACCGACCGCGCCGACGCTCTCGGCAGGGCCGTGTGAAGGAGCTGGCGTCCATGAGCATCATCGTTACCGGTTCGATCGCGATGGATCATCTGATGACCTTCCCCGGCCGGATCACCGAGCAGCTCGTCAAGGACAAGCTCGACACGGTGTCGCTGTCCTTCCTCGTCGACCGTCTCACCGTGCGCAGGGGTGGCGTCGGCGCCAACATCGCCTACGGCCTGGGCCAGCTCAACCTGTTCCCCGCCCTGGTCGGCGCCGCGGGCCCCGACTTCGGCGACTACGGCAGATGGCTGCTCCAGCACGGGGTGGACGTCGAGTCGGTCAGGATCTCCGACAGCCATCACACGGCCCGCTTCTCCTGCACGACCGACCTCGACGGGAACCAGATCGCCTCGTTCTACCCCGGGGCGATGCGGGAGGCAGGGGAGATCGAGCTGGCCCCGGTCGTACGGCGCGTGGGCGGGTGCGAGCTGGTGATCGTCAGCCCGAACGAGCCGGCCGCCATGGCCCGCCACTCCGAGGAGTGCCGGGCCCGCGGATACCCGTTCGCCGCCGACCCTTCACAACAACTCGCTCTGCTCGCCGCGGACGAGATCGTCTCGTTGCTGGATGGCGCACATTACCTGCTTACCAACGAGTACGAGCGGTCGCTGCTCCTGGGCAAGTGCGGCTGGTCGGAGAGGGACGTGCTGGAGCGGGTCGAGGTCTGGGTGACCACCCTGGCCGCCGACGGCGCACGCGTCGACCGGCGTGGCATGGAGCCGATCTTCGTGCCTGCGGTTCCAGTGAAGGAGCCGGTCGATCCGACCGGCGCGGGCGACGCGTTCCGCGCCGGGTTCTTCGCCGGGGTCGCCTGGGGATTCCCGCTGGAGCGCGCGGCCCAGGCCGGCTGCCTCATGGCCGCACTGGCGATCGAGTCGGTGGGCGGCCAGGGGTATGAGTTCCATCTCGAGACCGCGGTGGAGCGGGTGGCGGACACCTACGGGGGCGCGGCGGCCACCGAGCTCCAGCGGGTCGCGGAGGCGCAGGCCGAGGTCGCGCTGGGCAAGGTCCCCATGATGGCGCTGGTGTCGCCATGACGCACCTGACCATCCAGCGGAGCTCCTCGGTCCGGGAGCTGCTCGCGGCGGGCACTCCCTCCATCTCCTTCGAGTTCTTCCCGCCCAAGACCCCTCAGGGCGAACAGGCGCTCTGGCGGACGATCCGCGAGCTGGAGGCGGTCCGCCCGACGTTCGTGTCGGTCACGTACGGCGCCGGCGGATCGACCCGCGACCGCACCGTGGAGATCACCGAACGGCTCGCCGGCGACACGACGCTGCTGCCCGTGGCGCACCTGGTCGCGGTCGACCACTCGGTGGCCGAACTGCGTCACCTCGTCGGCCGGTTCGCGGCGGCGGGCGTGCGGAACCTCCTGGCGCTCCGCGGCGATCCGCCGGGGGGCGATCCCCTGGGGCAGTGGACCAAGCACCCCCAAGGGGTCGCCTACGCAGCCGACCTCGTCAGGCTGATCAAGGTCGCCGGGGACTTCTGCGTCGGCGTGGCCGCCTTCCCCTACCGCCATCCCCGCTCACCTGATGTCGAGAGTGACACCCGGCACTTCGTCGAGAAATGCCGCGCGGGCGCCGACTACGCCATTACCCAGATGTTCTTCCGGGTCGAGGACTATTTGAGGTTGAGAGACCGCGTCGCCGCCCGCGGCTGCGAAACCCCGATCATTCCCGGCATCATGCCGGTGACCCGGATGAGCACGATTGAAAGATCGGAGCAGCTCTCGGGTGCGCCATTCCCGCCCGAACTGGCCGCCGCGTTCGACCGGGTCGCCCACGACCCTGACGCCGTGCGCCGGCTCGGCATCGATCACACGGTGGACATGTGCGTCAGGCTCCTGGACGAGGGCGTGCCGGGAATGCACTTCATGACCTTCAACACGTCGGCGGCGACGCTGGAGGTATGCCGGCGACTGGGAATATGACAAGAGCTGTAAATCACCCTGACATTCTGTATCAGGCCTCGATCAAGCCTCGATCCGGCCTTGAGTGATCAGCGCCAGGATGCATCCACCCGTCGTCCGGAGGGGCCGCCGATGATGCCTGCTGTTTCCGCTGGAAGAGCGCGGGCGCGTAGGCCGGTGGCGTGTTTCCGGGAGTGCCGGGGGACAGGCGGGGGCGGCAGGCAGGCAGGGAGTCGGAGCGAGGGAGGTTGAGAGTGGATGAGGCGAGGTGGGTCAGTGCTCACGCCTTCTACCACGATGATCTCGACCAGCTGCTGGTGCACGCCGTGGCGCCGCTGGCCGCGGAGCTGACCGAGCGTGGGCTGGCGACGGACTTCTTCTTCCTGCGCTGCTGGGATGGGGGAAATCACCTCAGGCTCCGGATACTGCCCGAGCCGGCGGTCGAGCGGGGCGACGTCGAGACGCTGATCAGCGAACGACTCGGTGAATTCTTCGCCGCGCGGCCGTCCACGACCGCGGCCAGGCAGAAGGACTACGAGCGGATGGCGGCCCTGCTCGCGCGCCAGGAGCGGGTGTCGTCCTACTCTCGCAACCTTTATCCCGACAACTCGCTGCTGCTCGTGCCGTACCGGCGAGAGCACGGGCGCCACAGGGACGGTCCGGCGGTCCGGGCGGTGGAGCGCCACTTCGTCGAGTCCAGCAGGCTTGCGTTGGCCATGCTGGTGGGCGGCCTCACGCCGGGCGAGCGGGCCACGGCCGCGTACGCGATGACGTGCATCGCCTGGTTCACCTCCGTCCCCGAGCCGCAGCGGCTGGCCGAGCTGGTCAGGGCCTCCGGCAGGAGCGCCGAGCAAGTGGGCCTCCTCGACAAGGGCCGCGCACTCGAGTCCCAGCGGGAGCAGGCGATCACGCTGGCGAGGCGGATCCGGACGGCCGGAAACTCCGGGGCCCTCGCGACCTGGGCGCGGTCTGTCACCACGCTGCGTGAGACGCTGACGTCGCGGGGCGGGCGGCGCGATGCGGGCGGGAGCGCGTTCGCCGTCATGGACAGGTGCGCTCGCCTCCTCTGCAACCGGCTCGGTGTGCCCCTGGTCGAGGAGGAGTCCCTGCGCCACCTGGCGACCGAGGCCGTCGGGGCCCTGGCCAACGACGGGGCCACGGCATGACACGTGACTCGACGCCACAACCAGGGACTTTCCGACAAAGGTTGACACGGACCGGTTTGATGGACATGGTTTGACTCACGTGGCCATAAGTATCCAGACGGTAATCTGAAATTGGCTCATGTAAGACGGGGGCAGCACAGTTGTTGCACAGTCACTGGGTTGAGCCGCTGCGGATGGTTAAGTACGGGGTCAAACTATCCATTGGGGCGAATCGTGGGACGACTCGGGCCTAGCGGCGAGGTTCGATGGTTAGTGGCGGATTTGCTGGAGTCTTCCGTGGTGGAGGTCCGCACCGCATACGAGCAGGAGCTCAATAACGCGAATAGTTTACTTTTGCGTAACCCGGAGTCCGCCGAGCAGGTGCTGGCGAGTTGTACCAGCATCGTCGCCGACGTGGTTGAAGGGCTGCGCGACTCCGCGCCCACGACGAGGGGCGAGGACATCAGCAGGGAGATCGCCGTCACGCGGGCGCGGCACGGCGTGCACCCGACCGAGTCGCTGCGCGCGGCCGAGATCCTCTTCGAGGTGGTGCTGCGCTGGGTCGACCAGCGCCTCGGACCCGAGCGTGAGGACGCGAGGCAGGCCCTGGTCGAGCTCTCGCTGCTGTTGAGCAAGAGCATCGCGCTGCGCATCCGGGAGGCGTCGAGCTGGTATGCGAGCTTCCTGCTGCAGGAGATCCATCGCGTGCAGTCCGACGAGCGCGCCAGGCTGGCCCGCGAGCTCCATGACAGGGTGAGCTACGGGGTGACGGTCGGCCACCGGAACCTGGAGAGCCTCCAGCGCCGCGGCCGGAATCTCGATCCGGAGCACGTCCGGCGTTGCGTCTCCATGGTCCAACTCGCCTTGGAGGAGGCCATCGAGGCGATCCGAAAGCTCATCGGCGACCTGCGCGTGTCGGAGTCGGTGCCCAGCCTGGAGAAGGCGCTGCACTCCTTCCTGTTCGAGGCCGAGCCCGTGAGCGCGGTCGCGTCCGTGGTCGTCAACGGCGACGAGAGCTGGGTGGACCACCAGGTGCGGGACGAGGTGTTCCTGATCGTCAGGGAGGCACTGCGCAATGCCCTGGACCACAGCGGGGCCGGGCGGGTCCTGGTGCAGATCGACATCGCGCCGCACGAGCTCAGGGCCACGGTCGCCGACGACGGCACGGGCTTCGCCGCCACCGGCGCCAGTGATGGCGCCGGGCTGTCGATCATGGCGGAGCGGGCGGCCCTTCTCGGCGGGAACACGCTGGTCTCCAGCCGCATTGGCAAGGGCACGCGCGTGGAACTGACGGTTCCCCTGCTGAGGGACGGGAATGCCGGCACCTACTGATCAGATCACGGTCGTCATCGTCGATGACCACACGCTCTTCCGGGTCGGATTACGAGAGATCTTCCAGGACCAGGACGACATCGTGGTCGTGGGGGAGGCGGGTGACGGCGCCACCGCCGTCAAGCTGATCGCCGAGCTGCGGCCCGCCATCCTGCTGCTCGACGTGTCCCTGCCCGGGGAGGACGTCACCACCACGATGCGGGCCGTGAAGGCGGCCTCGCCCGGCACCCGGGTCGTCATCGTGAGCATGCAGGACGAGCCCAGGCTCATTCAGGAGCTGATCGCGCTCGGGGCGCGGGCCTACCTGCTGAAGAGCGCGAGCTGGCACGAGCTGATGGCGGCGGTCAGGATGGCGCACACCAGCTCCACCCGGGTTCTGCTGTCGATCTCCGAGGGGAGCGTGGCCGGAATGCGCGGCTCGGCCCGCGACGACCGGCCGCCGATCGGCGTGCTGTCCGCGCGGGAGATCGAGGTGCTCAGGCTCGCCTCGGCGGCCATGAGCAATGCGCAAATCGCCAGCAGGCTGCATCTCACCGAGGCGACGGTCAAACGCCACCTGCACAGCATCTTCACCAAGCTCGGCGCGGTGTCCAGGATCGACGCGGTGAGCAAGGCCATCTCGGCCTCGCTCATCCCGAGCTGGACCGACGAATGACCGGTAGCGCCTCCCCCGGGGGCGCTACCGCTCGGGTCGGTCAGCCGGCGAACTGCAGCTCGGGACCGGTGTCCAGACCGGTGGTCAGGATGGCCTGGTGCAGGTCCTGCAGCTCCCGGGAGGGGTCGATGCCGAGGTCCTGGTTGAGGATCGACCGCACGTTGCGATAGGCGTGCAGGGCCTCGCTGCGCCGTCCGCTCCGGCAGAGCGCCGAGATGAGCTGGGCATGGAACCATTCGTTGTGCGGATAGGTCGCGGCCAGCGCCTTGAGCTCGCCGACGAGCTCGCGATGCCGGCCGAGCAGGACGTCTGCCTGGATGCGCAGCTCCACAGCGCGCAGCCGCTCCTCTTCCCGGTGGACACCGTAGGCGCGCAGCAGCGATCCCTGGGAGACGTTGGCCAGGGGCGGCCCCGTCCACAGGTCGAGCGCCCTGCCGAGCTGGCGGGAGGCCTCAAGGTAGCGGCCCTCGGCCAGCGCCTTCCGCCCCTCGGCGAGCATGCGCTGGAAGGCGTATGCGTCCAGTTGATCGCCGTCGACCTGCAGGACGTAGCCGAAGGGCTTGGTCACCAGCAGCTCCCCCGCGGGGGTGGCCAGCCTCTCCCGCTCAAGGACCTTCCTGAGTTGGTAGATGTAGGTCTGAGCGGTGCTCTGTGCGGTCTTCGGCGGGTCCTCACCCCACAGCTCCTCGATCAAGGACTCGAACCCGACTATGCGATTGGCTCGGGAGAGTAACAAGGCGAGTACCTGGCAGACTTTGGGTGTTCTCGGAGTGAATTCTCGTTCCCCGTTCATCGCCGTCAGCGCGCCCAGAATCGTGAACCGAATCATTGGCACCTCATTCGTAGCGGAATGCCTGCACCTTAGATAGCGCGCCACGCCGGCGACAAGGCGGCCACATCGAAAGTACGGCAGGCAGCGCCGGTGGTATTACATCTTCCGTCCGGAGAATGTAGTCCTTCCGGGCGGCGACGCCGCGTCGTCGGCTAACCTTGGCACTACACCTCTTTTCCGTTCACGGCCGCCGCGCATACGGTCCGGAGCATGGGGGACAACACACCGAACCGAAGCGCAGCCCTTCGCCGAATCCCAGCCACCGCGATTTCCGATCTCGGCTTATGCCTGTCCGAGGCCCGCCCGATCGTCCAGATCATCTTCCTGTTCCGGTTCCTCACGGGAGCCGCGCTCGGCTACGCCGCGGGTGAGACCGACCTCGCCGCCGTCGGCTTCGGCGCGTTCACCTGGGAGTGCGCGGTCGTGTTCGTCTATCTCCTCAACGGGGCGACCGACGTGCTGGAGGACCGCATCAACGGCTCCCGCCGCCCCATCGCCTCCGGCGTCCTGCCCAGGCACGTCGCGCTCCGATACGTGCGGCTGACCGGCGTGGGGGCGCTGGCCGGGGGCATCGTCATGGGCTGGGAGTTCCTCGTGGCCGTCGTGATCTTCATGCTGCTCGGCTACCTGTACTCCGCGCCGCCGTTCCAGCTCAAGAACAACCCCGGCGCGACGATCGCCGTGGCCGCGCTCGGCGGGCTGGTGACCTACCTGGCCGGATCCGCCAGCGCCGCGTCTGCCAGCGCCGCGTCTGCCAGCGCCGCGTCCGGCGGCGGCCTGCCGGCGCTCGTCTGCGCGGGCGCGATGTCGCTGTGGATGGGCCTGGTCGGTGCCATCGCCAAGGACTTCGGCGACATCGACGGCGATCGTGCGGCGGGCCGCCGCACGATCGCCGTGCTGCTGGGCGACACCGCGGCGCGGCGGCTGGTCGGCCTGATCGCGCCGGCGCTCGGCGTGGCGTTCGTCCTCGCCGCCCTGCACGTGGCGCCGGTGCTCATCATGTCCGCCGTCGTGACCCTGCTGGGAGCGATCGTGGTGGCATGGTTCGCGCTGACCCCGGCCAGGGGTGACAGGAACGCCCTGCGCAGGCCGTACCGCGCCTTCATGACCACCCAGTACGGCTCGCATGCCGGGGTGGCGCTGGCCCTGACCGTGTGAGTGAGCACCGCCTCGGCCGGGCGTGGACGCGCCTCCACTCCGATCTGGATCGGTCCTGGAAGCCCGGCTCCTTCAATGTCGGCAACGGTCTCACGAAGCAGAGGTCAGATATGTCCGTCACACCGATCAGAGACACTCACGAGATCCGGTGGGGTAAGTGCCCAGGATGCGGCCGCCTGCTGTACCTCAAGCGGCTGGCCGGCAATCTCCATGTCTGCCAGGAATGCTCGCACCACTGGCGGCTGACCGCCAGGCAACGCATCGGGATGCTGGCCGACGAGGGCAGCTTCACCGAGTTCGACCACGAGATCGCCACACCGGACGACCCGCTCGGCTTCGCCGACCGCCGGCCGTACGCCGAACGGCTGGAGGAGGCGAGGAGGGCGACCGGCGAACGCGAGGCGCTGGTCAGCGGCACCGCGCAGATCGGCGGTCACCCCGTGGTCCTGGCCGTCATGGAGTTCTCCTTCATGGGCGGCAGCATGGGCGGCGCGGTCGGCGAGCTGGTGACCCGGGCGGCCGAGCACGCCGAGCGGACCCGGCACCCGCTGATCGTGGTGTGCGCCTCTGGCGGGGCGCGCATGCAGGAAGGCGCGGTGTCGCTGCTGCAGATGGCCAAGACCAGCCAGGCCTTCGCCCGCCTGGCGGAGGCCGGGGTGTTCTCGGTCTGCGTGCTCACCGATCCCACCTTCGGCGGTGTGTCGGCCTCGTTCGCCATGCTGGGCAGCGTCGTGGTGGCCGAGTCGGGGGCGCTGGTCGGGTTCGCCGGGCCCCGGGTGATCCAGCAGACCATCCGTCAGGAGCTGCCCCCCGGGTTCCAGAGCAGCGACTTCCTGCTCGAGCACGGGCTCGTCGACCGCGTCGTGCCGCGGGCCGACCTGCGCCCGCTGCTGATCAGGCTGCTGTCGCTGCACGCGCCGGCGGGCAGCGCGGACAAGCTCGCCGGGCCTGCCATCGTGCGCCGGCTGCCGGCCCCGGACGTCGATCCGTGGACGGTGGTGCAGCTGGCCAGGAACGCCGGGCGGCCGACCATGCTGGACTACCTGGAGGACGCGTTCGACGAGTTCGTCGAGCTGCACGGGGACCGCTGGTTCGCGGACGACCCGGCGATCGTCGGCGGGATCGCCAGGATCGGCGGACGCTCGGTCGTGGTCATCGGGCACCAGAAGGGCCACGACACCAAGGAACTGGTGCACCGCAACTTCGGCATGCCGCACCCGGAGGGCTACCGCAAGGCGCTGCGGCTGTTCGACCACGCCGAGCGCTTCGGGCTGCCCGTGGTCACGCTGGTCGACACGCCCGGCGCGTACCCGGGAGTGGAGGCCGAGGAGCGGGGCCAGTCCACCGCGATCGCGCAGATGATCATGCGAGCCAGCCTGCTCGACGTCCCCATCGTCGCGGTGGTGACCGGCGAGGGCGGCAGCGGCGGCGCGCTGGCGCTGGCCACCTGCGACCGGCTGCTGATGCTGGAGAACAGCTTCTACTCGGTCATCAGCCCCGAGGGCTGCGCGGCCATCCTGTGGCGCACCGCGGACTCCGCCATCGCGGCCGCGACAGCGCTGAAGATCACCGCCACCGACCTGCTGGAGCTCGGCATCGCCGACGGCGTGGTGCCCGAGCCACCCGGCGGTGCGCACACCGACCCGGCCGCGGCGGCGGCCAACCTGCGCCGGGCCGTACTGGAGCAGCTGGAAGAGCTCGCCGAGCTCGACGAGGCGACCCTGATCGCCACCCGATACCAGCGGATCCGGCGGGTCGGCAGTACCGAACACCTGCCTGAGGAGGCCTGGAGCGCATGAACGAGGAAGTCACCGGTGTCGAGGACCTGCGGGCGCTCTGGGCCGACGCCGCCGAGCTGGTCCGCAGCCAGCCGGGCAAGGTGCGCCGGATCGCGATCAGGGTCGTCGACCAGGTCGTCGAGATCGAGTGGCCGCAGGACGGCGAGCAGGCCGACGCCGGGCCGCGCCCGCCCAAGCCCGTCGTCGCCGCGACCGCGGAGCCGGTGGGGCAGGAGGAGGCCGCGGACAGTGCTCCCACGGGGCACGTGGTGACCGCGCCGCTGGTGGGGACCTTCTACCGGGCCCCGCAGCCGGGCGCCGCCCCGTTCGTCTCCGTCGGGGACGTCGTAGGCGTCGGCGAGACACTCGCGATCGTCGAGGCCATGAAGCTGATGAACAAGATCGACGCCGACGTGGCGGGCCGGATCGCCGAGATCTACCCGGCCGACGGCGAGCCGGTCCAGTACGACCAGCCGCTCGTGCGCATCGTGCCCGACGGCGACGCGGACTGACGGGGGCCGGTGTGTTCAGCAAACTCCTCATCGCCAACCGGGGCGAGATCGCCCTCCGCGTCGCCCGTGCCTGCCGCGAGCTGGGCATCGCCGTCGTCGCCGTGCACTCCACCGCGGACCGGGACTCGCCCGTGGTGCGCATGGCGGACCAGGCCGTGCACATCGGCCCGCCGCAGCCCAGCGCGAGCTACCTCAACATCGCCAACATCATCGAGGCCGCCCGCACCACCGGTGCCGACGCCATCCACCCCGGGTACGGCTTCCTGTCCGAGGATCCCGACTTCGCCGAGATCTGCGCACAGGAGGACCTGGTCTTCGTCGGTCCCCGCCCGGAGGTGATGCAGCAGCTCGGGAACAAGGCCACGGCGCGGGCACTGATGGCCGAGGCGGGCCTGCCCATGCTGCCGGGCACGATCGAGCCCGTCAGATCCGTCAAGGAGGGTGAGGCGATCGCCGCCGAGATCAGCTACCCGGTCATCATCAAGGCCGCCGCGGGCGGCGGCGGGCGCGGGATGACGGTGGTCCACGATCCCAGGGAGTTCGCCGAGGCGTTCACCACGACTCAGGCGACCGCCCACGCGGTGTTCCGCGACCCGACCGTCTACGTGGAGCGTTACCTCACCGGAGCGCGGCACGTCGAGGTGCAGATCATGTGCGACCTCGACGGCGAGGGCGTGCACCTGGGCGAGCGCGACTGCTCGATCCAGCGCAGGCATCAGAAGCTGATCGAGGAGGCGCCCTGCACCCGGCTGGACGCGCGGGGGCGCGCGGAGATCGGGGAGCTGGCCCTGCGGGGCGCGCTGTCGGTCGGTTACAGCGGCGCGGGCACCATGGAGTTCCTCCTGGACGACCAGGGGCGCTTCTTCTTCATGGAGATGAACACCCGGATCCAGGTCGAGCACCCGGTCACCGAGATGGTCACCGGCGTGGACCTGATCAAGGAGCAGATCAGGGTGGCCGCCGGGCTGCCGCTGTCGGTCAAACAGGAGGACGTCGTCCTCCACGGCGCGGCCATCGAGTGCCGCGTCAACGCCGAGGACCCGCGGCGCGGCTTCGCGCCCGCGCCCGGCCTGCTGGAGGTCTTCGAGCCGCCGGCGGGCCCGTGGACCAGGGTGGACTCGGGCTACACCGCCGGCATGCAGGTCAGCCCGTACTACGACTCGATGCTCGCCAAGCTCGTCGTGTGGGCCTCCACCAGGGACGAGGCGCTCGACCGCATGGACCGGGCGCTCGGGGAGTTCCGCATCGAGGGCCGCGGGGTCAGCACGACCCTCGGCTTCCACCGCGCGGTCATCGGTCACCCGATGTTCCGCGCCGGCACGCACGACCTGAAATTCCTGGAGCAATTCAACGCCGAGAACGGCGAATTCGATGGCCTATAACGACTCTGGATCGAGCCTTCGCCGGCCGCTCATAACGTCTACGCCATGAGGGAATTCACGTTAGCCGAATTCATCGAGCTCATGGAGACCCACGCGGGTGAGCCGGATGAAGGCCGACTGGACGACACCGTCATCGACGTTCTCTTCGAACAGCTCGGCTACGACTCCGTGGCCCTGCTCGAGGTTCTCAGCCAAATCAAGCATCAATACGGCATCGACCTCGCCGAAGAAATCCTGGGCGACGTGAAAACGCCCAGGCAGGCCCTGGACAAAATCAACGAGCTCATCAACGCCTAGGGAGGCACCCGGTGGCCACGCTCACCAACGACAAGGACCTCGTCCACAACGACCCCACCAGACTCCACGCCCAGCAGCTGCTGCTGCTGGCCTGCGGCGGCCGGCTCTCGCGCGTGGTCCATGTCCTCGCCGAGCTCGGGGTGGCGGACATCCTCGCCGACGGCCCGCTGCCGGTCGACGTCATCGCCAAGAAGGCGGGCGCGCACACCGACGCGCTGTACCGGATCCTGCGCAATGCCGCGTCCGTGGGCATCTTCGAGGAGGGCCCGGCCAAGGTCTTCCAGCTCACGCCGCTGGCCGACGGCCTGCGCTCGGACAATGGCGATGGTGTGCTGCCGCTCGTCAAGTACAACAACCTGGACCTGACGGCGCGGCCGTTCGACGAGATCATGCACAGCGTCCGCACCGGCGAGCCGGCCGTGGAGCGGGCGCTGGGCATGCCGTTCAACGTGTACCTCGAGAAGAACCCCGAGGTGGGGCTCTTCTTCGACGAGTTCATGTCCTTCTGGAGCCGTCAGTTCATCGAGGAGGAGCTGGAGCAGTACCACTTCGAGCGCTTCGCCAGCCTGGCCGACCTCGGCGGCGGCGACGGCTTCTTCCTCGCGCAGGTGCTGCGCCGCAACCCGCAGATGACGGCCTACTTGTTCGACTACCCGGACGTGGTGCGCAAGGCCGGGCAGGTGCTCGCCGACCACGGCGTCTCCGCCCGGGTCACCGTCGAGGGCGGCGACCTCAACCAGGCCGAGATCCCGGCCGGCCACGACGCGTACCTGCTCAAGGCCGTCCTGCACTGGATGTCGGACGAGAAGGCCGAGAACCTGCTGCGCAGGATCAGGGCGCAGATCGGCGAGACCGGCGCGCGGCTGCTGGTGTTCGACTCGGTGCTCGCGCCGGACAACAAGTGGGACCACGGCAAGTTCCTCGACGTGGACATGCTGGTGCTGTTCGGCGGGCGCGAGCGCAGCCTGGACGACTGGCGGACCCTGTTCGAGCGCTCGGGCTTCAAGCTGGTCCAGGAGCCGTCCGTTTACCACTGGACGCTCCTCGAGTGCGAGGCCGTGTGACCGCCATGACGACCGCGACCATCGATACGAACGCCCTGCGGCAGATCCTCACGGCCAACCTCGGCCTCGACGAGGACGTGCTGGACGACTCCTGGGACACCTCGCTCGCCGAGCTGGGCGTGGACTCCATCGGAGTGCTGGAGCTCCAGACGGTGATCGAGCAGAAGTACCGCGTGGCGCTCCCGGAGACGGCCGGGGAACTGAGCCCGGCCGAGATCTACGACCTTGTGGCGAATGGAGGATGACCATGGCCGGCAGCACCGACAACTCCGTCTGGATCGACGCGCCGTTCGACGTGGTGTGGAAGATCACCAACGACCTGCGCAACTGGCCCAGCCTGTTCACCGAGTACGCCTCCATCGACGTGCTCGAGGAGGAGGGCAACACGGCGACGTTCCGGCTGACCATGGTGCCCGACCCCGACGGCTCGATCTGGAGCTGGGTCAGCAAGCGCACCTGGGACAAGGCCAACAAGCGCGCCGCGGCCCACCGCGTGGAGACGGGTCCCTTCGAGTACATGAAGATCTACTGGGACTACGCCGAGGAGAACGGCGGCACCCGGATGCGCTGGCAGCAGGAGTTCGCCGTCAAGCCCGAGGCCCCCTTCGACCTGGCTTCCATCACCGACCGCATCAACAAGAACACCAAGATCCAGATGGCGGTCATCAAGGAGAAGGTCGAGCAGGCGGCCGCCGCCTGACGCCGAGCGCGGGCCTTCGGCGGCTGCCCGCCGGAGGCCCCGGCAGGAGACTCCCATGACACTTGATCGCACCCTGTACGACTGGTTCGCCGCGGCCGCGGCCGCGCACCCCCAGGAAATCGCCCTCCAGACGGGCGGCGACACGCTCACCTACGCTGAGCTGGAGGCGCGCGCGGCCGGGCTGGCCGAGCGGATCGTCGAGGTCAACGGCGGGGCTCCGGCCACCGTCGCTCTGCACGCCACCCGCGCGGCCGGTACCTACGCCGGTTACCTCGCCGCCCAGCGCCTCGGCGCCGTGGTGGTGCCGCTCAACCCGGCCTGGCCGGCGGCGCGCAACGAAGAGATCGTCACCGCGGCGGGCGCGGACATCGTCCTCACGGACGGATCCGACGTCCTGCGACGGCCGGGCACGGCCGAGCTCCGCGACGGCGTCGCCTACATCCTGTTCACCTCCGGCTCGACGGGCACCCCGAAGGGGGTCCCCATCAGCCACGCCAACGTGTCCGCCTATCTGTCCTACGTGATCCCGCGCTACGAGCTGGGGCCGGGCTGCCGGGTCACGCAGACGTTCGACCTGACCTTCGACCTGTCCGTCTTCGACCTGTTCGCCACCTGGGGCTCGGGCGCCACGCTGGTCGTGCCCACCCGAGGCGACCTGCTGGCGCCCGCCCGGTTCGCCGCCCGTGAGGGCATCACCCACTGGTTCTCCGTGCCCTCCCTGGTGTCGGTGGCCATCCAGCTCGGACGCCTGCCGGAAGGCGCCATGCCGGCGCTGCGCTGGAGCCTGTTCTGCGGCGAGCGACTCACCCTCGACCAGGCCCGCGCCTGGCGGGCGGCCGCGCCGAACTCCGTCATCGAGAACCTGTACGGCCCGACCGAGCTGACGCTGAGCTGCACCCAGTTCCGGCTCCCCGGCGAGGTGGAGAGCTGGCCCAGGCCGGCCAACGGGACGGTCCCGATCGGCACCCTCTACCCGGGGCACGAGGAACTGATCGTCGATGACGACGGCCTGCCCTCCGACCTGGGCGAGCTCTGCGTACGCGGTCCGCAGCGCTTCGCCGGATACCTGGACCCGGCCAGCAACAAGGGCAGGTTCGTCCGCTTCGACGGCACGCGGGCGATCGTCTGCGGCGACCTGCCGGCCGCCGGTCCCGACCTCTGGTACCGCACCGGCGACCTGGTGCGCAGGCAGGACGGCGGGCTGCTCCACCTGGGCCGCCTGGACCACCAGGTGAAGATTCAGGGATACCGCGTCGAGCTCGGCGAGATCGAGACGATCCTGCGCGCCCAGCCGGGCGTCGTGGAGGCCGTGGTGGTGCCCATGTCGGGCGGCGACGGGCGTACCTGGCTGGCGGCCGTGCACACCGGCGCGGACGCGGACGGCGAGGCCGGGCTCCTGGTGGCCCTGCGCTCCCGCCTGCCGAACCACATGGTGCCGCGCTCCATCAGCCGGCTGGACCGGATGCCGCTCAACACCAACGGCAAGATCGACCGCTCTGTCATCATCAAGCTCCTGGAGGACGGAAATGCAGCGGGCACTCCTCGTCATGAAAATGAGCCCGAGCGACGCGCCGCACGTGGCGCAGGCATTCGCTGATCACGACCGCTCGTCGCTGCCCACCGATATCGGGGCCGTGCGCCGCACGCTGTTCAGCTACCACGGTCTGTACTTCCACCTGGTCGAGGCCCCCGACGACCTCGACGGCGACCTCATGGACCGGATCTACGCCTGGCGCGGGCACCCGGTCTTCGCCGAGACCGCCGAGCGCGTCAAGCCCTACCTGACGCCCTACCTGCCGACGTGGCAGGGGCCCAGGGACTCCCGGGCCACCGAGTTCTACTGCTGGGAAGCGGAGTGATCATGGATCGTAAGCAGCTCTTCGGCATGATGAAGGCGTACCAGCAGACGAGCCTGCTGCGCGCCGCCGTCAAGCTGAACGTCTTCGAGCACCTGGCGGGCGGTCCCGTCACCCCCGAGGAGGTGGGCCGCGGCGTCGGCGCCGACGCGCGGGGCGCCCGGATCCTGCTGAGCGCGCTGGCCGCCGTGCGCCTCGTCGAGTCCGACGGCACCCGCTTCTGGCTCTCCGACGAGCACGCCGACCTGCTGGTCCCCGGCCGTCCCGACTACGCGGGCGGCATGGTGAACGTCTTCGCCAGCGACTGGGAGTGGGACGCGCACAAGCGCATCGCCGACGCCGTACGGCACGGCGGCACGGTGCTCGCCGAGAACGCGGAGACCGCCGAGTACGAGTTCTGGGAGGACTTCGCCCGCTACGCCAACGTGGTCGCGGAGCCGACGGCCGATCTGCTCGCCGACGCGCTCCAGCCGTGGGCGGCCGGCCGGGACGAGCTGAAGGTGCTCGACGTGGCCTGCGGCCACGGCATCTACGGCTACACCGTGGCCAGGCGCTACGAGCAGGCCCGCGTGTGGTCCCTGGACTGGCCGAACGTGCTGGACGAGGCGCACAAGCACGCGGTCAGGCTGGGCGTGGCCGACCGGGTCGAGCGCATCCCCGGCGACATGTTCGAGACCCCGCTCGGCGGGCCGTACGACCTGGTGCTGGTCACGAACGTGCTGCACCACTTCTCCGCCGAGCGCGCCGCCGACCTGCTGGCGCGGACCGCGTCCGCGCTCAAGCCGGACGGCAGGCTGGGCATCGTGGGCTTCACCACCTCGGGCAAGACGCCCGCGGAAGACCCCGCGCCCTACCTGTTCGACCTGCTGATGCTCGCCTGGACCACCCAGGGCGAGGTTCACTCGGCGGAGACGTACGAGCAGCTGCTGGCCAAGGCGGGACTGGAGATCACCTCCAACGAGCCCGTGGCCAAGCCGGGCATCGACTTCCATGTGCTGCTGGCCAAGCGGGCGGCGTGATGGCCAACAAGATCTCGTTGACGGACGTCACGCCGACCAGGCGCTTCGGCTGCGACATCCGGGCCCTGCTGACGCCCAACTCTGTCGGCTCCACCTCGGGCTTCCTCGGCACGATGAACCTGGCGCCAGGGGAGATCGTGGCCGCACACTACCACCCCTACTCCGACGAGTACTGGTTCGTCGCCGAGGGCCGGCTGTCGGTCCGCATCGACGGCGAGGAACTCCCCGCCGCGCAGGGCGATGCGTTGTTCGTGCCGCGCGGCAAGGAACACCGGATCGAGAACACCGGCGACGAGCCGGCGCTGGTGGTCTTCCACATCGCGCCGCTCGCCCCCAGCCCGGAGCTGGGGCACGTGGACGTCGAGCCGATGCCCTTCCCGGCCGCGCCCCCGCCAAAAGTGGGAGGATGATCGTGAAAAGAGCAGTCATCACCGGGATCGGCATGTGCGTTCCCGGTGGGGTCGGTCGCAAGGAGTTCTGGGAGTTCATCACCTCGGGCCGGACCGCCACCCGCCCGATCTCGCTGTTCGATGCCAGCCGGTTCCGCTCGCGCATCGCGGCAGAGGTCGACTGGGACCCGATCGCCGAGGGCTTCACCGAGCACGAGGTGGCCAAGTTCGACCGGGTGCTGCAGTTCGCGCTCTACTCCCTGCGTGAGGCGCTGGACGACAGTGGCCTGAGCGTGCAGCCCGTCGCCCCCGAGCGGATCGGCGTGGCCGTCGGCACCGCGATCGGCGCCACCATGAGCCTGGACCGGCAGTACGCGGCCACCAGCCACACGGGCGAGCGCTGGCTGGTGGACCACACCCGCGCCGACCCGTGGATCTTCGACTACTTCGTGCCCAGCTCGATGGCCAGGGAGATCGCCTGGCAGGCGGGCGCTGAGGGGCCGGCCACCGTGGTCTCGACCGGCTGCACGTCGGGCATGGACTCGATCGGATACGCCCTGGAGCTGATCAGGGAGGGCACGTCCGACGTCGTGATCACCGGCGCGTCCGACGCCCCGATCTCCCCGATCACCTCGGCCTGCTTCGACGCCATCAAGGCCACCACCCCGCGCAACGACGACCCGGAGCGGGCCTGCCGCCCGTTCGACATCACCCGCAACGGCTTCGTGCTGGGTGAGGGCGCGGCCATCGTGGTGCTGGAGGAGTACGAGCACGCCGTACGGCGAGGCGCGCACATCTACGCCGAGGTCGCCGGCTTCGCCACCCGATGCAACGCCTACCACATGACCGGCCTGCGGCCCGACGGCGCGGAGATGGCCGAGGCGATCACCGTGTCCATGGGCCAGGCCCGGGTCAACCCGGAGGACTTCGGCTACGTCAGCGCCCACGGCTCCGGCACCAAGCAGAACGACCTGCACGAGACCGCGGCGTTCAAGACGTCGCTCGGCGCCGCCGCCTACGGCGTGCCGATCAGCTCGATCAAGGCGGCGATCGGCCATGCGCTCGGCTCGGTCGGCTCCATCGAGCTGGCCACCTGCGCGCTGGCCATCGAGCACGGCGTGGTGCCGCCCACGGCCACCCTGCACGACCCCGACCCGGAGTGCGACCTGGACTACATCCCCCGGACGGCCAGGGAGGCGCGCGTCGACGTCGCGCTCAGCGTGGCCAGCGGCTTCGGCGGCTTCCAGAGCGCGGCGGTGCTGCGCGGCCCGAGGAGCTGGTCGGCATGAGTGGCACCACCCAGACGGCCACCAGGACCGTCGTCACCGGCCTGGGCGTGGTGGCCCCCAACGGCGTGGGCCTGGACGCGTACTGGGACGCGACGCTCACCGGGCGCAGTGGGCTGCGCCGCCTCACCCGCTTCGACCCGTCGCAGTACCCGGTGCAGCACGGCGGCGAGGTGCTGGACTTCACGCCCAGGCCGGCCGTGCCCGGGCGGCTGATGCCGCAGACCGACCGGGTCACCCAGTTCTCGCTGGCCGCGACCGGGTGGGCGCTGGACGACGCCGCCCTCGACCTCGCTGCGCTGGGCCTGTACGACGTGGGCATCGTCACCTCCAACGCCTGCGGCGGCTACGAGTTCGGCCATCGGGAGCTGCAGAAGTTGTGGAGCGACGGCCCGCACCGGGTCAGCGCGTACCAGTCGTTCGCCTGGTTCTACGCGGTGAACACCGGCCAGCTCTCGATCCGGCACAACGTCCGCGGACACAGCTCCGTGGTCGTCACCGAGCAGGCGGGCGGCCTCGACGCACTCAACCACGCCCGCCGCCTGCTGCGCAACGGCACACTCAAGGTGGCGATCGCGGGGGGCATGGAGGCGCCGCTGTGCCCGTGGGGGCTGACCGGGCAGATCCCGACCGGCCGGCTCAGCCGTGCGGGCGCCTACCTCCCCTTCCACCGCGCCGCGTCCGGCTACCTGCCGGGCGAGGGCGGCGCCATGCTCACCATCGAGGACGCGGAGGGCGCGCGGAGTCGCGGCGCCCACGTGTACGGCGAACTGGCCGGATACGCCGCCACCTTCGACCCGGCGCCGGGCACGGGGCGCCCGTCGGCGCTGCCGCGGGCCATCCGCGGGGCGCTCGACGACGCCGGGCTGGAGCCGGCCGACGTCGACGTGGTCCTGGCCGACGCGGGCGGGCTTCCCGAGCTCGACACGACGGAGGCCCGGGCGATCAGCGAGGTCTTCGGCCCACGTGGCGTGCCCGTGGCCGCGCCCAAGAGCCTCACCGGCCGCCTCTACTCGGGGGGCGGGCCGCTGGACGTGACCACCGCCCTGCTGATGATCCGGGACGGCGTGATCCCCGCGGTGCCCTATGAGAGCGACATTCCCGACGAGTACGAGATCGATCTGGTCGCCGGGGAGCCTCGGCGGCACCCGGTGCGCAACACCCTCGTCATCGCCCGCGGGAACGGGGGCTTCAATTCCGCCCTCGTGGTCCGGGCCGCCTAACTAAGGAGTCGTCATGGCAGACAGAGAAGTTTCCGTCCTGGTCGTCGGGGGCGGGCTGAACGGACTGGCGTCGGCCCTCTTCCTGAGCCAGCAGGGCGTGGACGTCCACCTGGTCGAGCGCAACGACAAGACGGCGCAGCTGCTGCGCGCGGCGGGCGTCAGCGCCCGCACCATGGAGTTGTTCCACAGCGTCGGGCTGGAGCCGGAGATCCGCGAGCGCGGCCTGCGGCTGATCCCCGGTGAGCACTGGACCGAGCCCCACTCGCCGGTCGACCTGCTGCCGCGGGCCATCCTGGGCGCCAAGCGGCTGTCCGACATCGGCAACGGCCGTGCCTTCGTCATGGAGGAGGGCACGGTCGAGGTGGCCGACGCCAGCCCCATGGAGCCCGCCTGGTGCGGCCAGGACCGGCTCGAGCCGATGATGATCCGCGAGGCCGTGCAGCGCGGCGCGCGGATCGAGTTCGGCACCGAGATGGTGTCCTACGAGCAGGACGCCGACGGCGTGACCGTCGTGGTGCGCACCCTGGCCACCGGCGCCGAGCAGCGGATCAGGGCCCGCTACCTGATCGCCGCCGACGGCGTGACCAGCCCCATCCGCGAGTCCCTGGGCATCACCAGGTCGGGCAACGGCACCATCGGCCACGTGCTGAGCATCCTGTTCGAGGCCGACCTGGACTCGGTGGTGGAGGGCCGCAGGTTCCTCATCGCGTACCTGCTCAACGAGGCCGCGGGGCTGCTGCACCGGTTCGACGAGACCCGCTGGGTCTTCGGCCTGTTCTTCGACCCGGAGCGGCACGCCGAGGCGGAGACGTCCAAGGACAAGGCGCTGGAGCTGCTGCGCACCGCGCTCGGCGAGCCGGACCTGCCCATCGACATCCAGCTCGTCAACCGCTGGCGGCTGGCCCACGACGTCGCCGACACCTACCGGTCCGGCCGGATCTTCCTGGTCGGCGACGCCTGCCACGTGCATCCTCCGGCGGGCGGCTACGGGGCCAACTCCGGCATGCAGGATGCCCACAACCTCGCCTGGAAGCTCGCCGCGGTGCTGCGCGGCTGGGCCGGCGAGAGCCTGCTCGACAGCTACGAGCAGGAGCGGCACCCGGTGGGCAAGGCGACCGCCGACCAGGCCTGGATCCGCCAGACCACCCGCAGCGAGGGCGACGGCGGGCACCCCGACCTGCGCAACTCCACCGTGATCAGCACCGGCTACCGCTATCCCGAGGGCGCGTTCGTCGGCGAGAAGGGCGGCGAGGCCCTGGAGACGGAGCTGCGCATCGACGGCCGTCCCGGGCTGCGGGTGCCGCACGTCTGGCTGGAGCGCGAGGGCGCCAAGGTGTCCACGGTAGAGCTGGCGACGGACACGTTCGTGCTGCTGGCCGCGCCCGACGGCGCCTCCTGGGCCGACGCCGCCACGGCCGCGGCCGGCGAACTCGGCATCCCGCTGTCCGCGTACCGGATCGGCACCGACCTCGCGGACGCCGAGGGCAGGTTCCTCCAGGTCACCGGCCTCACCCCGCCGGGGGCGCTGCTGGTGCGGCCGGACGGCTTCGTCGCCTGGCGCTCGCCCGGCGCCGCCGGGGAGCCGCGCGTCCTGCTCCAGGACGTGCTCGAGCAGATCACCGCACGGGCCTAGGCGCGCGCGATGGCGACCATCACGACGGACGAGAAGCACTACACGCTGATCAACATCTTCCGGGTGACCCCGGAGAACCAGCGGCGCATGTACGACATCATCCTCGACGCCACCGACGTGATCACCAAGTTCCCCGGATACGTGTCGGCGAACGTGCACCTCAGCGACGACGGCACCCGGGTGGTGAACTACGCGCAGTGGCGCACCAAGGAGGACTTCGACGCCATGCGCGCGCATCCCAGCGTCCAGGAGCACTTCGCGGCCTGCCGGGCGCTGGCCGATATCGAGCCGATCTTCTGCCACGTGGAGTACACGCACGAGGCCTGATGTTAAGGTGGACTCAACCAACTGGTTGGTGGAGTCTCGCGGAGGTGGAGTCATGAGCACAGGAAGCCGACGGCAGGCACTGGTGGAGGCCGCCTTCCACTGCGTCGCGGCCCGAGGTTTCGAAGGGCTCCGCCTCCGCGAGGTCGCCAAGGAGGTCGGCATCGACCACTCGACCGTCCACCACTACTTCCCGACCAAGGAAGACCTGGTGGCCGCGGTGGTCGAGCTCGCCACCCGCCAGTTCTGGAAGACGATGCCGCCCCAGCCCAGCGCCGCCGCCACGATCAGGCATCACCTGGCGGTGCTGGCCGACATGATCCGCACCCGTCCCGAGTTGTTCGCGGTGCTGCGCGAGCTGGACCTGCGGGCCGCCAGGGACGCGCGCATCAGGGAGATCGTCGCGAGCAGCGAGCGCGGCTGGCACGACGCCCTGCGCGAGGTGCTCGCGGAGGCGGCGCCCGGCGCCGACGCGAAGGCGACGGCCGACCTCGTCATCTCCGTGGCCCGCGGCGTCAGCCTCGCCCCGGACCTGGCGCCCGCTGTTTTCGCACAGCTCGAACTGTTGCTCGACCTGACCGACTGACGCCTGACAAAGGAGTGCACCGTGCCGGCGGATGCGATCGTCTACGCACGGCTTCAGTTCGCGCTGACCGCCGTCGCGCACTGGCTGTTCGTAGCCCTCACGCTGGGCCTCGTCACCTACGTCGTGATCATCCAAACCATGTGGACGGTCACCGGAAACCCCCGTTACGAGCGGATGACCCGATTCTTCGGCCAGCTCTACCTCATCAACTACGCGCTCGGCATCGCCACGGGCATCGTGATGGAGTTCCAGTTCGGGCTGAACTGGAGCGGGCTGACCAAGGTCACCGGCAGCGTCTTCGGCGCACCACTGGCGATCGAGACGCTCGTGGCGTTCTTCCTGGAGTCGACCTTCCTCGGCATCTGGATCTTCGGCTGGAACCGCCTCGGCAAGCGGCTGCACCTGGCGATGATCTGGCTCACCGCCGTCACCGCCTGGATGTCGGTCTTCTGGGTCCTGATGGCCAACTCGTTCCTGCAGCACCCCGTCGGGCACGCCTCCGCCGCGAATGGGCGGCTGGTGCTGGCGGACTTCGCCGAGTTCGTCGGCAACCCGAACTTCTGGCACGCCATCCCGCACGCGGCGGCGGCAGCGATCACCACCGGCACGTTCTTCGTCGCCGGCGTCAGCGCCTGGCACCTCAGGCGGCTGCCCGAGGGTCACGAGGACCGGGCCGCGTTCCTGCTCCTGCTGCGCATGGCCGTCTACATCGCGCCGGTCTTCGTGTTCATCACCGCCTTCATGGGCGGCAACCTGCTCGACGTCATCAACGTGGAGCAGCCCATCAAGGGCGCACTGGCCGACAACGACCTCGCCTTAGCGGCCCGGCTGCAGGAAGAGATGGTCGCCAAGCACGGTCCCGGTGAATACATCCCGGTCCACGAGTTCATCTACATCACCCGCACGGTCATGATCTGGTCGGCCATCACCCTGCAGGCCGTGTCCGTCATCACCGCGCTCATGACCATCAAGATCTCGCTGCTGCTCACCCGGTTCGCCTGGCTGCTGCGGGTGTTCCCATGGCTGATCCCCGTGCCGTTCGTCGCGGCCACCGCGGGCTGGCTGTTCCGGGAGGTGGGCCGCCAGCCGTGGGCCGTCTACGAGATCCTCAAGACCGAGGACGCGATCAGCCCCGGGCTGACCAGCGGCGTGCTGCTGACCTCCCTCATCGTCTTCACCCTGGTCGTCGGGGCACTGGCCGTCACCGACTGGCGGCTGCTGGCGAAGTTCGCCCGGCGCGGGCCCGACGCCGCCCAGCTGGGCTCCCAGGGCCAGGAGACGGACACTGACGAAGAAGAAGAGCTCGCGATCACCGGAGGTCGGCTGTGACCTGGCACGCTGCTTGGCTCGTCCTCACCGGGCTGATGTTCGCCGGATACCTCCTCACCGAGGGACGCAGCATCGGCATCGGGCTCATCCTGCCCGTGCTGGGCAGGAGCGACCGCGACAGGGACGCCGTCGTCGACACGATCGGGCCGTACTTTCTCGGCAACGAGGTGTGGATCGTCTCCGTGGTGGGCCTGCTCATCGGCGGCTTCCCGGTCTTCGAGGGGACGCTGCTGTCCGGGCTCTTCCCGCTCTTCGCCGCGTTCGCGCTGGGCATGGTGGTGCGCGGCGCTTCCTTCCACTTCCGCCGCCGCCACCCGTCGCCGCGCTGGCGGCGCGGCTGGGCCGCCGCCATCACCGCCGCCAGCCTCGTGATCGCGCTGGCGCTCGGCGCGATCGCCGCCGCGCTGCTCCACGCCCTGCCGCTGCGGCCGGACGGCGTGCTGCCGCTGACCGCCGGGGTGCTGTTCACCCCGTTCGGGCTGGCCTGCGCGCTCACGTCCGTGCTGTTCTTCGCGCTGCGTGGGGCGGCGTTCGCGGCGACCAGGACCCGGGGACCGCTCGCCGAGCGGGCCATCGGGCTCGCCAGCCTGCTCACCCGGCTCGCCCTGGCCGGCGCCGCGATCTCCTTCGGCGTGGGCCTGCTGGCCGCCGACGTGCGGGCCTCCGTGCAGCAGCCGATCGTCGTGTGGGTGCTGGCCGGCGTCGTCGCCGTGGCGCTCGTGGTGTGCGACGTCTTCGCGATGCGGGCCGCGCCCCGGCGCGCGCTCGCCCTGTCGGGAGTCGTCCTGCTCGCCGCCGCGGCCGCCGTCGCCATCGGCCGCCTGCCGTACCTGCTCGTCTCCCGGTACGGCGACTCGGCCGGCATGACGGTGGCCGAGGGCAGCGCGGATCCGGTCGTGCTGGCGCCGCTGTTCTGGGTCGTGGCCGTGCTGGTCCCGTTGCTGGCCGCCCTCCAGTGGTGGGCGGGGCGTCTCTACCGCACCGCCAGGACCGGCGCGCGCGCCTACTTCTAGGTGGAGGAGCAGATCATGACCGTGCAGCTTCAGGACGTGACCGACGCGCGGGCGCTGCTCTGGTCGGGCCGCGACGAGGCCGAGTGGGAGTCGGAGCGGCGGCGGCTGGCAGAACGGCTGGCAGCGCGACCGGTTACGGCGGCGGAGTTCGCCGCCGTCGCCGGCGAGTGGAACGCCTGTGAGCGCGGCGACGGCCCGGTGCGCGGCGCGATCGTCGCGGTGGACGCGGAGGCCGCGCTGGCGGCGCTGCCGGGCGCGCGGCCGTCCGCGGCGCTGCGGCGGCCGGTCGCGCTGCTCTTCCCCGGGCAGGGTGCGCAGCACCGCAGGATGGCCGCCGGCCTGTACGGGTTCGAGCCCGTCTTCACCGCCGCGATGGACGAGCTGTTCGACCTGCTCGGTCCCGACGGGGAGGAGGTGCGGGCCGACTGGCTCGCCGGCGAGCCCCGGGTCCCCGTCGACGAGGTGTCGCGGGCCCAGCCGCTGCTGCTCGGCGTCGGCCACGCGCTGGCGCGAACGCTGATCGGCTGGGGGCTGCGGCCTGGGGCGCTGCTCGGGCACAGCGTGGGGGAGACCGTCGCCGCGGTGGTGGCGGGGGTGTTCTCCCTGGAGGACGCGGTGGCCACGATGCGGCACCGCGTCGCGGCCGCCGCCTCTCAGCCGCCCGGCGGCATGCTGGCGGTCGGCGCCGCCGCCGAGGCGCTCGCCCCCTACCTGCGGGGCTCTGTCGTGGTGGGGGCGGTCAACTCGCCCCGGCAGACAGTGCTCGCCGGTCTGGCCGCGGAACTGGGCGCCGTCGCCGACGACCTGCGGGAGGCCGGGTTCATGGTGGTCCCCGTGCCGTCGCCGCTGGGCTTCCATAGTCCGGCCGTGGACGAGCTGGCCAGGAGCGGGCTCGACGTGCTCGGCCGCGTCACGTACAGCCCACCGGGGCTGCCGCTCTACTCCGCGTACACGTGCGCGCCGCTCACCGCGGAGCAGGCCGGCGACCCGTGGTTCTGGGCCAGGCAGGTGGCCGACCCCGTGCTGTTCTGGCCGGCGCTCGACCGGCTGCTGAACGACGGCGACTTTCTCCTCGTCGAGGCGGGGCCGTCGCAGGGCCTCATCACCGCCTGCCGCCGCCACCGGTCGGTGATCAGGAAGAAGAGCGACGTGACGGCCTTCCTGCCCGCCCGCCCGGGCCCGGCGGAGGCCGACAGAGCCGCCCTGCTGACGGCCGCGGCGCGGATCTGGACGGAAGGGCACGACATCACGCCGTGGTGACCCCCGCCAGGTAGGGGGCGGCGCTGCCCGCCGCCACGCGGGGCATTTCCCGCACCCCGACGATCGCGAGCGCCGCGGCGTGCCCGTCTCGCCGCGGCAGGTCCGTGAGCGCCACCCGGAGCAGCGGGCGCCCGCGGAAGCCGAGCAGGCGCGCGGGCTGATCGGGAGGGGAGACGATCACGTGTGACATGGGCACGCGCAGCCCGTCACCGGTGGCCTTCAGCACGGCCTCCTTGCGCGTCCAGTAGGCGATGAATCCGGCCACGGGGTCGGCCGTGCGCCCCAGCGCCTCGGCTTCGACGTCCGCGAGCGCCGCCTCCACCAGCGCCGTGCTCCGTTCGGCGACGCGCTCCACGTCGATGCCCACGGGCCCTACGCCGCTGATCGCCACAGCCACCCAGCGGCCGGAGTGAGACACCGAGACGTGCAGCTCGTCGCCGGGCAGGCGCGGCTTGCCGTGCGGGCGGGCACAGGCCGGGCAGTCGCGACGCAGCGGCACGCCGGCGGCAGGCACGCCCAGGCGCCTGCCGAGCATGATCCTGGTGATCGCACAGCCCAGGATGAAACGGTCGCGGTCCGCCGGGGCACGGTACTTGCCCTTGCGGAGCCGTTCCACGGGGTCGAGGAGCTCCTCATGCCAGGGCCGCACCTCGCCGAGCTCGGCCCACCACACCTCGCAGGTCATCCGGCTCGGTCCGGGAGCGCGGCGGCCAGGCCGTCGAGCAGCAGCTTCAGGCCGAAACGGAAGCACTCCCCGCACGGGGCGTCCGGTGCCGAGGCAAGGCGGGGATGACGTCCTTCCGGCGCGTGCCGGCACGCGGCAAGGCTGGGGTGACGCCCATCCGGTGCGTGCTGGTACGCGGCATCGGCGATCGCGTACAGCAGCAGCCGGGTCAGCGCCGCGGCGCGGGTCGCCTCCGGCAGACCGGCCGCACGCATGATCGCCAGCATGCCCTCCCTGACGCGCAACCCCTGCGGGCACACCGGAGACTCCAGCGCGGCTCGCGCCACGCCCGGATCGACCAGCAGCGCCTCGCGCAGCCCGGCGGTCGCCTCCTCCAGCTGCTCCCGCCAGCGCCGCGGGTCCGCCTCGGGCACGCGGACCCCGGCCAGGACGCCCTCGAGCGTGATCGGGGGCCTGCGGGGCGGGGTCGTGCGCGGAGGCCACCAGGCGGGCAGGCGGGCCGCCGTCGGCAGCAGGTCGGTTTCCATCGGCTCACTCCGCTCAGTCACTCGCCCTCTACTGTGCCGCGCCACGACCGAGAATCGATTGAGGACCGATGGAGCGTCCCGCCCGTGCGCCGGGGTTGCGGGGCACGGGCGGGGGAGTGGGTGTGTCAGTCCCGGTAGGGAGCGACCGTGATCTTGTCGATGGCCGGGGCGTACTGGGAGCGGAGGAGCACTCCCGGGAAGGTCTCCGACGCGTAGGTCTTGCCGTCGAAGTTGGGCAGTTCCTCGGCGGAGAACCGCACCGTGTTCTCGCCCTTCTCCAACTGCACCGGGACCGTGAGCTCCCAGAAGTTGTTCTCGTGGAAGGAGTGCGGGAACAGGACGCGCTGCGGGGCGGCGCCGTTCACCGAGATGTCGGCGTGCCTGGCGAGCGGGTCCGGGTTGTAGTGCGTCGCGGGCGACTGCTCCGGGTTGGAGTAGCGGACGCGCATCGCGTACGTGCCCGGCTTGTCCGCCTGGACGGTGAAGGTGAGCGTGTTGGCGTTGCCCGGCGTGCCGCCGACCCCGGTGACCGCGGCCTTGCCACTGGCCAGGGAGAGCTGCGCAGCCTGGGCCGTGCCGGCCAGCTGCGCGGACTCCGCCTCGTAGGCGGTGCCGGGCAGTGCGTCGGCGGCCGGGCGCACCTCCAGCCGGTCGACGAGCGCCGTGCCGGACGCGCCGGTGACCGTGACCTTGTTGACGCCGCCGGACAGCGACACCGTCCTGGTGGAGCCGTCGCGCCGGGCGTCCTCCATCACCTGGATGCCGTTGACGGATATCGTCGCCTCGCCGGAGCCGAGCAGCTTGAGGTCGAGGACGGCCGCGGCGTCCCGGGCGGAGTAGACCCAGAACGTCACCGACTTCCCGCGGTCGGCCGCCACGACACCCGAGCCGCCGACGCCGTCGCCCTTGACGTCGTGGGCGATGTGGGCCCCGCTCAGGTCGGCCAGCTCCGCCTCGTAGATCGAGGTCGCCGCCGCCGGGTTGGCCAGCGACAGCCGGATCCGGTCCACGATCGCATCGCCCTTGGTCGCCTTGGCGCCGTCGAGGCTCCGCGCGGCCAGGGAGATCACGTGCTTGCCCGCCTTGAGCTCCACGGTGGTGCCGGCGTGGTCCCACACGACCCACTTGTAGCCGAGGGGCAGGAACAGCTCCTGCTCGGCGGCGCCGTCCACGCGGACGAAGACGTTGGTGGGCCCCTGCTCGCGCACCCGGTCGAAGGTGTTGAGCGAGTTGGCGAAGACGCTCAGGTCGTAGCGGCCGTCCTGCGGGACCTCGACGGTGAAGTCGAGCACCCCGTCGGAGCCGGTCCGCAGCCCGCCGACGTTGTAGCGGCCGGAGGTGTAGAACTTCGACACGTCCGAGGGCGAGCCCTCGGGGCCGTTGCGGCTGTAGCCGCCGCCGGTGTACTTGGCGTCCTCGGCCTCGTACGACTGCTCCCACAGCTTGGGCGCGGGCGCTGTCACCGTGCCCGCGCCCTCGGGGCTGAGCACGATCTCGTACGCCGACGACTCCTTCAGCCGCGGCAGGCCGCCGCTGCCGAAGTCGAACGCCACGGTGCCGTTCTCGACCTTGACGTCACGCTCGGCGATGATCTCCGGCTGCGCCGAGTCGCCGATCTGCCCCGTCCACGGGATCTCGCGGATCCAGGCGTGCACACTGTCACCGAAGACGCCGGCGGGGACGTTCTCGAAGCGGATGTGCCCGGCGCTGCTCGCGCCACCGAAGATCGTCCGGGCCTGCTTCTTGGCCGGGTCGAGGGTGGCGACGCCCTGCAGGGTGTAGTTCTGCCCCGGGAACGGTGGCGTGACCTGCACGGTGTGCCCGCTCATGCCGCCGTAGGCGTTGAGCAGCCACCACTGGCCGTTGGCGCGGTTGGCCTGCACGGCGGAGTCGGACAGGTTGCCGTCGATGTTCCAGTACGCGATGTCGGCGTCCACCTTCGACTCCTCGATGGCCGACACCCACTGGATCATCTGACCGGGCACCGAGGTGTGGTAGTTGAAGGCGTACTCGTTGATGTTGATCGGCAGCTTCTTCCCGGCGTGCTCGGTGCCGGCGAAGACCTCGGCCTCCCAGCCGCGGTAGCGCTTGACGCTCTGCCGCACCTGCTCGGGGTGGCTGAGTTCGTGCCAGGTCATCACCTCGGGCACGGTGCCGGCCTTGACGGCGTGCTGCAGAAAGCCCTTCACCTGGGAGTACAGCACGCTGGTGTTGGGTCCGGCGATGCGGGCCTGCGGCATCTTGCCCTTGATGAGCGCGTGGACCTCGTCCCACGCCCTGAAGTAGTCCGTCGGGTCGTTGAGCCAGCTCTTGCGGTTGTAGCTCCACTCGCCGGTGCCGAACATGTTGCCCTCGGGCTCGTTGAATGGCACGAAGACGATGTTGTCCTGATATTTCGCGTCTAGTTGGAGGACCTGGTCGACCTGCTTGGCGATCTTCTCCTTGAACAGGTCCATCTTCTCCTGCGGCGTGCTGCCCGGCCACTGGTACGGGAAGCCGCGGTGGATGTCGGTCATGTAGATGTACACGTCGCCATTGGTGCTGTCGGCCAGCGGCTTGACCACTTCGAGGGCGTCGGCCCCCGGGTGCTGCGGGCCGTCCTGGGCCTTGGTCGAGACCGTGCGCAGGCGCATGCCCTCGATCAGGTTGTTCGTCGGCACCCCGGGCCCATACAGGCCGTAGAGCGTGCCGGACGCGCCGCCGTGGAAGGCGCCGGTGTCCTTGGCCAGGTCGATGACGAGCTGGCCCTCGCGGATCACCGTGACGTTGGCGGTGACGGCGCGGCCGCCCGCCGTGCCCTTCACGGTGAACGTCCCGGCCTTGGCGTAGTCCTCGGGGCTCACCTGCGCCCAGGTGATGGACACGTCGCGGTCATAGCCGTCGGAGAAGGTGGCGCGGACCGCGGCCGGCAGGGACGGCGCGGTGCCGATGAACGTCCGCACCGCGAAGGCGTCCTGGGTCAGGCCGGTCGGGGTGGGGACCTGGCCGCCGGCGAGGGTGGCGACCTGCTCGGCCGTCAGCGCCGCGCCGTAGACGCGGAAGTCGTCGATCGCGCCGTCGAACAGCGGATCCGGATAGAACGAGCGGCCGATGAAGCCGGCGGACGTCGTGGCGGCGTCGATCAGCTGCGCGGCCGTCACGTTCGTGGCGGCGGAGGCGACGGCGGCGCCGTCGAGGTAGGTGGTGACGCGCTTGGCGGCCGTGTCGAGGGTGACCGTCAGCGTCTTCCAGGCGTTCGCCGGCAGCGGGGCATAGCCCGTGACCTGGGCCTCGCCGCCCGCCGCCGAGGCGGTGACGGCCGTGCGCAGGCGGCCGTCGCCGTTGTACGGCGTGGTGAACAGGTAGCGGCTGGTGTCCTTGCCCAGCGCGTAGATCCACTGCCAGGGGGCGGTGGTGCCGTCCCACTTCACCCGAGCCGACACGGTCAGATCGGTCTTGCCTTGGATCGCGGCCAGCGGCAACCTCACGTAGGCGCCGTTGGAGGTGGGCGCGCCGCCGGGCAGGCTCAGCGCGTGACCTCCGCCCGCGCCGTCGACCAACGACGCGGTGGAGCCGTTGACCAGCGTCCCGTGCAGGCCGTTGCCCGAGGAGTCGGTGACGGAGCCGGTGCTGACGTCGTCGGCGTCGAATTCGTAGACGAGGGCGGGAGCAGGCGGATCGGCCGCTGCCGCGACCGGGACGCCAAGGGTTAACGCGAGGGTGAGGGCGGCCGGGAGGAGCCCGGCGCGCATGGCCTTGGTGATGCTCGGAAAGGTCATCACGATGTCCCTAGGTCATGTGAGCGCTAACAAAACCGAGGGAGTCGATCCGCAACGCAACCGAGGTTTCGCGTAGGTTACGTAGCCGCGGCGCGCACGTCAATGGGGTGGTTTCCCACCGTTTCCGGCAAGTCACGATTCGGTATCTTCCGTCGCCCGCGCTCTTGACGCCTGCCTCCTGGAGGAGTGACAGTCGAGCCCAATCGTTGAACCGGTTCGCCGATGCCGATGAGGCACCGTCCAGGGAACTCTGGGCGAAGGCGTCGTCCGGGCGACGATATGAGGGAGTCCGCAACGCAACTGTCGAACCGGTTCAATGATCAGGAGGTGAGAGTGGCGACGATCGGAGACGTGGCCCGGGAGGCCGGGGTGAGCCGCAGCACGGCGTCGTATGCGCTGTCGGGCAAGCGGCCCATCTCGGAGGAGGTCCGCCGGCGGGTGCTGGCGGCGGCCGAGGCGCTGGCGTACACGCCGAACGCCGGCGCCCGCGCGCTCGCCACCTCCCAGACCAAGGTCCTCGGTCTGCTCGCCCAGTTCCACGAAGACGAGTTCGCGCCCGCGATGATGCAGTACATCCTGGGCGTCACCGACACCGCCCGCGACCTGGGCTACGACACGCTGCTGGTCACTGAGGCCGACGGCGCGCGGGCGCTGCGGCGCATCACCGATTCCCGGATGGTGGACGGCGTCGTGCTGATGAACATCGCGGAGGACGACCCGCGGCTGCCCATCCTGCGCGCCGCGCCGCAGCCGGGCGCCCTGGTCGGCCTGCCCGGCGACTGCTCGGGGCTCGACGTGTTCGACCTGGACTTCGAGGAGGCCGGCCGGGTCATGGTGGAGCACCTCCATCGCCTCGGCCACCGCGAGCTCATCCTGATCTCGCAGCCCGAGCACGTGGTCGAGCGCGGCGGCGCGTACGTGTGGCGCCTGCGCGACGCCGCGCAGGAACGGGCGCGGCAGCTGGGCGTCACCCTGCACGCGGTATACGGCGAGTCCCGGCAACCCGCCGTCGGCCGCCTGCTCAACGGCCTGCTCGACGCCTACCCGGCGGCGACCGGCCTGCTGATCAACAACGAGGCGGCCGCCGCCGCGCTGCCGTCGGTCACCTACCAGCGGGGACTGCGAGTCCCCGAGGACCTGTCGGTCATCGGGCGTTACTCCGAGGAGTTCGCCGCGACCTTCTCCCTGCCCTATTCCTTCATCGAGAGCGCACCCGACCGCCTCGGCTCCATGGCGGTGCGCCAGCTCGTGCGCCGCGTCGAATCGGCGTCGGCCCGCAACGAGCCGTTCGTGGTGCGCTTCATCTCTCCCGAACTGGTCTCCCGAGGCAGCACCGCAGCCCCGGGAGCGCCGCTCCCGCCTCCGCACGCCCGCTGAACACGGGCCTCTACCCCCCAAACCACCTTTGACCGCTCGATGTGAGCGCTAACATTGGAGGAATCGATGAACCGTCCGTCGATGTCCACGAGGGCGGCGGTCTTCGGAACCGCCGCTCTGGCGCTGTCCGCTCTGTCCGCCTGCGCCTCCGCCCCTCAGGGTGGCAGCACCCCCACGACCGCCGGCTCCGCCGGCACGGCCTACACGTGGTGGGACCCGTACCCGCAGCACGACGCGTCCTCCGCCTGGGCGAAGCGGGTGAACACCTGCGGGCAGCAGGCCGGCGTCACCATCGAGCGCACCGCCTACGACACGACCGCGCTGACCAACCAGGCGCTGCTGGCCGGGCAGGAGGGCAACGCGCCGGACGTCATCCTCCTGGACAACCCGGCCGTCTCGACGCTCGCCGACGCCGGGATGCTCACCACCATGGCCGACTTCGGGCTGGACACCGCCCGGTTCGACAAGAACCTCATCGCCGCCGGTGAGCTGGACGGCAAGACCTACGGCATCCCCATCGGCGCCAACACCCTCGCCCTCTACTACAACAAGAAGATCCTCGACGAGGCCGGCGTCGACCCCGCCTCGATCAAGGACTGGGCCTCGCTCAACGCGGCGCTGAAGAAGGTCAAGGCGGCGGGCAAGAAGCCGATCACGTTCTCGGCCATCGGCACGGAAGAGGGATCCTTCCAGTTCCTGCCGTGGTTCTGGGGCGCCGGCGCGCAGCTCACCCAGCTCGACTCGCCCGAGGCCGTGGCGGCGCTGGAGCTGTGGACGTCGTGGGTCAAGGACGGCACCGCGCCCAACTCGGTCATCAGCAACTCGCAGAACACCACCTGGGAGGAGTTCCTGACGGGCGAGTTCGCCTTCGCCGAGAACGGCACGTGGCAGATCAACAGCGCCGGGAAGGCGGACTTCCCCACCGGCATCGTCCAGATTCCCGGCAAGGACGGGGGCGTCGCCCCCACGCCCACGGGCGGCGAGTTCATCACGGTCCCGGTGCAGAAGGACACCGGCCGCTACAGCGCCACCAAGAAGATCCTCGAGTGCATGACCACGCCCGAGGGCCTGGTGGAGACCGGTACGACGTTCGCCTACTACATCCCTTCCACCGCCGACGGGCAGCAGGCGATCCTCGCCAAGGAACCCGGCCTGAAGCCGTGGGTCGGGGCCGTGCAGTCCGCCAAGGGCCGCACCAGCGACAACCTCGGCACCAAGTACCCGAAGATCTCCGAGGCGATGTGGACGGCTGTGCAGAAGTCGCTGAGCGGTTCGGCCAGCCCGGCCGACGCGCTCAAGGAGGCGCAGGCGCAGGCGAAGCAGGCCACCGGCGGCTGATCCGATGACCTCCGTTCGCACCCAGACGGTCACGGTGAGGAGAGCGGCGCACCAGGCTCCCCGGCGGCGCTCTCCCCGGTGGACGGCCCTCGCCTTCCTCGCGCCGCTCGTCGTCTACCTGCTCCTCTTCTACGCCTATCCGCTCTACCGCAACATCGAGCTCAGCGTGCACGACTACACGCCGCGCGCGTTCGTGCAGGGCGACCCGGAGTTCACGGGGTTCGAGAACTACGCGACCATCCTGTCCGACGACACCTTCCTGCGGGCTCTGGGCAACACCGCTGTGTTCACGCTGGGATCCATCGCCGTGCAGTACGCCCTCGGGCTGGCGCTCGCGGTCTTCTTCCACCGCACCTTCCGCCTGTCGGTGGCGTTGCGCGCGATGTTCCTGGTGCCGTGGCTGCTGCCGCTGATCGTCTCCGCCTCGACCTGGTCGTGGATGCTCAACAGCGAGAACGGCATCGTCAACGCGGCCCTGCAGGCGTTCGGGATCGGCCAGATCAACTGGCTCACCTCGCCCGACACCTCACTGCTGGCCGTCACCATCGCCAACATCTGGCTCGGGATCCCGTTCAACCTGGTGATCCTCTACGCGGGGCTGCAGAACATCCCGGCCGACCTGTACGAGGCCGCCGGCCTGGACGGGGCGAACGCCTGGCAGCGCTTCTGGCGCATCACGTTCCCCCTGCTGCGCCCGGTGTCGGCGATCACGCTGCTGCTCGGCCTGATCTACACGCTCAAGGTCGTCGACATCATCTGGATCATGACGAGGGGAGGTCCGGCGGACGCCTCGACGACGCTGGCCATCTGGTCCTACCGGGAGGCGTTCGGCACCGGGCAGCCTGACTTCTCCCCGGCGGCGGCCGTCGGCAACATCCTCATCCTCATCGCCTTCGCCGCCGGGCTCGTGCACGTGCATCTGCAGCGCAGGGAGGAACGCGCATGAGGACCGGGAGATCCTTCTGGAAGACCGCGCTCGGCGTCGTCCTGGTGGGGCTGATGCTCTTCCCGGTCTACTGGATGTTCAACGTCTCGCTCACCAAGACGAGCGACATGCGGGCCGACCCGCCGCACTGGTTCCCGTGGGACCCCACGTTCGAGGGATACACCGCGGCGTTCGGCCAGCAGCTGCCGGCCCTGGCCACCAGCCTGTTCATCGGCCTCGGCACGGTCGCGCTCACGCTGGTCGTGTCGCTGCCCGCCGGCTACTCGCTGGCCAAGCTGCGGCCGCTCGGCGCGCGCGGGATCGACTTCCTGCTCCTGGTCGCCCAGATGATCCCCGCCGTGGTCATGGCCATGGGCTTCTACGCGATCTACATCAGGCTCGGGATGCTCAACACCGTCGCGGGCCTGATCGTGGCCGACTCCACGCTGGCCGTGCCGTTCGGGGTGTTGCTGTTCCGGGCGTTCATGGCGAGCATCCCCGCCGAGCTCATGGCCGCGGCCCAGATCGACGGGGCGAGCACCTGGCGCACGTTCCGCTCGATCATCCTGCCGCTCAGCCGCAACTCGGTGATCACGGTCTCGCTCTTCGCGTTCCTGTGGGCGTGGTCGGACTTCATCTTCGCCTCCACGCTCAACCGCAACAGCGACGTCATCCCCATCACGCTCGGCATCTTCCGTTACATCGGCAACAACACGACCCAATGGAACTCGATCATGGCGACCGCCGTGATCGCGTCCGTTCCCGCCGCGTTCCTCCTCGTCCTCGCGCAGCGTTACATCGCCGCCGGGGTCACCGCGGGCGCCGTGAAGGACTGATCGTTCCGTGATTCGAAAGGCCCACCACATGACCGACCGCTCCGTTCCCGTGCTGCCGCCGACCGGCCCGGTACGCCCTCTGGGGCTCGCCCAGGTGTCCATCACCGGCGGGTTCTGGGGCCGCAGGCAGAGCGTGAACGCGACGGCCACGCTGTTCCACTGCGAGTCGTGGATGGAGCGCCTCGGCTGGCTCGCGAACTTCGACCGCGTCGCCGACGGCACGACCGGGCCCGACCGCCCGGGCTGGTCGTTCTCCGACTCCGAGGTCTACAAGCTGCTGGAGGCCCTGGCCTGGGAGACCGGCCGGACTGGCGACCCGGACGCGGAGGCGGCCATCAAGCGGCTCACCGCCCGCATCGGCCGGGCGCAGGACCCCGACGGCTACCTCAACACGTGCTTCGGGCACGGCGAGCAGCCGCCGCGCTACAGCGACCTGGAAATGGGCCACGAGCTCTACAACACCGGCCACCTCCTGCAGGCCGCGGTGGCCCGCTTGCGCACCTCCGGCGAGGACGACCTGGTACGGATCGCGCGGCGGGCCGCCGACCACGTGTGCCGCACCTTCGGCCCCGGCGGCAACCCGGGCATCTGCGGACACCCCGAGATCGAGGTCGGGCTGGCCGAGCTCGGCCGGGCACTGGGGGAGGAGCGCTACGTCGAGCAGGCCCGGCTGTTCCTCGACCGCCGCGGGCACGGGACCCTGCGGGACATCCCGCTGGGCCGCGCCTACTTCCAGGACGACATCCCGATCAGGCAGGCCGACGTCTGGCGCGGCCACGCCGTGCGCGCGCTCTACCTCACCGCCGCCGCGGTGGACGTCGCCGTCGAGCTCGGCGACGAGGAGCTGCTGGCCGCGATCGAGCGGCAGTGGGAGCGCTCGGTCGCGCGCCGCACCTACATCACGGGCGGCATGGGCTCCCGCCACCAGGACGAGGGGTTCGGCGAGGATTGGGAGCTGCCGCCGGACCGGGCCTACTGCGAGACGTGCGCCGGTGTGGCCTCGATCATGGTGTCCTGGCGGCTCTACCTGGCCACGGGCGACGTCCGCTACACCGACCTCATCGAGCGCACGCTCTACAACGTCATCGCGACCTCCCCGAGCCCCGACGGCCGGGCGTTCTTCTACGCCAACCCCCTCCACCAGCGCACGCCCGGCAAGCCGGCGGACGCCACCGAGGTCAGCCCCCGGGCCGAGGCCGGCGTCCGGGCCGCCTGGTTCGACGTCTCCTGCTGCCCCACCAACGTCGCCAGGACGCTGGCCAGCCTGGACGGCTACGTCGCCACCGCCGACGACGACGGCCTGCAGATCCACCAGTACGCGCCCGGTACCGTCCGCGCCGAGCTGCCCGGCGGGCGGCAGGTCGCCGTGGACGTCGAGACGGACTACCCCGCGTCGGGGACCGTCCGCGTCCGGATCGTGGCCGAGGCGCCCTCGCCCTGGACCCTCTCCCTGCGGGTGCCGGCCTGGGCCGCCGGCGCCACATTGACCGAGGACGGGCAGGCACGGCCGGTCGAGCCCGGCATGCTGGAGATCCGGCGGGCGTTCCGCGCCGGCGAGGTGATCACCCTCGAACTCCCGATGGAGCCCCGCTTCACCTGGCCGGACCCCCGCATCGACGCCGTACGCGGCTGCGTCGCCGTCGAGCGCGGCCCCGAGGTCCTGTGCGCCGAGGCCCACGACCTCCCGCACTCCGGCGGGCTCGACTCCCTGGCGATCGACCCCCTGTCCAGCCCTCAGGCCGAGCCCGGCGGCGCGCGGGTCCGCGCCCTCCTGCCCGCCCACCCCGACCGGCCCTGGCCCTACCGTCTCTCGGCCGTTCCCGCGGAGCGCGCCGAGTGGCTCGACCTGCCACTGCGCCCGTACCACTCCTGGGCCCAGCGCGGCCCGTCGAGCATGCGCATCTGGTTGCCCGTGTCCACACCCCCCGAAGGAGCGTGACACCATGTCCCGAATCCGAGCGATCGCCTTAGCACTGGTCACCACGGCCGCCACCGTGGTGACCGCCGCCCCTCCGGCCGCCGCGGCAGGCGCGACGCTGACCGTCAACGTCGCCCAGCCGTTCCGGACCGTCACCCACGCCGCCTCCGGCGGCCTCTACGGCCTGGCGGAGAACTCCCGCCCGGCCGACTCCACCCTGCTGCCGATCAAGGTGAACTCGCTCACCCAGCCCGCGCCCGGCGTCGGCCAGCGCCCCAACGGCCAGCCGCCCGGCGGCGACGCCCTCCTGGTCGCCCCGCAGGCCACCCGGGTCGGCGCGGGTGAGTTCATCCGCATGCCCGACATCTACCCGGACTTCCCCTACCGGTGGGTGAGCTGGGACGACTGGCTGGCCAAGGTCAACACCATGGTCAACGCCCGCCTGTCGGCCACCACGGTCACGAACGTCATCGGCTGGGAGCTCTGGAACGAGCCCGACTACACCTGGAACACCTCTGCCGCGGGCAACTTCAACGACGGCTGGGTGCGCACGTTCCGGGCGGTGCGCGCGCTCGACACGCTCACGCCGATCGTCGGCCCCAGCACCGCCACCTACAACCGCTCCTGGATGCAGGCGTTCCTCACCCGCGCCAGGGACACCGGCACGCTGCCCGACATCATCTGCTGGCACGAGCTGACGAACCCCACCAGGATCGCCGGCGACATCGCCGACTACCGCAACCTGGAGGCGTCGCTGGGCATCAGCCCGCGCCGCATCTCCATCAACGAGTACGCCGCACCCGCCGAGGTGGACGTCCCCGGCCGGGTCGCCAGCTACGTGGCCAAGCTGGAGCGAGGCGGCGTCGAATCCGCGCACCGGGCCTTCTGGTACGAGTACGGCACCATGAACGGCCTGGTCGTCAACAACAACCAGCCCACCGGCACCTGGTGGCTGTACAAGTGGTATGGCGACATGGCCGGGAACATGGTCACCACGACGACCAGCACGCAGACCGGCCTGGACGGGTTCGCCTCCTACGACCCCACCCGCAGGATCGTCAACGTGGTGTTCGGCAACGAGGCCGGGGCCAACACCGTCAACCTCACGGGCCTCGGCCCGCTCGGCTCCAGCGTGCGCGTCACGCTGCTGTCCACCCCGTCCAGCGGCCGCTTCACCGCCGTGACCGCGCCTGCCACCGTCTCCACCACCACCCGCACGGTCAGCGGCGGCAACCTCAGCGTGTCGGTGCCGAACATGAGCGCCACCAGCGCCTACCAGCTCATCATCGAACCCGGCAGCGGGGTCCCGTCCTACCAGCAGCGCTACGAGGCCGAGAACGCCTCCGTGTTCCGCGCCCAGCGGCTGAGCGCCTCCAGCGCGTCGGCAGGCGGCTACGTGGGCCGGATCGACAACTCGGGCACGCCGCGCACCGACAGCTACGTCGACTTCGTGGTGAACGTGCCCACCGCCCGGGCGTACACGATGACCATCGGCTACGCCAACGGCACCGGCGCCACCGCCACCCAGGGCCTGGCCTACAACGGCGGGGCCTGGACCACGGTCAGCTACCCGCCGACCGCGGGCTGGGGCCAGTTCGGGGCCACGATCAGCACCAGCGTCAACCTCAGGGCCGGCTACAACGTGATCCGCCTGGCGAAGGGCTCGCCATACTTCGCGGGCGGCACCGGATACGCCGAGCTCGACTACATCCAGCTCACCTGATCGCTCGCCGCCCATGATCGCGCCTGGCCGGGCCACGACGTCGACGTGACCCGGCCGGGCGGGTCTGGTCGAGGCAAAGGGCTGCGGGCGAGCGCCCCGGGAGCGTCCGCCCGCAGCTCAGGGAATGGATGGGCCGGCCGTGGCGTTACCCCCGCAACCCCGAAGCTGGCTTTACCGCACAGGGTAGATCTTTGCCGGATTCGTGGTGTTTTATTTGCGTTTGTCCGATTCGAGTCGGTAACGTAGTTCCAGTTGCCGGGGAATGACCCGCACCTTACCTCTGAAGGGCGGTTTCCCGGATCCTCTTGCGCTCCACGTAGCGACTGTGGCCTCATGCCCGGCTACGTCGGTCAAGCGAGTGCAATGCCTGTACGTGTCCCCTAACAAAGGACTGACCTTTAACTATGACTGCCCGCATGCGCTCTATCGCCCTGCTCGCAGCCTCCACCCTTGGCGCCCTGACCATCGGCTCCGCCGCGGCACACGCCGACACCGGCTCGGACGCCGGCAAGGCCAAGCTCCAGGGCTCGACCACCGCGTCCTACTTCTGGGACGACTCCTCCGGTCGCGCCGGTGACACCGGCCTTCCCGCCGCCGGCAAGCCCATGCAGAAGGGTCTGGCCGCCAGCCCCAGCTGGCCGCTCATGACCGAGGGCTACGTGATGTACAAGGGCAAGAAGCTGCCCTTCTTCGTCGGCGACCGCGGCCCCGGCGACCCCTCCAGCCGTGGCGTCATGCTCGACCTGGACGCCAAGACCTTCGCCGAGCTGACCGGCGGCACGTTCAACCCCGACACCCTGGGCGTGGACGGCGTCGGCGGCGAGGGCCACATCAAGATCCAGTACGTGGTGACCAAGTGGGGCGACGGCATCGGCCGTAAGAGCCACCCGGTCGCCTTCTCCACCCGCGCCTGGGCCGAGAAGGACACCACCTCGGTCTCCACCGTGTCGGTGAAGCACTAAGCCGGCCCACCGGTCAGTCCGTCCACGAGGAGGGCACCCCATTCGGGGTGTCCTCCTCGTCTGTATCGTTACAAACCGATCTACAGAAGGGACGGTCATGACAGAGGTTCCCCGGCCGCTCTACCGCGACCCCATGTTCGACGGCGCCACCGATCCCACCGTGATCTGGAACCGCGCCGAGGGCGCGTGGTGGCTCGTCTACACCAGCAGGCGGGCGAACGCCCCGCACCGCCAGGACGTCAGCTGGGTCCACGGCACCGACCTCGGTGTGGCCTCCTCCGCCGACGGCGGCGTGACCTGGCTGTATCGGGGGACCATCGACGGTCTCGACCTCGAGTGGGGGCGGCACACGTACTGGGCGCCGGAGATCGTCGACGACGGCGCCACGTACCACATGTACGTCAGCGTCATCCGCGGCGTCCCCGAAGCCTGGCATCCCCATGAACGCCATATCCGCCACTACACCAGCCCCGACCTCGTCCGCTGGACCTACCGCTCCACCTTGGACCTGTCCTCCGCGTACGTGATCGACGCCTGTGTGGCCCCGCTGCCCGGCGGCGGCCACCGCCTCTGGTACAAGGACGAGGCCGACGGGTCCCACACCTGGGCCGCCGACAGCCAGGACCTGTATGAATGGAAGGTCAAGGGCCCGGCGGTGACGATCTCCGCCCACGAGGGGCCCAACGTGTTCACCCTCGGCGGCCACCACTGGATGATCGTGGACGAATGGCGCGGCCAGCGCGTGCTCAGATCCGACGACCTCGAGACCTGGCAGCCCCAGGGGCTCATCCTCGACAAGCCGGGGACCGGCGAGCAGGACGCCGGCTACGGGCACCACGCGGACGTCGTGGTGACCGGCGAAGAAGCGCTGGTCTTCTACTTCACCCACCCGGACGGGCCGGACAGCGGACGGCGCTCAGCCGTGCACGCGGCCCGGCTGAGGGTCCGCGACGGCATGCTGACCTGTGATCGTGACGAGCCGCTCATCGGCCCGATCCTGCCCGTTGAGGGTCCGGCAACACATCCTTGACATCCGCCAATTTTTATCGATACAAACCACTGTATCGATAAACCGGCGAAAGACCGGCCGGTTGCCCCCCGCGTGGATGTCCATCCGCGCGCCCATCCCCCACGGTAACGATCGCCAAAGAGGTGAGCGATGTCCCTGCTCAGAAGATCAGTCGCGACGCTGGCGGCAGCGGCCGCCGTCCTGGCCGCAACGGCCGGATGCGGCTCGGGAAGTGAAGGCAGCGGCGGCGGCAAGACCAAGCTGAGCTTCTTCTCCTGGGAGAACGAGCAGACGATGAAGCCGCTCATCGACGCCTTCGAGAAGCAGAACCCCAGCATCGACATCGAGTTCTCCACCGCCCCGCCCGTGGCCGAGTACATCGCGGCGCTGCAGACCAGGCTCGTCTCGGGCACCGCGGCGGATGTGTTCGTGATCGCCGCGGAGAACAAGACCAACCTCGTTCAGGGTGGCTTCGTCAAGGACCTGACCGGCAAGCCGTTCATGGCGAACATGTCCAAGTTCAACACCGAGGCCTGGTCCGTGGACGGCAAGGCCTACGGCATGTCGATCTCGTCGTGGTCCGCCGGCATCCTCTACAACAAGGACCTCCTCGCCAAGGCGGGCGTCACCGAATTCCCCACCAAGTGGGACGACTTCATCGCGCTGTGCCAGAAGCTCAAGGCGGCGGGCACCACGCCGTACCACGAATCGGTGGCGGGCATGCCGCTCACCTTCGCGGCCCTGGTCGGCCACGAGAACGCGCGCCAGGGCGGCGACGTGGACGCCCAGATCTTCGCAGGCACGAAGAAGTTCGGCGACCTGTGGAACGGGCCGCTGACGACCTTCAACCAGCTGTTCACCAGCGGCGTGCTGGGCAAGGACGCGGTCAGCCTGAAGGGCGAGCAGATCGTGGACGAGTTCGCCAACGGCCGCGTCGCGATGATCCCCGCGGGTCCGTGGGACGTGACCTCGCTGCGGGAGAAGGCGCCGAAGATGAACATGGTCTTCGCCGGGGTGCCCACGCCCGACGGCAAGCCGTTCTGGGGCGGCGCCGCCTCGCCCGGCTGGGCCATCAACGCCAAGACCGAGCACGAGAAGGAGGCCGAGGCGTTCCTGACGTACCTCGGCAGCAAGGAGGGCGTCACGCTGTTCAACAAGCAGACGGCCGCCATGACCACCACGTCCGACGTCACCCCCGTGATCGACAAGGTGCTGGAGCCCAACCTCCAGGCGCTCAAGGACGGCAACTTCTACCTGCCGCAGATCGCCTGGCCGCGGGTCCAGGACGCGCTCAACACCGAGGCCGTCGCCCAGCTCCAGCTGATGGTGCAGGGCCAGGCCAAGCCGGCGGACGTCGCCGCCGCGCTGGACAACCGGCTGGCCCAGGGCTGACATGACCGCGCTCGGCAGAAGGGCGCCCGCACCGACGGGCGCCCTGTCCTGGCTCACCTCGCCGAAGAGGCTCGAAGGGCTGCGCCTGCAGGCGTTCCTGGTGCCGATCGGGATCGTGTTCGCGGTGTTGTTCGCGATCCCGCTGGCGCAGTCGCTCTACTTCAGCGTGACCGACTTCAACGGCTACTCCACGGACGTCAACTTCGTCGGGCTGGAGAACTACCGGAAGATCTTCAGCGATCCGTCCATGCTGGCGGGGCTGGGGTTCACGCTGCTGTACGCGATCGGCACCACCGTGATCGTCACGGTGCTGGCGATCCCGCTGGCCGTGCTGCTCAACCGGCGCTTCTTCGGCCGGAACGTGGTGCGCGCGGTCTTCTTCTTCCCGGCGATCCCGAGCATTGCGATCCTCGGTCTGGTGTGGGGGTTCATCCTGTCGCCCCTCGGGTCCGGCGCGCTCAACTGGCTGCTCGACGCGGTCGGCGGGTTCGGCCCCGTGTCGTGGCTGTCGGACGGCACGCTCGCCCAGTTGTCGATCATCATGGTCGCCGTCTGGTCGTCCACCGGCTGGCACGCCATCCTCTACCTGGCGTACCTGCAGTCCATCCCCGGCGACTACTACGAGGCCGCGCGGGTCGACGGGGCCTCGCCGCGCCAGTCGTTCTTCAGGATCACGCTGCCGCTGCTCGCCCCCGCGGTCACCGTCAGCTCGCTGCTGCTGATGACCGGCGGGCTGAAGGTCTACGATCTGCCCTACACCCTCACCAAGGGCGGCCCCGGGTACGCGACCTTCACCATCACCCAGTCGATCATCCAGAGCGGCATCGCCCAGGCCAAGTTCGGCCAGGCCTCCGCGCTGGCCGTGGTCTTCATGCTGGCCGTGGGAGCGATCGTGGCCGTCCAGCTCGTTCTGTCCCGCCGCCTGGAGGGACGCCTCTCATGAGGAAACAGCGCTCCTCACCGATTCTGTCCCTGGCCATGATCCTGGCCGCGGCCGTGGTCGGCGTGCCCTTCTACTACATCGTCGTCAACACGTTCAAGACGCGGCAGGAAACGTCCGCCGCGCCGCTCGCGCCGCCGACGAGCCTTTACCTGGACAACTATGTGCGGGTGTTGGAGGGCACGCCGATCCTGCAGTCGTTCCTCAACACCCTCTACGTCACCGCCGTGTCCATCGTGATCATGCTGGTCATCGGGTCGATGGCGGCGTACGCGATGCTGCTGCGCCAGACGCTGCTCAACCGGGTGGTCGGGGTGCTCCTCGTGATCGCGTTCTTGGTGCCCGGGCAGGCCACGCTGATCCCCGTCTACCGGATCCTGGTGGGGCTGCGGCTGGTGGACAGCCTGGAAGGGCTCGTCTTCCTGTACGCGGCCGGCTCGATCTTCTGCTACTTCCTCATCCAGGGCTACCTGCGGTCGCTGCCGATCTCGATCTTCGAGGCCGCCCGCATCGACGGCGCCGGACCCTGGCAGATCTACTGGCGGATCGTGCTGCCGCTCATCCGGCCGATCCTCATCACGGTCGGGGTGTTCCAGACCATGTGGATCTGGAACGACTTCATCACGCCGAACGTCTTCATCAGCTCACCCGACAAGCAGACCCTGGTCCTGCAGGTCTACAAGGCCGTCGGGGAGTACTCGGTGGACTGGCCGGCGTTCATGACGCTCAGCGTGATCGTGCTCATCCCCGTCGTGGTCTTCTTCATCGTGATGCAGCGGCACATCGTCAACGGGCTCCTGCAAGGAAGCGTCAAGGGCTGAGGCCCTCCATGAGAGGATTCTTCGGTGAGGCGGCGGGGATGGTGACGATCCAGGACGTGGCACGAGCAGCAGGCGTGTCCGCCATGACCGTGTCCCATGTGATCAACGACCATCCGCACGTCAAGACCGAGACCCGGGCTCGCGTGCTGCAGGCCATCACTGACCTCGACTACCGGGTCAACGTGGCCGCGCGCAACCTCCGCACCGGCCGCACCGGCACGATCGGGCTGGCCGTTCCCGAGGTCGACCGGCCTTACTACGGGCAGCTGGCCGCCGAGATCATCACCGCGGCGGCCCGGCACAACCTCAAGGTGGCGATCGAGCAGACCGGCGCCTCCCGCGAGGGCGAGCTCGACGCGCTCGCCCTGTCCCGCAACCGGCTCTATGACGGGCTCATCCTCAGCACGGTCGGGCTGGGACCGGCCGACACCGACCTGCTCAAGGTCGACTACCCCGTGGTCATCCTGGGGGAGCGGATCTTCGACGGGCCGGTGGACCACGTCGCGATGCCCAACGTCGAGGGCGCGCGGGTGGCGACCGCGCACCTGATCGAGCGGGGCTGCCGCCGCATCGCGCTGATCGACGGCGGGCCGCCCGGCGACGAGGTCGACGTGTCCAGCCTGCGCTACGACGGTTATCGGGAGGCGCTGGCGGAGGCCGGCATCCCCCTCGACCCGCGGCTACTCGTCCACATCGACGGGCTCACCATGGAGCAGGGCGCCGCCGCCGCGCGGCGGGTGAGCGAGTCCGGGGTCGAGTTCGACGGCGCCTTCTGCGTGACCGACACGGTGGCGATGGGCGCGCTGCGCGGGTTCGCCGACGCCGGGGTGCGCGTGCCGCAGGACGTCAAGGTCATCGGGTTCGACAACATCGCCGAAGGCGCCTACATCGTGCCGTCGCTGTCGTCGATCGACCCCGACCACGCGCTCATGGCGAGCACGGCCGTGCGGTTCCTGGTCGGGCGGCTGGCGGAGAAGGGGAAGAAACGGCAGGTCGCGCGGGAGTTCATCAGCCGCTTCACGGTCGTGGCCCGCGAGTCCACCGGCGGCTGACGACTCCGGCCACTGACATCGACCGGCGGCTGACCGCCGCCGGTCGACTCGCTGGGGCTCAGCCCCGGGGGGTCCGGAAGCGGGGCACGGGCACCCGCGACCAGTCGATGTCCGAGCCCAGGTAGAAGCTCGGGTACGCGGGCTGGTTGTAGCCGGTCTGCTGCCGCGCCACCTCCACGCGATACTGCGGGTCGTGCATCAGCGTGTACAGCTTGCGGTCCGTGACCTCCATGCTGAGGAAGATCCGGATCGCCGAGCTGTCGGCCGTGCGCGTCAGCAGCTCCTCCCGCCAGTCGCCGAACACGTCGGCCACCAGACCCGGGTTGCCCTTCGTCCAGTTGTTGGTCAGCGTGCCCTCAGCGGTGAGCACCGTGCCGCGCTTCCAGTCGTCGATCGTCGGCGTCTGGAGCACGGTGGTGGCAGTGCCGTTGATCAGCTGGGTGGTCATGTCGGTCGCCCAGCGGATGCTCATGTTGGTGCCGGGGGTGGTCCGGCCCAGGTGGTCGCCGCGGGCCGACCACAGGCCCGCCTGGATCTCCTGGTTGGGCGGCATCGACGACCATGCCTCCAGGCCGCGGATGGCGGGGTCGATGTCACCGACCATGCCGCGCCCGGTATCCCGGCCGCTGTATCCGCCGAACAGTACCTTTCCGGTGGCGGCGTCCCGCATCGCCCATCCGTACGGGGCCCACGCGGCGCCCTCGTGCACCGTCCAGATCTCCAGGCCCGGGTGGTCGGGGTCGAGGTCGCCGACGTGCATGGCGTCGCCGTGGCCGAGCCGCACGTTCTGCCCGGGCACGTTGCTCTGCGGCGGGCCCTCGGCGAACGACGAGTACAGCAGGTCGCCGTCGTCGTCGATGGTCGCGGCCCCGTACACGATCTCCTGCCGGCCGTCAGCGTCCACGTCGGCCACGCTCATCGAGTGGAAGCCCTGGGTGGTGAGGTCGGCATATTTCGGGTTGCTTCCCGGCACGCCGTGGGGGGAGGCGTTGAACGGGTTCGCCATCGGCGCGTGGCCGCTGTCGACGTACCAGACCTCCTTCAGCTTCCTGCCGTTCCAGTCGTAGGCGACCAGCGTGGTGCGCGTGTAGTAGCCGCGGGCGAAGATCGCCGACGGCCGCTTGCCGTCGAGGTAGGCGACGGCGGACAGGAACCGGTCGACCCGGTTGCCCGGCTCGACGCGGGCCATCGCGTAGTCGCCCCACAGCAGGCCGTCGTCGCCGCGGCCCGGCTTGTAGTGGATGGTCTGCAGCTCCTTGCCGGAGGCGCCGTCCAGCACCGACAGGTACTCGGGGCCGGTGATGACGAACCCGGCGAACTCCCGCAGGCGGTTGTTGCCGCTGCGGCCCGGGGCGTAGACGTCGACGAAGTGCGTGGCCAGGTCGACGGCGGCCTCGTGCGACAGCGGGTACTGGTGCCTCGGGGCGATGCCGAAGGCCTGCTCGAGCGTCGCCGGCCAGCGCCCGGCCACCACCTCGGGGTGCTCGTGCCACTTCTCGAACATGCCGACCACGTGGTCGAAGTAGTCCGCCGCGCTCTTGCGGTAGTCGTCGGCGTGCGAGTAGCCGGCTTTGACGTCCTGCTCCGGCATCGTGACGTAACGCTCGGAGACGACCTGGCCGTCGCGTCCGTAGCGGATCATCTTCGTGCCGGGGGCGGTCTTGAGCATCATCTCCGAGCGGCCGTCGCCGTCGAAGTCGTAGACCAGGAACTGCGTGTAGTGGGCGCCCGCGCGGATGTTGACGCCCAGGTCGAGCCGCCAGCGGAGGGTGCCGTCCAGCTCGTACGTGTCGACGTAGGTGTTGCCGGTGTAGCCGCGCTGGGAGACGTCCTTGGAGTTGGACGGGTCCCATTTCACGACGTATTCGTATTGGCCGTCGCCGTCCACGTCGCCGACGCTCAGGTCGTTGGCCGAGTAGGTGTAGGCCTCGCCGGCGGGGGTCACGCCGTCGGCCGGTTTCTTCAGCTGAAGATCATAAAACGATTTAACCCACGGCGTGGCGGCGGCGCTGCGGCGGCCCTCCCGGCCCTTGACGACGGGGGCGACGCGGTACTCGGCGGAGCCGGTGCCGGCGGTGTCGAGGTAGTTGGTGCTGTCGGTCACCGTCGCGATGGGCCGGCTGTCGCGGTAGACGCGGAAGTCGGCACCCTCCATGCCGGTGGCGCCGGCGCCGGTCACCTCGTCGCCGAGGAGTCGCCAGCTGAGGAACACGCCCTCGCTGGTGGAGGCCGCTACCAGGCCGCGGTCGAGGTGTTCGAGCCGCACGCCCGCGCCGTGGCCGCGGTCGGTGCCGGCGGCGGCCGGGGCCACGGTCGCCGATGCGGTGAGCAGGGCGGCCAAGGCGGTGGCGAGTAAGCGGCGGACGCCGCTGGGGGATCTCATGGCACAGGGCTCCTGGCGCATTAAATCGATAAAATCTCCCGGAGGCTATTGGCCGTCTGTGAGGTTTGTCAAGGACACATTTCGGCTGCATTTTTCGCGAAATGAATGCACGAGTTGCAGTGAATTGAATTCCCGATCGCGCACCGGCCGCCGTGCCCCGGCTCCGGCGCGCCCCGGCTGAGATCGTCGACGAGCACATGCGCCCGTGGGATGCTCGCTGGGCGGGGCAGGCGGGCGATCCCTGGATCTCCGGCGACACAGAATGACATGGATTGCGCGTCGCTCTGATCACGGCGTCTTGTGTGGTTTCGTCGCTAAAACGTACGAACGAGACCGCACTTCTGATTCGTGGAGGACTTTGTGCGCTTATATCCAGCCATCCTGGGCATCGCCGTCTCGGCCGCGCTCCTCGTCCCGCCAGGGTCGGCGACAGCCGAGCCGGCCGAGCCGCCCCACCCCGCCGTACGCGACTTCGGCAACGGCCCCGAGCGGAACGAGGTGGCCGCGGGCGTCGCGGAGGGACAGCAGGCCCAGAAGCTCCGCCTCGCCCCGGAGGCCGAGCCGTACGGGCTGTCCCGGGACCGCGGATACCCCAGGCGGACCCAGCTCCCGATCCCCGCGGAGAACCCCGCCGACGCCTCCATCAAACTGGGCCTGGTGCCGTACCACGGCATCGCCCCCAAGCTGAACGACCTGCAGCGGCGCAGCGACCGCGTCAGCGCGGAGATCATCGGCCGCACCCACCAGGGCCGCGACCTCTACCTCGTCACCCTCACCGCCCCGGAGAGCCGCGGCCAGGCCGCCGAGCAGAGCGTCATCCGCGACCGCATCGAGAACGACCCGGCCGGCGCCGCCCGCGACCGCAGGCTGGCCGCCAGATACAAGGCGCCGATCTTCGTCAACGCCAACATCCACGGCAACGAGTGGGAGGGCACCGACGCCGCGCTGCGTACCATCGAAGAGCTGGCGACCAGCACCGATCCCCAGGTCGCCGACCTCATGAAGCGCACGAGACTGTACTTCAACATCACCGCCAACCCCGACGGCCGCGTCAACGGCGTTCGCCAGAACGGCGCCGGCTTCGACATGAACCGCGACTTCGTCACCGCCTCCCAGCCCGAGGTCCGGGCCATGCGCCAGGTGATGATCGACACCCAGCCGGTCGCCATGATCGACCTGCATGGCTACGTCAATGGCACGCTCATTGAGCCCACCACGCCGCCGCACGGCGCCAACTACGAGTACGACGTGTTCATCAGGAACACCTACGCCAACGGGCTCGGCATGGAGGCCGCCGTCAACGGGCTCGGCTACACCCCGGCGAAGGACGGCGTGGAGCCGGTGCAGATCCCGTTCCGCGACTCCGCCGAGGGCTGGGACGATTGGCCGCCGATCTTCACCCCGCAGTACGCGCCGTTCCACGGCACGGTCGCCGCGCACACCGTCGAGATCCCGCTCCGGGTCAACAACGCCGACTACAACCTGCCCGTCGAGGAGCTGCGCCGCCGCTCCGCGATCAACACCGACGTGGCCGCCGCCGCGATCCGGGCCACCTACGGGTTCGTGCAGTCCAAGCACGACGCGCTGATCGCCGACCAGATCGAGGTCTTCCGGCGGGGCGCGGCTGGCGAGCCGTCCAAGGTCGTGCCGCTCGGCATCGTGCCCGGCTTCGGCCCCGAGGACGTCTACAACACCACCTTCCCCCGCGCGTACGTCATCACCGGGCAGCGCTCGGCCACCGCGGCCGCTCGCCTGGTCGACCACCTGATCGCGAACGACGTGCGGGTCGAGCGGGCCACGCGCCCGTTCCGCCTGAACGGCAAGACGTACCCGGCCGGCTCCTACGTCGTGGACATGCGCCAGCCCAAGCGCGGGCTGGCCAACGTGATGCTGGAGCCGGGCGAGGACATCTCCCCACGAGTCGATGCCATGTACGACATCTCCGGCTGGAGCCACGGCCTGCTCTGGGGCGCCACCGTGGACAGCATCCCCTCGGGACCGCTGCACGTCTCATCCGAACCGGTCAAGGCCGCCGCTCCTACCGGATCCGTCCCGCGTACCCCCGGGCCGCTGGCGCTGAAGGTGACCGACGCCAAGGAGGTCCAGGCGCTCAACGACCTGCTCACCCAGGGCGTGGCCGTGACCTGGACGAACGACGGCCGCGCGATCGTGCCGGCCGCCGCCCGCCAGGCCGCCGCGACCGTGTCCGACCGCTACGGCGTGGCCTTCACCCCGGCGGGCCCGGCCACGGGCACGCCGCTGGCGCCGGTGCGCATCGCCGCGGCGGCCTCCGCGGACGAGCTGTTCACCCTGCGCGAGATGGGCTTCACCGTCACCCCGGTCTCCACCGCCGTGCTCAACGCGGGCTTCGACTGGAGCGGCGCCGACGTCCTGTACGTCTCCAGCGGGCTCAGCTACGCGGCGCTCAACCCCGCGGCCCGGACGGCGCTCGACGCCTTCCTCGCCACCGGCGGCGTGATCACCCGTGGCGGCACGGGGGCGGCGTTCAACGCAACGGCAGGGCTGCTCACGGCGACCGCGGTCGCCGGCCGCGGCGACGCCAACGGCGTGGTCCGCGTGACCTCGTCGGCCGGCCCCGTCGGCGGCGGGTCGCCGGAGCACTCGTTCGTGTACTCGCCGCGCTGGTTCACCGCCCTCGGCGCCGAGGTCACCGTCGAGCAGTCGTACGCCACCGACGGCCCGCTCGTGTCCGGCCACTGGCGGCCGAACGCGGCGGACGGCATCGGCGGCCCGGACGCGGCCAGGGGACAGGCCGCTGTGGTCAGCGGCCGGGACGAGCGGGGCGCGGCCGTGGTGCTGTTCGGCACCGAGCCGATGTTCCGCAACCACCCGAAGGGGTTGTTCCCGCAGGTGGCGAGGGCGCTGTACTGGTCGGCAGCGGTCACCGGCGCAACCGTCACCGCCCCCTGACACCACTCGCGCGGGCCGGCGACCCGAAGACCGGGTCACCGGCCCCCGCGGGCGTCACACCACCTTGGTGTTCACCTCGGCGAAGTGGCAGGCGGTGGGGTGGCCGATGCCGCGGTCGGTCAGGGCGGGCTCCTCGACGGCGCAGATGTCCTGGGCCTTCCAGCACCGCGAGCGGAACCTGCATCCGCTGGGCGGATCCAGCGGGCTCGGCACCTCGCCGGTGAGGATGATCCGCTGCCTGCGGCGCTCCTCGCGCGGATTGGCCATCGGCGCGGCCGACAGCAGCGCCTGGGTGTAAGGGTGGGCGGGACGGTCGTAGACGTCGTCACGCGAGCCGGTTTCGACGATCTTGCCGAGGTACATCACCGCGACCCGGTCGGAGATGTGCCTGACCACCGACAGGTCGTGCGCGATGAAGATGTACGCCAGCCCGAACGCGTCCTGGAGATCCTCCAGCAGGTTGACCACTCCGGCCTGCACCGACACGTCCAGCGCGGACACCGGCTCGTCGAGCACGAGGAGCTTGGGCTCCAGCGCCAGCGCGCGGGCGATGCCGACGCGCTGGCGCTGCCCGCCGGAGAACTCGTGCGGATACCTGTTGCCGTGCTCGGGGTTGAGGCCGACCCGTTCGAGCAGTTCGGCCACCCGGGCGGGGCCGCCGTCCTGCCAGCGGCCGTGGACCTTCAGCGGTTCGGCGATGATGTCGTTGACCGGCAGCTTCGGGTTGAGCGAGGCGTAGGGATCCTGGAAGACGATCTGGATGTCCCGCCGCACCGCTCGCAGCCGTTTGGGCGGCATCGTCGTCAGCTCTTCGCCTTCGAAGAGCACCGAGCCGGACGTGGGCTTGTGGAGCTGGAGGATGGCCCGGCCCGTCGTCGACTTGCCGCATCCCGACTCGCCGACGACGCCGAGGGTCTCGCCCTGGTCGACGTGCAGGCAGACGCCGCTGACCGCCTGGATGTGGCCGCCCACTTTGCGCAGGAGACCGCCGCCGCGTACGGGGAAGCTCATCACCAGGTCGTTGACCTCGAGCAGGTGGGTCATCGGACGGCCTCGCTCCCGTTGCGGAACAGCGCGGTGGGGTCCGCCGCCGCGGCCACGTCGCGCCAGTGGTGGCAGGCGGCGTAGTGCCCGCCTTCGCCGGCTTCCATGAGGGTGGGCTCCTCGCTGCGGCAGGTGTCGTCGGCCAGCGGGCAGCGTGGCGAGAACGGGCAGCCCGCCGGCAGGTTGATCAAGGACGGCGGGGCCCCGCCGATCGGGCGCAGCCGCCCGCCCGACGTCTCCAGCGACGGCATCGAGCCGAGCAGCCCCGCCGTGTACGGCATGCGCGGCTTGTAGAAGATCGTGTCGGTGTCGCCGATCTCGACCGGCTTGCCGGCGTACATGACCAGCACCCGATGCGCGATGCCCGCGACCACGCCGAGGTCGTGGGTGATCAGCACGATCGCGGCGTTGACGGCGTCCTTGACGGCCAGAAGCTTCTCCAGGATCTGCGCCTGCACGGTGACGTCGAGGGCCGTGGTCGGCTCGTCGGCGATGATGACGTCCGGGTTGTTGATGACCGCCATGGCGATCATCGCGCGCTGGCGCATGCCGCCGGAGAACTCGTGGGGGTAGGCGCGCAGGCGTGCCTCGGCCTGCGGGATGCCGACCAGGTCGAGCATCTCCTTGGCCCGCGCGAGCGCCTGTTTCCTCGGCACCAGGCCGTGCGCGAGCACCGCCTCGGCGAGCTGGTCGCCGATCGTGTGCACGGGGTTCAGCGCCGTCATGGGGTCCTGGAAGATCATGGCGATCTTCCCGCCGCGCAGCGCCCGCCGCCTGCGGCCGGGCAGCTTCAGCACGTCCTCGCCGCGGTAGAGGATCCGGCCCCGCACGCGGGCGCCGCGCGGGAGCAGCCCCATCACGGCCAGGGAGGAGACCGACTTGCCCGAGCCGGACTCGCCGACGATGCCGAGCACCTCCCGCTCGTTCAGCGCGTAGGAGACGCCCCGGACGGCGTGGACGACGCCGTCGTCGGTCGGGAACTCGACGGTCAGGTCCTCCACGCGAAGAATCTCACTGGCGGGACTGGTCATCAGGCACGCACCCGGGTCTGTCGAGGGTCGAAGGCGTCACGCAGCCCGTCGCCGATGAAGTTGATGGACAGGGCGATCGCGATGATGAAGACGCCCGGCCACCAGAACAGCCACGGGCGGGTGGTCATCGCGCTGCGGTAGGTGTCGATGAGCTGGCCGAGGGAGACGTCGGGCGGCTGCACGCCGACGCCGAGGAACGACAGCGCCGATTCCAGGAGCACCGCGTTGGCCACGGCCAGGGTGGCGCTGACGATGATGACGCCGACGGTGTTCGGCAGGATGTGCCGGAAGATGATCCGGCCGGCGGAGGTCCCCACCGCCCGTGCCGCCTCCACGAACTCCTTCTCGCGCAGCGACAGGAACTCGCCCCGGATCAGCCGGCCCAGCGTGGGCCAGGTCACCAGGCCGATGCAGATGGCCAGGATCACTATGCCCGAATCGCCGAACGCCCGTCCGACGATGGCCGCGATGATCAGGATCGGAATGGTGATCATCACATCGGTCAGCCGCATGATGATCGATTCCGTAATTTTCCTGAAGTATCCGGCGAAGGCGCCTGCGATCGTCCCGACCGTGGTGGCGACGAAGCCGACGATGAACGCGACGATGATCGACTGCTGGGCGCCGCGCATGGTCAGCGCGAAGTAGTCGATGCCGATGTTGTCCTGGCCGAACGGATGCTCGCCGAGGCGGATCCCCTGACCGCCGAGGAACGCGGGGACCACGCTGAGCGTCGGCCTGCCCTGGTTGACCAGTGATCCGGTGGCGAGATACGTCTTGTCCCACCAGCCGGGCACGGGCCCGAACCCGATGGAGGTGAACGCCAGCAGGACGACGCCGCCGAAGACGACCATGCCGGCGAGCGCGGCGCGGTGCCGGAAGAACCGGCGCCGGACCATCTGGCCCTGGGTGCGGGCGACGACGGTCATGCCCTGCGCGGCCCCTGGAGCCTGGGCGCTGATCGTCATAGGTGGTTCTCCCTCATGACAGCCTGATCCGCGGGTCGAGATAGGCGTAGACGATGTCGGCCAGCATGTTGAACACGACGATGGCGGTCCCCGAGACGATGAAGAACGCCATGACCGGAGCGGGGTCCACTTGCTGGAGCCCCCTGAGGAACAGGCTCCCCATGCCCTGCCAGCCGAAGACGTTCTCGGTCACGATGGCGCCGCCGATCACGCCCGCGAAGTCGACGGCCATGAGCGTGGTGATCGGGATCATCCCGTTGCGGAAGGCGTGCTTGGTGATCACCGTGCGCTCGGGCGAGCCCTTGGCCCGCGCGGTGCGCACGTAGTCGAGGTTCATCACCTCGAGCATGCTGGAGCGGCTGTAGCGTGTGTACGTGGCCAGGGAGATCAGGATCAGCGCCATGGTCGGCAGCAGGAGGTGCCCGGCCGCGTCCAGGTTCGTCTGCCAGAAGTCGCCGGTGAAGTTCGGGGTGCGTGAGCCGATCGTGGAGATCGGGCGGCCGCGGACCCGCTCGCTGTAGGCGGCGAAGCCGCGCAGCATCCGGTCGAGGAAGATCAGCCCGCCGGTGATCAGCCCGGTCAGCACGGCGGCGGTGATCGCCTGGCGGCGGAGCAGGCCGCCGAGGCCGTGCCCGAGTCCCGCGCAGACGGCCACGGTGACGAGCGCGAGCCCGAAGATCCCCGCCCAGCCGGGGTCGGCCAGCACGGGATCCAGGACCTCGGACAGGAGCACGCCGATTCCCGCGGCCGCCAGGGCCGCGTAGAGCGGGCCGCGGTACTGCAGCCCGGAGATCAGCACGGTCAGCCCGATCGCCGTGCCTCCCGCGAGAACGGCCAGCGCGAACAGCCCGATGCCCGGATCGGCGAACCAGCGGGTCGCCGAGAGCAGCGCCAGCGTCACGGCCGTGACGGCGGCGCCCGCACCGAACGCGGCCAGCCTGAGCCGCCGCTCGCCCACGGCCAGCGCCGCCCAGGCCAGGCCGCCGACCAGGGCCGCCGAGCCGATGACGGCAGGCGGGATGACGGGATCCCGGAGCCAGTCGTTGAACTCGATGGCGATGTACTGCTTGAGCATGACCGCGACCCAGAAGAGCGGGAGGGAGAAGCAGACGAAGGCGGCGAAGGTGACCGAGTAGTCGAAGGCGCTGTACTGCCGCAGCGCCGAGACGATGCCCACGATCACGCCGATGACGACCGCGAGCACGGTGGCCGCCACGACGAGCTGGAGCGTCGCCGACAGGGCCGCGCCGAGCAGCACGCCCACGTCCTGGCCGTCGCGGTTGACGCCGAGGTCACCGCGGAACAGGTTGCCGAGCCAGGCCAGATATCTCAGAGGAAGGGCGACGTCGAGGTTCATCCGGTCGATGCGGTCGGCCATCCTCCTTTCCCGGTCCGGGCCCGGAAGCTCCCTCAGGTCCTCCAGCGGGTCGCCGGCGAGCGCCGTCAGCCCGTAGATGACCATGGTGGCGGCCAGGAGGACGAAGAAGGAGGTGATCAGTCTTCGGGAGATGAAGGCGATCACTCGCTACCCCCTTGGTTCATGGCGACGATGTGCTGGCGCGTGGGGCGGGGGCCCGTGGGGTTTCGGAC
>NZ_JBQQBQ010000040.1:0-96588 GCF_052245915.1 Nonomuraea sp. 10N515B
TCGGGTACGGCTTGCGCTCGCTCACCCGGCTATCCCAGCACAGGGCAGCCCGCCGACGGGCGGTAACGCTACAAATCCATCCGATCACACTGCGACATCATGGACTTCGCCTCGCGTAACGCCCTCTCAGGGCAACGTGCATGAGATCGCCCAAGCGATCCACGCGGACGCGCGGACGGTCTATGTGGACTACGACCCCATCGTTGCCCAGCATGGGCGGGCGCTGCTGGCCACCGATGAGCGCACGATGATGGTGCAACTGGATGTGCGTTACCCCGAGTTCATCCTGCACAAGGCGCTGGAGCTGCTGGACTACGGCCTTCCCGTTGGGGTGCTGCTGGTAACGACCATGCACTTCATCAGGGATGGGGAGGATCCCTGGTCGATCGTGCGGACGCTGATGGAGCACATGGAGCCGGGGAGCTATCTGGGGCTGACGCATGTGCTGGAGGCACCGAACACGATCGCCGCCGCTGCTGTCTATGACACGGCATCGGCGTCCGTGACCCCGCGCAGTGAAGAGGCAATCCGGGAGTTCATCACGGTGGCGGATGTTGAGCTGGTGGATCCGGGGCTGGTTCGGGTGCCGCTGTGGCGCCCGGAGATGGATCCCCGGCTGGCGGAGGAGGATGCCGAACTGGTCGATTTCCTGGGTGGGGTCGGGAGGAAAGAGCGGTGAGGACGGCTACACGTGTGTGGAGTCCCGCCGGACGGCTGGCGCGGGAGTTGGCGGGTCACCTGGGGCGTCGCGGTATCAGCTCGCAGATCTCCGAATGCGAGGGGATCGCGTTGGTGGGCGTGTGGTCGGTGGGGTTGACGGTGTGGTGTGAGTGGGGGCCGGACGGATGGCGTTTCCGCTGGTCGCTGAGCGATACCAGCGCACCGGGGCCATGGCGCTACACCTCCTGCCCGTGCTCGGCGATGGAGACGGCCGTGGGGCGGATCATGCGCTTGTACACCGAGCGGTACTGGCGGATGTACGGGGCGGCTCCAGAGGGGACACATCACCAACTCACCAGTCCGGCGGATCTCGCGGAGTAGGCCATGAGCGAGGAAGACCCCGGCTATCTGGAAGCACGCCGGGATAGGTTCGGTCCTTTCATCAAGGTCCGTTGGTGGCACATGGAAATGGTGGTGCGTGAGAACGGTTGGCTTACCTTCGTGGATGAGGTTAAGCGCGGCCATTACCTGCCGACACCGTTGGAAAAGGTGAACGGCAAACGGGGATGGGTGCGTTTCGCGATTGACGAGGGGTTTGCCGAGCGTGAAAGGCCGGTTGCGTGGCGGCCGAAGGTGCTGGACGTGCCTCGGACGGTGTGGGATCGGTTCGTCGATGCGGTCGGCCGATTGGACCTGGCGAATGTGGGCCCCTACTGGACGGGTGGCCCACTGCGTGAGCCTCCGGAAGCACGACTCGCGGATGCCCAGGGTGAGGTCCTGGGCTTTGCTTCCGGGGATGACCCTGGCTGATGCCGAACGCTGCCGCCTTGGTATTCAGCCGGGGGTGGGGTCCCGGTTTGTCGCGTCGAATGGTGCGGTGACGCCGACGACCGGGACCCATTTATCGGATGCGAGACACCCCCCGAGGGAGGGGCCAGGTGCCGGTACCTCCTCCGGGGTGGCCCATTGGATCAAGGGCGGCGAAGACGCCGCGAACGCGAAGATCGAGGCGGCCCTGTCCGGCGGAACGATCACCGATAGTGCCCTGACCTGCGAAAACGGAAACGACGGGCCACTCACGGGCCAAGCGGGCGAACACGGAGCAGCCTAGCCCTAAAACCCCAGGTCAACCCCCTGATTGTGGAAAACCCAACGTCCTCCACAGAACGCCACTCGGCCCATCGAACCCGACCTCGTCTCGGCGAACCTAGGTCTCCCGCCGGACAAGAGCCCGGCTCCACCGAGCACCTGGAGGCACGATGCATAGTCCCGCCACCACGCCAGGCAACATCAGCGCCATCCCAGTAGCCCTCCTCGCCGCATCGCCGAAAAGCCCAGCCAGCAAGGTGAATCTCAGCAAGACGAACGTTCCCGCGCTCACCCACTCCACCGATACGCCCTCATCTGGCAAGACGGCCGGCATGGCCGTGATCACTCACAACCCGACCCACTCCGTTGCAGCTAGAGGCGCAATTCACGAGGCCGCAGAGGCCGTGCACACAGCTCGCGAGTTCCCAAGGGACATCGAGCCGGAGTCCAAGCACTCATCAGCGCCTCACACCTCCCCGCATATGCCATCGACCGCCGCTCCCGATGAGCCCAGAGCACGCCGAGGCTCGCGACAGCGGTCCAACAGGTGGCTTCACTACGCGGCCGCCAACCGGGAACGAGGCATGTCCACGGCTGAGTACGCCGTCGGAACCATCGCAGCCTGCGCTTTCGCCGCACTTCTCTTCAAGGTGGTCAGCAGTCCGGAGGTCCAGGAAATGTTGTCGTCCCTCATCGACCGAGCGCTCAACACGAACGGGTGACCCTACGCCCCGCGCAGACTACGCCTCTCGCGTGGACCACTAGGCGCGGCCGGACCACGACTGCGGGGGCGCGAGCTCCGATGGACGGCCAGCGGATGGCATCGCGCGGCTCGGTGACGGCCGAGACCGCCGCGATGCTGCCCGCGCTCATGCTCGTCCTGGCAGCCGCGCTATGGGCCATCCAAGCCGTAGGCGCGCAATTGGAATGCGTGGACGCGGCCCGCGCGGCGGCCCGAGCCGCCGCTCGGGGCGAGCCGCTGGACCAGGTCCGCGACGTCGCCCGCTCGGCCACACACCCAGATGCTCACGTAGACGTAACGCGCGACACAGAGACCACAAAAGTGCAGATCACAGTGCAAGTACGACCAGCATGGGGTTCCTCGCTGCCAGCAGTTCGCGTATCAGCTTCGGCCACCGCCGATACCGAATCATGACGACCGCCATGACGTAGAAGAGGGGGCCGTGGAGTCGTGGAGTCCATCCACCGTTCGCCATCTAGAGAGGGTGAGAGCGGATGTATGACGGCTTGCCGCATCTTGCTGGCAACGGCTGTATGGCAGCCTCCAGGACCCGCGGCCCACACCGCGACCTGTGCCCACACCGCGACCTGTGCCCACTCGCGCGGCCCGTGTCCACACCGTCGACCCGTTGCCCACACCCGAGACCCCGACCATGCCGCACACGCGCGGCCCGTGGCCCGCGACCGGCGACCTGCAACCCACGACCCACCAGCAAGGTGGCACGTAAGGAGAGGTAGCAATCAATCCCAGGGAACGAGGGTCAGCCACGATATGGGGCGTTGCCCTCATGGGGCTCCTGATGGCCGTCGCTACGGCGTTCGCCACCGTGGGCGCCGCGCGCGTGGCCCGCCATCGCGTCAACAACGCCGCCGACATGAGCGCCCTTGCCGCCGCCAGGTTGGCCCTCTTCGATCCCGAAGGCGCCTGCGCCAGAGCCGCCGCATTGGCCGCCGAGAACGGCGTCGAGCTGACCCGATGCGAGATCAACGATGAGGTGGCCGATGTCTGGACCTCGTTACCGATCTCGTTGCCCATTGTCGGCACTCGCACCGTGAGCGGCAGAGCGCGGGCGGGCCCGGCAGAGCGGACGCCACTCGGCAGTGACGATCGTTAGAAGCCATCGCTGCGCAGCGATGGTCGGGCCATTGGTGGGCTGCTCTGGGCGGTGCTGCAGGATCCCTGCAGCACAGGCCGGACGCCGCTTGGCCTCCCTCCGAAAGGGCGGGCCTGTCGAAGGGTGGTTTCTGAGATCACAGGCGCCTCTTGCAGGACTGGTGGGCGCGGTTGGGAGGGGCGGATCAAACGGGGCTTTTGGGGTTTGTGAGGCAAGGTCGCAATCAAGTCACGACTTCTTGGACAGCGTGTCCAAGAGTTGGATATCTCGCGTAACGTTCCGCTTACCCTCGGTCCATGCCGTCTACGACAAAGGGTCTGGGAGAGCCGGGACGGAGTCGCTAAGGTGCGGGTCCGGGGGCGGTCGGTGACCGTATCGCCGGGCGGACTGCACTTCCGATCGTCGTCCGAATGCCCCCATCCGGACGGCGCGAGGCTCTCGATGGAGGGAAGCGTCGTGACGGTAGTTGGCAGAGTGGTGACCGCGGGGATCGTCGCGGTGGCATCCATTGTGCTCGGCGGTTCTGCCCAGCCGGCGACGGCGGCCACGGTGACCGGGGTGACGCGGGCCGGCTCCTCCGGGCAGATCACCTCACCCTCCGACGGTCAGGTCGTCTCGAGTTCCTCCGTCACGGTTTCCGCGCGTACGGGGCTGATGCAACTCCGCATGGGCCTGTACGTGGATGGGCCATCGACGCCCACGCAGAAGGTGGCCGATGGCGGAGCGAACCAGACGATTTCCGGTACGTTCGACGCCGGGAACGCCCCCAACGGCACGTTCACCGTGACACTCAAAGGCGAGATCACCGGGACCGCCTACGCGAACAGCACGTTCAAGCTACGGCGGCCCGCCCAGACCCCAGGCAACGTGAACGCCAGCCTCCAGGGCACCAAAAAGATCTTGGTGACCTGGAGCAAGGGATCAGAGCCTGACTTGCAGTCGTATGAGGTGGCCAACACCCACTCCGGCGTCGTGGGGCGGGTGCCTGTGGACAGCGCGTGCGCCGGCGGCACCTGCGAGGCGGCGCTCGCCGTGCCGGCCAATGCGGCGGGGCAGAATGTGGGATTCACGGTCAAGGCGTTCCGGGGTGACGGCGACGGCGGGTCGATCGGGTCGGACGAATCGGGTGCCGCCTACGTCACGATCCCCGCCCCGCCCGCCGCCCAGCCGAAGAAGGAAACGGCCAAGACCCGGCAGACGCCGAAGGACACCCGGAAGGTCGATCCGCTGCCGACCCTGCCGGCCAAGAAGCAGACCGTGCCCACGAGCAAGCCGACCACCCGCAAGCCGACGACCTCCAAGTTGCCGGCCATCCCCGATACCGACTCGGACGGCAACCTCCCGATCCCGACCGCCGACAGCCAGGGTGACACGGGCGGCCTGAACCCCGCGGGCACCAAGGAAGACGGCACGGACTCCGCGCCTGTCCAGGCGGGTGACGTGAAGGCGCAATCGGACGAGTCCCCGATCGGGAACTTCGGCCAGTATGGGCTCTACATCGCGGGCGGCCTGCTCCTGTTGCTGCTCGGCGCCCACGCAGGGGCTTGGGCCCGGAGACGCGCGCTCGCCGCCGAGGGTGTACGGCACCCCCAAGCCCCGGCCGTCATGGCTTCGAGGGCGGTTGCCGATTCGGAGGGAGGCGAGGTGGCGGCGGCGGTGCGAGCTGATGACGGCGGCGTCCCGGTGACCTCGACACCCCCTCGGCGCAGGCCAGCTGTGATCCTTGCCGTGGCCAAGACACGCGTTCCCGATCGTTCACCTGCTTCGAAGGCGTCGTCGGCCGATCGGCCACATACTGAGGACGCGTCCTCGGCCGAGGGTTCAGTGGGCGAGGGTCTGTCGTCGGTTGGCCGGGTGCCGGCTCAGGGGGCGTCCTCCGTCGATCTTCTGGAGGTTCGGGAGACAGGGACGTCCTCCGGCGACAGTCGGCGGTTGCATCAGGTATCCGGTGCCGGCCCCCGTGCGCGGCTTCAGGAGCTCCCCAAGGCGGCTCTGCCCGACCAGGCACACAAGGAAATGCCCGCCGTGGCGCCGTCAGATGGTGGCGAGGCGCGGGCGGTCGAGGGCATGGCCGGGGATGCGGGTGGTGCCGACGAAGCGCCCGTGGTCGACGAAGTGCGCGTGGTTCGTCAGGAGCCGGTGCGGATCGCCCTGCCCAGTTCGGCTGTTACGGATGTGCCTGAGTCGTCGGCTTCCGTTCTGCGCCCCGGCGTGCGGATTGAGGATCGCTGGGACGACTACCTGCCGCCGTCGCCCAGGTCCATGGAGGACAGTGGGTTCTGGGAGCGGCCACAGCCTGGGGCCGCGGATTTCTGGGCCACGGACGACGATGACGACGACGACAACGCCGGGGATGAAGGGGATGAGGACAAGCGCGCCTTTGCGGCACGCCGGCGCGCCTGAAGGACCGCCAGGTCCTGCGTCAGTGCTGCCGACGCTGAGCCATCATCGGTCCGGCGCAGTGCCTCCCCCGATCTGAGGCTGAGCCATCATCGCAGTGCCACCCCCCGTCCGGCGCAGTGCCACCCCGATCCGGGGCTGAGCCATCATCGACCCGACGCAGTGCCGCCCCCGATCCGGCGTGGAGCCATCGCGCAGCGGGCGAAGTCGTGCGGTTCACCTGGTCAAGGGCCTGATCGCGGGCGGGTTCCCGTCATGCCGGTCGTGCTCTGGTGTCGGTCATTCGGCGGCCAAGAGTGTGTTCAGGAGACGGATGGCGCCGCGTTTGTGCAGGGGTTCGTTGCCATTGCCGCATTTGGGGGACTGGATGCAGGAAGGGCAGCCGCGTTCGCATTCGCAGGACGCGATGGCTTCGCGGGTGGCCGTCAGCCAGTCCGTCGCGCGGGCGTAGCCGCGTTCGGCGAAACCGGCGCCGCCTTCGTGGCCGTCGTACACGAACACCGTGAGCAGGCCCGTATCGGCGTGCAACTCCGTGGAGACGCCGCCGATGTCCCAGCGGTCGCAGGTGGCGAACAGCGGCAGCAGGCCGATCGAGGCGTGCTCGGCGGCATGGGCTGCGCCTCCGAGGTCGATGCCCGCTTCCGCGAGGGGCGCCACGGCCGAGGCGGGCAGCGTCCACCAGACCGCGCGGGTACGGAGCGTACGGGGCGGCAGGTCGAGCGGCTCGTCGCCGAGCATCTCGCCGGAGTGGAGACGCCTCATGAGGTACGAGACCACCTGCCTGGTCACCTCCACCTGGCCGAAATGCAGCGTGCCGGGGCCCAGTGGCTGGGAACGCTCGGTGGCGAGGATGGAGATGTCGGTTATGTCCCGTGCGAACGTCGAGTAGTCGGGGTTGGCGCTGGAGACCAGGGCCACGCCGGCGTCCAGGTCGAGGAGCTCCACCAGGAAGGTCTCGCCCTGGTGGATGTAGACAGCGCCGGTGTGGACGGTGGTGTGCGCGGACGGCTCGTCCACGCTGCCCAGGAGGCGGCCCGTGGACGACTCGACGACCTGGATCGGGGCGCCTCCGCCGCCTCTGATGTCGGCGAGGTCGGTGGCCCGCTCGCGCCTGGTCCAGAACCAGCCCGCCGGGCGCTTCCGCAGCAAGCCCTCGCCGACCAGGTCGTCCAGGACATCGGGGGTGGTGGGGCCGAAGATGGGCAGGTCGTCCTCGGTCAGGGGGATCTCGGCGGCCGCGGCGCAGAGATGAGGGCCCAGGACGTACGGGTTGCCGGGGTCCAGGACGATGGCCTCCACGGGCTGGCCGAACAGGGCCTGCGGGTGGTGGACGAGGTAGGTGTCCAGTGGGTCGTCTCTGGCGATCAGCACGGCGAGGGCGTCCCGGCCGTCGCGGCCCGCCCGGCCTGCCTGCTGCCACAGGGAGGCCCGGGTGCCGGGCCAGCCCGCGATCAGCACGGCGTCCAGGCCGGAGACGTCGACGCCTAGCTCGAGGGCGTTCGTGGTGGCCAGGCCCATGATGGTGCCTTCACGGAGCGCCTTCTCCAGGATGCGGCGGTCTTCCGCGAGGTAGCCGGCTCGATAGGCGGCGATCTTGTTCGGGAGGTCCGCCAGGTCGGGGAGGTCCGCCGGCGTCCAGGTGTCCGCTGAGGGCAAGGTGCCATTGGGCCGATCGAGGTGCGCCGGTCGCTCGGGGGCTGTCTGGCGATCCGCGCGGCTGGAGGCGGGTGGCGTGGTGCCGTGGTTTTGGGCGGGTGGCGTGGTGCCGTGGTTTTGGGCGGGTGGCGTGGTGCCGTGGTCTTGGGCGGCTGGCGTGGCGCCGCGGTCTTGGGCAGGGGGCGTGGCGCTGCGGTCGTGGGCAGACGTCGCAGGTGCGGGGCCTGGGCCAGGGGTTGACGGTGTAGGGCCCGGAGCCGGCGCGGCAGGTGCGGCGGTGGGTCCATGGGGTGTGGGGGATATGCCCGTACCGGCGAAGGGCATGGAGAAGGCGACGTCGGCGAGTTTGGCGCGGGCCGACAGCGCGACCGTCTCCGCGCCGCGCCGGGAGCGGACGAAGGCGAGTGTGCGGACGTTCGCCAGAACGAGGTCCGCGAGCAGATCCGCCGCCTCCGCCGTCGCCGTGCGCCGCACAGGAGCCCCTCCCTCGCCCCGTAGCTCCGTCAGAGGCGGCTCCCACAGGGCGATGGTGTTAGACCCCTTGGGAGAGGCGTCCACAGTCACCTCGTCCATCTCAAGCCCCGTCAGCCTCATTGCGAACGCCCCCGGCTCGCTGGCCGTCGCCGAAGCGAGCAAGAACGTGGGTCGCGAGCCGTACCGGGCGCAGACGCGGCGCAGGCGGCGCAGGATCTGGGCGACGTGGGAGCCGAAGACGCCGCGGTAGCCGTGGCACTCGTCCACGACGATCAGGCGGAGCCGGCGGAAGAACGCGGACCACTGGGCGTGTCGCGGCAAAATCCCCCGATGGAGCATGTCTGGATTTGTCAGGACGTAGTTCGCGTGCTGGCGGACCCACGTCCGCTCCTCGAACGGTGTGTCCCCGTCGAAGCAGGCCGCGCGTACCTGGGTGATGCGCAGCTCCCGCAGCCCGCGCAGCTGGTCGGCGGCCAGGGCCTTGGTCGGCGTCAGGTACAGCACCGTGCCGCCGTCCAGACACGAGGCGACGGCCGGAGTGAGGTACGCCAGCGACTTCCCCGACGCCGTCCCTGTGGAGATGATCACGTTTCGGCCACGAAATGCCAGGTCGGCGGCCTCATATTGGTGAGGCCAGAGTCCAGTCACCCCGCGGTTCGCCAAGCGCGTAACAAGCACTTCTGGCGTCCATTTGGGCCAGCGGCCTTGACCGGCCTGACGTGCTGGAACATGCTCCACATGGGTGACACGCTCATGACGTGCGGGAACACTAAGCAGGTGGCGGAGGAGTGGACCTGCTTGTTCTGGGGAGGATGCCGAGGAAGTCACTGTTTCCAGTCTTGCATCGATGGGCAAAGTCGCCGGGAATCGTGATTTCGTATAGACACAAGCCACACGCGTGGTTGAATGCCCACGCGTCAAGGTCGGACAGTCTGGAGCCGAGACTCCAGATTGCCAGGCCGGCAACAGTACTTTCGCAGGCGAGGCGCTGGAGGATCTGTGGATCTGAAGTTGGATCACCACAACGAGGACCGACTCACCATCGTCGAGGTCGAGGGTGAGATCGATGTCTACACCGCGCCGAGATTGCGTGAGCTTCTGATCGACCTTGTGAACAAGGGTAACTTCCACCTTCTCGTCAACATGGAGAAGGTCGACTTCCTCGACTCCACGGGCCTGGGTGTCCTGGTCGGCGGGCTCAAGCGTGTACGGGCGCACGACGGCTCCCTCGAGCTGGTCTGCACGCAGGAGCGCATCCTCAAGATCTTCCGGATCACCGGTCTGACCAAGGTCTTCGGGATCTACGCTTCGGTCGACGAAGCCAAGGAAGCTCACGGCAAAGACAAGTAGCATGCCTACCGTCGAGCTGACGTTCAGCGCCCTCCCCGCGCATGTGCGGACCGCCCGGCTGGTCGCGACGGCGATAGCGCGCCGCACCGGTGTGGAGGAGTCCCTGCTGGACGAGGTCAGGCTCGCTGTGGGTGAGGCGTGTTCCCGGGCAGTGGAGGCACATCGCGCTCACTGTCCGGGCGAGCCCATTCGCATCGAGCTGCGTGACGACGCCGGGCGCTTCGAGGTCACGGTGAGCGATCACGCCCCCAGCGATGAGCTCCAGCAGGAGAAGCCGCTTGACCTAGGCATGCTCTCTGACTCGTTCATGACGGGTTTCGGGCTCGCGGTCATCGCGGGGCTGGCCGACGACGTCGAGGTCCTGCCCACTCCCAAGGGCACCGACATCCGCATGAGCTGGCCCGCCGCTGGTATCCCTACCTCATAGTCTTTTCCTTTCTTTCTTTACGGTGGCCCACCCCGGCCCCATCCCCGCACGGGGCTGAGGCCTGTCCAGGGAGACGCTGCTGACTTGTTCAGTGGCAGGCCGCCGTTACGGCGCTACGGGCACCATCGCCTCCGTACAGGCGTGGGCCGCGGGCGCCTTCTCTCCGTCAGGCGTGACCGTGGACCTGGATCGTCCACGGTCACGCCGTGCATGCACGCGCTTGCCGATCCCGGGTTTCGGCTGACCGGAACGATACCTTGCCATGCCCGTAAACAGAGGGAAATTACGGTTGTCAGGGTGCAAACCGGGGCACGGGCAGGGCCTTGCTGGACGTCTGCATAATTAGTGACCTTCCGAGCCTTCATATCCGTTCACCGCCTGCGTAGACTCCCGGCACCGGCCAAGGTGATCCGGCGGAACGCGGATTCAACCGGAAGCGGCACCCACAACCCGGAAGGTGCCGCTACACCCGCCGAGGAAATCTGCAGCACCGTCCGGGCAGGACGACCGGTCTTGCCGAGGAGAACGATGAGCAGGCACATGCTGGCATCGGAGCCAGCGTCCAATCTGGCCCTGAGCGCAAACAATCTCACCATCGTGATCGTGGTCGCCGCGGTCGCACTGATCGCACTAGCCGTCGCCGGCGGCCTGGTGCGCGAAGTGCTGTCCGCCGGCCAGGGCACCGAGCGCATGCAAAACATCGCCCGTGCCGTACAAGAAGGCGCCGCCGCCTATCTCACGCGTCAATTCCGCACGTTGGCGATCTTCGTCGTCGTGATTCCCTTCCTGCTGCTCCTGCTACCTGGAGAGATGGACGTCCGCATCGGGCGATCGATCTTCTTCGTGGTCGGGGCGGTATTCTCCGCTCTGACCGGGTTCATAGGCATGTGGCTGGCCGTGCGCGGGAACGTCCGCGTCGCCGCCGCGGCCAACGACTCGGGCGAGAAGCGCGCCATGCGCATCGCGTTCCGCACCGGCGGCGTGGCCGGGATGTTCACCGTCGGCCTCGGCCTGCTGGGCGCGGCCGTGGTCGTGTTCATCTACCGGGGCGAGGCGCCCCACGTGCTCGAAGGGTTCGGCTTCGGGGCGGCGCTGCTGGCGATGTTCATGCGAGTCGGCGGCGGCATCTTCACCAAGGCCGCCGACGTCGGCGCCGACCTGGTCGGCAAGGTCGAGCAGGGCATCCCCGAAGACGACCCGCGCAACGCCGCCACCATCGCCGACAACGTGGGCGACAACGTCGGCGACTGCGCGGGCATGGCCGCCGACCTGTTCGAGTCGTACGCGGTCATGCTGGTCGCCAGCCTCATCCTGGGCAGCGCGGCCTTCGGTGAGCAGGGGCTGATCTTCCCCCTGATCGTCCCGATGATCGGTGTCATCACGGCGATCATCGGCATTTTCGTCACCGGGATGCGCGACGGCGACCGCAACGGCATGGCCGCGATCAACCGCAGCTTCTTCATCTCGGCCGCGATCTCCGCAGTGCTGGTCGCCGTGGCGGCCTTCCTGTACCTGCCCGCTGACTTCAGCGGCCTGACCGGCTCGGTCGTCCAGTCCGACGCCGACCCGCGGCTCATCGCCATCGGCGCGGTCCTCATCGGCCTGGTGCTGGCCAGCGCCATCCAGCTGCTGACCGGCTACTTCACCGAGACCACCCGGCGTCCCGTACGCGAGATCGGCGAGAGCTCCCGCACCGGCGCCGCCACGGTCATCCTGTCCGGCATCAGCGTCGGCCTGGAGTCGGCGGTCTACTCCGCCCTGATCATCGGCGGCGCGGTCTACGGCGCGTTCCTGCTGGGCTTCGGCAACGTGACGCTCGCGCTGTTCGCGGTGGCCCTGGCCGGCACGGGCCTGCTGACCACGGTCGGCGTCATCGTGTCCATGGACACCTTTGGCCCGGTCTCTGACAACGCGCAGGGCATCGCCGAGATGTCGGGCGACGTCCATGGCGAGGGCGCCCAGGTGCTCACCAGCCTGGACGCCGTCGGCAACACGACGAAGGCGATCACCAAGGGCATCGCGATCGCCACGGCCGTGCTGGCGGCGACCGCGCTGTTCGGCGCCTTCCGCACCGCGGTGGAACTCGAGCTCGCCAGGGCTGACGCGTCGATCAAGGACGCCCTGGGCATCTTCCAGAACTTCAGCCTGAGCATCGACAATCCCAACGTCCTCGTCGGCCTCATCATCGGGGCGGCGGTCGTGTTCCTGTTCTCCGGCCTGGCGATCTCGGCCGTCGGGCGGGCCGCGATGCGGGTCGTCTTCGAGGTGCGGGACCAGTTCCGCACCAAGCCCGGCATCATGGACGGCACGGAGAAGCCGGAGTACGGGCGCGTCGTCGACATCTGCACCCGTGACTCGCTGCGCGAACTGGCCACGCCCGGTCTGCTGGCGGTCATGACCCCGATCGCGGTCGGGTTCGCTCTCGGGTACGCGCCGCTGGGCGCGTTCCTGGCGGGGGCGATCGCCTGCGGCACGCTGATGGCCGTGTTCCTGGCCAACTCCGGTGGCGCCTGGGACAACGCCAAGAAGCTGGTCGAGGACGGGCACCACGGCGGCAAGGGCTCGGAGGCGCACGCCGCCACGGTCATCGGCGACACGGTCGGCGACCCGTTCAAGGACACGGCCGGGCCTGCCATCAACCCGCTCATCAAGGTGATGAACCTGGTGGCGCTGCTGATCGCGCCCGCGGTGGTGCTCCTCGCCGGCAACGCGGCCCTGCGGATCGGCATCACCGTGGTGGCGGTGGCCGTGGTGGTCGGCGCCATCGTGGTGTCCAAGCGGCGGTCGGCGACCAGTGAGCCGGCCAGCGACAACAACAATCGTGAGCAGGAGCCGGTCGCGTCATAGCCCGGCACCCACACCAGAGACGCCCGCTCCCGCGTGGGGGCGGGCGTCCCGCTGTCCGGGGTGTGGGGGCGGTTGCGACAGGCGGGCGTGGCACCGGAGGGCCCCGGTGGGAAACTAGGCACGTGGAAGATGACAAGCCGCCCAGCGGCGGAAAGACCCTGGGCCTCATTCTGCTGGCGATGCTCGTCATCCTGGCCGCGCTCGTCGCGCTGGCCAACTGGGCTTCGAAGACAGGGTGATCCGGTGCGGACGTTGATCGTACTGCGGCATGCGAAAGCCGCCCACATCCCCGGCCTGGCCGACCGGGAGCGGCCGCTGACCGACCGCGGGGAGCGGGACGCGAAGCGGGCGGGCGATGAGATCAGGGCCGCCGGGCTGGAGCCGGACGCGGTGCTCTGCTCGCCGGCGCTCAGGACCAAGCGCACCGCCGAGATCGCCTTCCCCGAGATGGAGATCAGCTACGAGCGCGACATCTACGAGGCCTACCCCGAGGAGCTGCTGGAGCTGGTCCGCCGGTCCGATCCGGACCTGGGCACCGTGGTGTTGTGCGGCCACAACCCCGGCGTGCACGAATTGGCCTTGGGCCTGGCCGGAGGCGACTACGTGTTCCGGCCGGGCGCGTTCGCGGTGATCCGGGTGGAGTCGGCGTGGGCGGACCTCTACCCAGGAGAGAGCCGGCTGATGACGCTCTGGGATCCGAAGGAAAACTAGCCGGCCGTGAGCACGCCGTCCTCGGCGTCGGCCGCCTCCACCTCGTCCCGCGAGATCCCCAGCAGGTAGAGGATCGAGTCCAGGTAGGGCGTGTTGACCGCGGTGTCGGCGGCCTGGCGGACCACCGGCTTGGCGTTGAACGCGATCCCCAGCCCGGCCACCGCGATCATGTCCAGGTCGTTGGCCCCGTCGCCGATGGCCACGGTCTGGGAGATCGGCAGGTGGGCCTCGCGCGCGAAGCGCTCCAGCGCCCGGGCCTTGCCCGGCCGGTCGACGATCTCACCCACGACCCGTCCGGTCAGCCGCCCGTCCACGACCTCCAGGACGTTCGCGGCGGAGTAGTCGATGCCCAGCTCCTCGACCAGCCCGTCGGTGATCTGGGTGAAGCCGCCGCTGACGATGGCGAAGCGGTAGTCGAGCCGCTTGAGCGTCCGCACCAGCGTACGGGCGCCGGGCGTGAGCACGACCTGCTTGCGCACCTGCTCGAACACCTCGGCAGGCAGCCCCTCGAGCAACGCGACCCGCTTGCGCAACGACTCGGCGAAGTCGAGCTCGCCGCGCATGGCCTGCTCGGTGACCTTGGCGACCTCGTCGAGGCAGCCGGCGTGAGCGGCCAGCAGCTCGATGACCTCGCCCTGGATGAGGGTCGAGTCGACGTCCATGACGATCAGCCGCTTGGCCCGCCGGGACAGGCCCGTGCGCTGCACGGCCACGTCGACTTCCTGGGCGGCGGCCTCGGCGGCCAGCTCGACCCGCAGCGCGTCCGGGTTGGCCCCGGAGACGGACAGCTCGATGCAGGTGACGGGCCACTGGGCCAGGCGTTCGATGCGGTCGATGTTGGCGCCGGCGGCGGCGATGCGCCCGGCGATGCCCGCGATCGCGGCGGGCTGAAGTGTGGCGCCGAGCACGCTGACCGACAGGCGGCCGCGGCGGCGCTGGTCCCTGGTCTGGGATCCGGTGGAGAGCTCGACCTCCATGCCGAGGTCCTCGGCCACTCGCTCGACGGCGGTCCACATGGCGCCGAGTGTGGTGCCGGTGCCGGTCGAGGGGCCGCCCGCGTACGCGACGAGCACGCCGAGCGTGAGCCGGCCCCGGATGACGACCTGCTCAATGTCGGAGACCGTCACCGGGAAGCCGGAAAGGACGGAGAAGAGACGCGACGTGACACCGGGCCGGTCGGGGCCGGTCAGGGTGATCAGGAGGGTGCGCTGGTCCACATCCAGCCACGGTACTGCGCCCGGTCCGATGGTCGTGCAGCAGGTACGCCCTTCGGACCGGGCACCGGTCAGCGAACGATCTTGGTCTTGACCGTCTTCGAGAAGCCGAACTCGGGGACGCCGAGCCGGTCCAGCTCCTCCTTGCTCATGTCCTCCATACCGGTGTCGAGGTTGTAGCTGACCACGCCGAGCGTCGCCGTCTGGGTGCCCTTGGCGCTCTTCTTCACCGGCGCCTCGAACACCATGGCGACGGAGTCGCCCACCTCGACCACCTGCGGCAGGAAGCAGAAGAACGCCCGGTCACCCTCGGCGAAGCACTGGGTGCCCTTGACGCTTGTGCCGAACCTGACCTTGTTGCGGTCGACGCCCTTGGGGAACTGGCCGCCGAGGAACCAGGAGTCCGCGTAGTGCGGGCCCTTGTTGGTGGCCACGATGGTGTACTTGATCTTCCCACCGGCCTTGACGGTCTTCGGCGCCTTGACCTTGACGGAGAAGGCGGAATACGGGTCGGCTGCCTTGGTCGCGGTGGCGGCCGCGGTGACCGTGGTGGTGGCGGAGGCAGGAACAGCCGGGATGAGCAGGGCACCGGCCAGCAATGCCAGCGTGGCGGCCTTGGGAAGGGAGTTGCGCATCAAACGTCTCCGGTGAGGAATAGGGCACGGGGACGCACAGACGCCAAGCCCCCGTAAATGTCGGCTGTTCCTATCACAATGGCAAAATCTATGTAAAGCCTATTTCTTCAGTATCAGGTGTGTGTCGCCGAACTCGTGCCACAAGTACCCCTCCCGTAGCGCCTCGTCATACGCCCGGGCCAGGGCCTGCTCGCCCGCGATCGCGGTCAGCATCAGCAGGTGACTGGAGCGCGGCTCGTGCAGTCCCGTGATCAGCCCCGTGACGGCCCGCACGCCGCGTTCCGGGGTGACGACGTGCTCGGTCCAGCCCGCGGCCGCGCTCACCCGCCCGTCCGCGCCCGCGGCCGTCTCGAGAGCCCGTACGACGGTCGTGCCCGCCGCCACCACCCGGTTGCCGCTCCGGCGGGCCAGGTTGACCAGGCGCGCGGTCGAGGCCGGCACCTCATACCGCTCCGCGTACGGCGGCTCGTCCTTTTCCGGCGAGGCCACCCCCGTGTGCAGGGTGACCGGCGCGATCCCGACCCCGCGTGCCACCAGCGCCGTCACGAGATCGGCGGTGAACGGCCGCGCCGCGCTCGGCATCTCCGCGCTGCCCGGCACGGTCGCGAACGCGGTCTGGTAGGCGTCGATCGGCCAGTCCCGATCCACGTAGGAGTAGCGGATCGGGACCCCGTACGCGCGCAGGTAGGCCTCCACATCCCGATCCAGCGCCGCCCGCCACAACCGCGGCGTCTCCCGTTCGATCAGCCGCAGCGTGGCCCGCCCCGGCAGCGGCAGCCACTCCCCGGCCTCGCCCCCGCCGTACGGCTCGGTGGCCTTCGCGGTACGCCTGCGCAACTCGACCAGCCACGTGCCGTCCTCCCGCGCGGTGGAGAAGTGCACCGCCAGCCGGTCGAGCCTGACGGCCGCGGGCAGGGTGGCCGAGTTGTTCACCACGATCAGGTCCCCGGGGTCGAGCAGCCCCGGCAGGTCCACGAACCGGTGGTGCTCGGGCTCGGTGTCGCCACGCGAGACCATCAGGCGAACCGCGTCCCTGGACATCCCCCTGGCCTCGGGCGGCTCGTGGGCCGTCAGGCAGGGCGGCAGCACGAAGTCGAGTGCCGACGTCGTCATTGCAGGCTCACTCGTCCGCTGGCCGGCCGGGAGCTGATCAGGTCGTGCAGCGCCGCGGCCACCTTCGCCGGGTCGGCCGCGGCGGCGGCCTCCTCGGCGCCCACGGCGTCGGCCAGCATGCTGGTGTTCATCTCGCCCGGATCCACCCACCACACGCGGACCCTGGGCTCCTCGGCGGCCAGCACGTTCGACAGCTGCTCCAGCGCGGCCTTGCCGGCGCCGTAGCCGCCCCAGCCTTCGTACGCGCCGGTGGCGGCGTCGGAGGTGACGTTCACGATGGCGCCGGAGGAGGACGAGCGCAGCGCCGGAAGCGCGGCCTGGATGAGGGCGAGGGGAGCGGTCACGTTCGTCTCCAGCAGCGCCCTGAACGCCTCCAGCGGATAGCCCGCCAGCGGCGGCAGCGGGGTCACGCCCAGGTCGCTGGCGTTGTTGACCAGCAGGTCCAGCTCGGGGGCCGCCCGGGCCAGCCGCTCGACGTGCGCCGGGTCGGCCACGTCGCCCGGGATCGCGGTCGCGCCCAGCTCGGCCGCGACCCGCTCCAGGTCGTCCGCCCCGCGGGCGGTGAGGACGAGGTTCCAGCCAGAGCCTGTCAGCGAGCGCGCCAGCGCGAGGCCGAGACCGCGGGAGGCGCCGGTGATGAGTGCGGTGTTCGTCATGTCTCGACGCTAGGAACGTGACGGCCGGCGGACATCGGGCTGAGGACCGGTCCGGGCCTGGGCACATCGTCCTAGGACCCGGGGTGGCCGGGGATCATAGAGTGGTTGCGTGATGGCCGACCGAGACGAGATCCTGCAGGCGGTGAGCTCCGCCGTGCTCGCGGTCACCCGCCATCTGTCGGTCCGCGAGGTGCTGCAGGTGATCGTACGCTCGGCGCAGCGGCTGCTGGACGCCCGCTACGCCGCGCTGGGCGTGCCCGACGAAGAGGGGTCGTTCGGCGAGTTCGTCGCCGAGGGCCTCACCGACAAGCAGTGGGACGCGATCGGGCCGCTGCCCCGGCAGCATGGCATGCTCGGCGCGATGCTCCGCGAAGGCGCCCCCGTCAGGCTGCCCGACCTGCGCAAGGACCCCAGGTTCGAGTGGTGGCCGAAGGCCCATCCGGTGATGAAGGACTTCCTGGGCGTCCCCATCCGCGACGGCGAGGACGTGCTCGGCATCATCTTCCTGGCCAACAAGCGCACGCCCGGCGGCGGCTTCACACAGGACGACCAGGACCTGCTCACGTTGTTCGCGGCGCACGCGGCGATCGCGCTGACCAACGCCCGGCTCTACGAGCGCGGTCGCGAGCTGGCCATGTTGGAGGAGCGTAACCGCGTGGCCAGGGAGTTGCACGACGCCGTCACGCAGAAGCTCTTCTCGCTCCGGCTCACCGCCCAGGCCGCGGGCGCGATGCTGACGCGGGACCCCGGCAAGGCGGCCGTGGAGCTCGAACGCGTCCAGCGCCTGGCCGGCGAGGCCCTGGCGGAGCTGCGTGCCGTGATCGTGGAGCTGCGCCCGGCCGAGCTCGACCGGCACGGGCTGACCGAGACGCTGCGCAAGCACGTACGCATGCTCGACAGGCTCCATCCGTCCCTGGTCGCGTTCGAGTGCGGCGAGCTGCCGCCGCTGGATTCGACGGTCGAGGTGGCCGTGCTGCGGGTGGCCCAGGAGGCGCTGCACAACGCGCTCAGGCACTCCGGAGCCTCCCGGGTCCTCGTACGCCTGGTCTCTGAGGACGGCAAGCTGGCGCTGACCGTCAGCGACGACGGCAGCGGGTTCGAGCAGGCGGACTCGCGCGGTCTCGGGCTGGTGTCGATGCGGGACAGGGCCGAGGCGGTCGGCGGCATGATGACCGTCGAGTCGGCCCCCGGCCAGGGGACCACGGTACGCGTGGAGGTGGGCGTTTGATCCGGGTGCTGATCGCCGACGATCATCCAGTGGTGCGGCAGGGGCTGCGGACGTTCCTCGACCTGCAGGACGACATCACGGTCGTCGGCGAGGCCGGCGACGGGGCGCAGGCCGTCGAGCGGGTCGCGGAGCTGGCCCCCGACGTGCTGCTGCTGGATCTGAAGATGCCGGTGCTCGACGGCCTCGGCGCGCTGGAGCGCCTGGCCGGGACGACGACCAAGGTGGTCGTGCTGACGTCGGTGAGCGATCGTGGGGACGTGGGCCCGGCGATGCGCGCCGGTGCGTCCGGGTTCCTCTACAAGGACGTCGACCCGTCCGCGCTGGTCCAGGCGGTCCGCGCCGTGCACGGCGGCCAGGTGCTGCTCGCGCCCGAAGCGGCCGAGGCGATGTTGTCCACGGCAGGCGCCCCGGACGTGCCGGCGCCGGTCCCGCTGACCGACCGCGAGCGCGAGGTGCTCGCGCTCATCGCGGCCGGCCGGTCCAACAGGGAGATCGCGCGGAGCCTGGCCGTCGCGGAGAAGACGGTCAAGACCCACGTCTCCAACGTGCTGATGAAGCTGGGCGTGCAGGACCGCACCCAGGCCGCACTGTACGCGGTACGGCACGGCCTGGGCTGAGGGTCAGGTGTCCTTCTTGTTGTTGGTCTCGACGTGGCTGGACGGCGGGTTGTACTCCTGGACCGGGGGCGGCGGCGTGTAGCCCCGCCCGGGCCGCGACGGGCTGACGATCGTCGTCTTGACCGTCTTGAGCCAGTGGTAACCCTTGATGCCGAGGCGCTTCAGCTCGGCCTCGCTCATGTTCTCCATGCCCTGGTCCACGTCGAACGACAACACGCCGACGCGGGCCTTGGCGGTGCCCGTGGTGCCCTTCTTCAGCGTCACCTGGAAGTTGAGCCAGTCGGTCTTGCCCTTCTCCAGGCGTATCGGTCCCCAGCACCAGAACCAGCGGTCCTCCCAGGTGCACTTCGTGCCCTTGGGGCCGCCCCAGCGCAGGGTCGGCACGACGCCCTTCGGCACCTCGCCGCCCATCCAGTAGTAGTCGGCGTAGTGCGGGCCGAGGTTTTTCGCCTTCACGTAGTACGTGATCTTGCCGCCGCGCTTGGTGCGCGTGGTGTGCTTGACCGAGATCTTGAAACTCGAGTACGGCGCCAGCCGCGCCGTCGTCTTCGTGGGCGCCGCCGCGGTCGTGGCGGACGTGGCCGTGGTGGCGGCGCTGACCTGGCCGGGCGCGGCCAGGGTGCCGGCGGCGAGACCTCCGGCTAAGAACAGGCTGAAGCTTCTGCGCATGTGACGGCTCCCCGTACGGTGCTGGAAATCCCCGATCATCTCCACGATTATTGCGGAGGGGAAATATTTCGCAAAGAGCGATGATCTTTCGTGACCTGGGATGGCTTGCGGGGGTTCGCGTGGGCCCATCACGCTTGTGATCGGGGGATTCGCACAAGGGGGAGGACCAGGTGCCGGACACGCACCCCTTACAGGCGGGTGATCCACAGACGCTGGGCACCTATCGGCTGCTCGGCCGCCTGGGCAAAGGGGCGCAGGGGGTCGTCTTCGAGGGGGAGGCGCCCGATGGGCGGCTCGTGGCGATCAAGCTGCTGAAGACCCGGCTCGATAAGCCGGGGATCGACGGTGAGCGCTTCATGCGCGAGGTGGCCGCGGCGCGCCGGGTCGCCCAGTTCTGCACCGCCCAGGTGCTGGACGCCAACATGGACGGCGAGCAGGCGTACATCGTGAGTGAGCTGGTCGACGGCGTGTCGCTCCAGCTCGTGGTGCAGCGGGACGGGCCGCGCGCGGGCGGTGCGCTCTACCGGCTGGCCGTCGGGACAGTGACCGCGCTGGCCGCCATCCACCGGGCGGGCATCGTGCACCGGGACTTCAAGCCGAGCAACGTGCTGATCGGCAGCGACGGGCCCCGGGTCATCGACTTCGGCATCGCCAGGGCGCTGGACTCGGCGATGACGATCAGCAGCGGGGTGGTGGGGACGCCGGCGTACATGTCGCCCGAGCAGATCTCCGCCGAACGGGTCGGATCCGCCAGCGACATGTTCAGCTGGGGCCTGACCATGGTGTACGCCGCCACGGGACGGCCCGCGTTCGGGCAGGACAGCCTGCCGGCGGTCATCTACCGGGTGATGAACGAAGAGCCGGATCTGTCGGTGCTGCCCGACGATCTGCGGCCGATCGTGCAGGCGTGCCTCAGCAAGCGGGCCGAGGAGCGGCCTACGGCGGCCGAGGCGCTGTTCGCGTTGCTGGAGAACCAGGGGGAGTCGCCTCGGCTCGACGACGAGGTCGCCCTCACCACCGGCTCCCAACTGGCCGCCGAACAAACTCCCCCCGCCCCCGGCCCCGCGGGCATCCCCGGCTCGACTGCGGGCTCCGCCGCTACCCCTGGCCTCGCACCCACCCCAGGCTCCGCATTCACCCACGGGTGGGCACCCACTCCCGGCTGGGCGAGCCCAGAAGGCCACCCGGCCGAAACGTCCGGCCCGCATGGCGCTGGCCCGCATGGCGCTGGCCCGCATGGCGCTGGGCCGCTGGGCGCTGGGCCGCAGGGCGTCGGTCCGCTGGGCGCTGGGCCGCAGGGCGTCGGCTCGCATGGCGCTGGGCCGCAGGGCGTCGGCTCGCATGGCGCTGGGCCGCAGGGCGTCGGGCCGCTTGGCGCTGGCCCGCTGGGCGCTGGCCCGCTGGGCGCCGGTCCGTATGGCGCTGGGGCGCAGGGCGCCGGTCCGTATGGCGCTGGGCCGCATGGCGCTGGCCCGCTGGGCGCTGGCCCGCATGGCGCTGGGCCGCTAGGCGCTGGCCCGCATGGCGCCGGTCCGCATGGCGTCGGCTCGCAGGGCACCGGTCCGCATGGCGCTGGGCCGCAGGGCGCCGGTCCGCAGGGCGGCGGTCCGCAGGGCGGCGGCGCGCAGAGTGGCGGAGCGGGAGGGGTGCCTGCGGACTCCGGGTGGGTGAGTCCGGAAGGGCGGTCGGCTGCCGAATCAGGGTGGGTCAGTCCCGATGGGCAAGGGCGTGCGGCCTCCGCGTGGGCCAGTCCCTCTGGGGAGGCCCACGCGCAGCCCCAGGCGCCCGGTGCCGAGTCGGTTGACCGTCACCCGCCCGCTGGGCATCCGCCGGTTTCGCCGTCGCAGCAGCCGGCTGGCGGGCAGGGCGCTTCCAGCAGGCCGTCGGCGGGCTCCTTCGTGCCGGCGCAAGGCCAGCAGCACATGCCGCCGCCGTATCCGATGAGAGCGGCGGGCACGCCCGCGCAGGACCCGGCAGCCGGTCACATGGGCTCGGCCGGGCAGGCGGGTGTGCAAGGGCGCACCGACGCTCACGGGCAGGCCGGGGTGCAGGGGCACGCCGGTGTGCAGGGGCAGCCTGGTGTGCAGGGGCAGCCCGGAATGCGGCAGCACCCCGGGGTGCAAGGGGCGGCGGGCGATCATGGGCGTGGCGGCCCGGGCCGGCCCGCCGGCCCAGGGCACGGGGAGGCGCGGGCACGAGGGGACAACGACGCGTTCTTCAAGCACACGCCCCTCGACGAGCGGCCCGACGTGTCCGACGCCAGGCGGAGACGCGCTGCCCTGGTCGCGGGCACCCTGGTCGTGGCGCTCGCCCTGGCCGGCGGCGTGCTGTACTTCGGGCCGAAGATGTTCGGACCCGCCGCCGAGGGCGAGAATGTCGCCCAGGTGACCACGTCCCTCAGCCCGACGGCCGCCACACCCACGGCTGCCACGCCGACGGCCCCCACCCCCACGCCGACGGCGCCGACACCGACCCCCACAGCGGTGACCCCGACCCCCACACCCACCCAGGACCAGCCCCAGGAGCAGACGGTCCCCGTGGTGGGCAAGCAGGACGGCACGTCGCTCAAGGGCCATACCAAGGGCGTCCAGACGTTCTCCGCCGTCTCCGTGAGTGACAAGACGACCTGGCTGGTCACCGGCGGACAGGACGGCCGGGTACGCCTGTGGGACCTGGCCAAGCACAAGTCCCTGGCCACCATGAAGGGCCACAGCCAGGAGGTGTACGCCGTGGCCGGCGCGATGATGGGCAAGACGCCCGTCGCGGTCTCCGGCGGCTACGACGGCAGCGTCCGCCTGTGGAACCTCAAGACCCGCAAGGGCAAGGTCCTCGGCTGGCACGGCGACGCCGTCTACTCGGTGGCCGTGACCAAGGTCAAAGACAAGTGGATGGCGGTCACCGGCGACGCCGACGGCTACCTGAGATTCTGGGACCTGGGCAAGCGCAAGGCCACGGGCAAGAGCATCAGGGCCCACCGCAAGCCAGTGAACTGGCTCAGCGCCACCCACATCGGCGACCGCGCGATCGCGATCTCGGCCAGCGAGGACGAGTCGCTCCGCCTGTGGGACATGTCCAAGCGCAAGTCGTACGGGAAGACGTACAAGGGCCACTCGAAGGGCGTGTACGCGGTCACGGTGGGCAAGGTCGACGACGAGACAGTCGTGGCATCGGGCGGCAAAGACGGAAAAATCCGGATTTGGGACCCGACAAACGGCAAAACCATCGGCACCATGTCCGGCCACAAGAAGATCATCTACTCGCTGTCCTTCGGCACCGTGGCCGACCGGCCGGTCCTGCTGTCCGGAAGCACCGACGGCACGATCAGGCTGTGGGACCTCGGCACCCGCAAGCCGCTCGGCAAGCCGGTCAAAGCGCACAAGAGCGGCGTGTACGCCGTAGGCATCGTCCGCCTCGACGACCGCGTCACCCTCGTCTCGGCCGGCAAGGACAAGCTGGTCAGGCTGTGGAAGGCCGGGGACGCGCCTACGGGTTCCTGAGCGGCTCGAAGATCGCGTGGTGGGCGGCCACGAGCGCACGGCGTACCGCACGGTCGAGCTCGCGCAGTGCGGCGCCGCGGGCGGCGATCTGCCCGGAAGTGAGCCCTCGGTCGTCGGCCAGGTTCAGTACGGCGGCCAGCCGCGCGGCCAGCGCCGAGACGCGATGCGCCCGCGCGGGATAGCCCGGCGCCAGATCGCCGCCCCGCGGCCCGAGCTCGGGACGGCCCTGCGCGGGTCCGTCGACGGAGGCCAGTGCCTCGGTGGCCGAGCGGATCGCGTCCGACAGCTCGCGCTCGGCCTCGGACAGCGAGGGCAGGTCATGGCGTACCGGCCCGGATTCGTGCACGTCCAGCCGTACGCCGACATAGGACGATCCGCGCAGGTCCGGCGCCGGCACCAGTCCGAGGTTGTGGTCGTCGAGCACGGCGATCACGGCCTGCCCGGCGTCGACCGCGGCCGAGTTGAACGTCGCAGGACCCGACAGCCCGAGCGGGTCGCCCGGCGCGGGCAGGGCGAGGCGCACCTCGCGCAGCCCGCTCGCGCGCAGGTTTGCGAGGTATTTACGCAACGGGACCTCGCCCGCGATGACGGGCCCGCCGGCGGATTCTACGTGGTCAGCCGCCTCGTCGAGGCCGACGTGGCCGGCAAGCCACGCGTTGCCCCAGGCGACCAGGGACGGACAGACAGGCGATTCAGGGCGCACCGATCCACGATAAGCGCTCAGCCTGCAATAGGTTTGTCCCCAGGGTGACTCCAAAGGGAGGTTCGGGGATGGGTGGTCAGGTGCTGCGGCTCCAGGACGTCGCCGTCAGGCGCGACGGAGCGGCCCTGCTGCGCGGCATCGACTGGACGGTCAATGCGGACGAGCGATGGGCCGTCATCGGCCCCAACGGCGCGGGCAAGACCACGTTGCTGCAGGTCGCCAGCACGTTGCTCTACCCGAGCGAGGGCGTGGTCGAGGTGCTCGGGGAGCGGCTGGGGCAGGCGGACGTGTTCGATCTGCGGCCGCGCATCGGACTGGCGAGCGCCGCGCTGGCCGAGCGCATCCCGCCCGAGGAGAAGGTCATCGACCTGGTGCTGACCGCCTCCTACGGGATCATGGGCCGCTGGACCGAGGAGTACGACTCCAATGACGTGACCCGGGCGGTCGAGCTGATCGACATGATGGGCGCGGCTCATTTGATCAGGCGGCGCTTCGGCACGTTGTCCGAGGGGGAGCGCAAGCGGGTGCAGATCGCCCGCGCGCTCATGCCCGATCCCGAGGTGCTCCTGCTCGACGAGCCCGCGGCCGGGCTCGACCTCGGCGGTCGCGAGGACCTGGTGCGCCGCCTGGCGTTGCTGGCCGGCGACTTCCGCTCGCCGACGCTGGTCCTGGTGACGCACCACGTGGAGGAGGTGCCCGCCGGGTTCACGCACGGGCTGCTGCTGCGGCACGGCTCCGTGGTGTCCCAGGGGCCGCTCGAGCACGTGATGACGCCAGACAACCTGTCCCAGACGTTCGGGGTGCCGCTTACGCTGGATCGCAGTGCGGAGGGCCGCTGGTACGCCCGCGCGTACTAGCGAGATCGCGATAGTAGATCACTTTTATGCACACAAAAGGCCCCGCCAGCTGAAACGAAATAGGATCTACGGAGTCGGTCCCCTCGACTTCGGAGCGTCGCCATGTCCGTCGAGCAGCTCATCGTCGCCCTCGTCGTGGTCGCGGCGGTGGGCTTCGGAATGGTCCGCACCATCCGCATCATCCCGCAGGCCACGGCGGCCATCGTCGAGCGGCTCGGGCGCTACCACAGGACGCTGACGCCGGGACTGAACCTGGTGGTGCCGTTCATCGACCGCATCAAGGACATGATCGACCTGCGTGAGCAGGTGGTGTCGTTCCCGCCGCAGCCGGTGATCACGTCCGACAACCTGGTGGTCTCCATCGACACGGTGATCTACTTCCAGGTCACGAACCCGAAGAAGGCCACGTACGAGATCGCGAACTTCCTCATCGGCGTCGAGCAGCTCACGGTCACCACGCTGCGCAACGTGGTCGGCGGCATGGACCTGGAGCGCACGCTGACCTCGCGCGAGGACATCAACACCGCGCTGCGTGGCGTGCTCGACGAGGCGACCGGCAAGTGGGGCATCCGCGTCAACCGCGTCGAGCTGAAGGCCATCGATCCGCCCGCCTCCATCCAGGATTCGATGGAGAAGCAGATGCGCGCCGACCGCGACAAGCGCGCCGCCGTGCTGACCGCAGAGGGCCAGCGGCAGGCGGCGATCCTGCAGGCCGAGGGCGAGAAGCAGGCGTCGGTGCTGCGGGCGCGCGGTGAGGCGGAGGCGGCCGTGCTGCGGGCCCAGGCCGAGGCCGAGGCGCAGGCCATGCGTGCCAAGGGGCAGGCGGACGCGATCGGGATGGTGTTCAAGGCCATCCATGAGGGGAAGCCCACCCAGCAACTGCTCGCTTACCAATATCTGCAGACCCTGCCGGAGATCGCCAAAGGCGAGGCAAATAAGATCTGGATCGTCCCATCGGAGATGGGCAAGGTTCTGGAGAGCCTTGGCGGCCTGTTCACACCCCCCAAGAGCCCAGATACGTAAAAGGAGGGTTCGTGACGGGGTGGGAGCTGGTCGCGGTCTGCGCGGCCGGGGTGGTGGCCGGTGCCATCAACGCGGTCGTCGGGTCGGGCTCGCTGATCACGTTCCCGACGCTGGTGGCCATCGGCGTCGATCCCGTCACGGCGAACGTCTCCAACACCATCGGCCTGGTGCCCGGCTCCTTCACCGGCGCGTACGGCTACCGCCCCGAGCTCCTCGGCCAGCGCGACCGCCTGCTGCGCCTGGGAGCGGCCTCGGCGGTCGGCGCGCTGATCGGCGGCATCCTGCTGCTGTTCCTGGACCCCGACGTCTTCGAGATCGTCGTCGTCGCGCTGATCGCGCTGGCCTGCGTGCTCGTCGTGGCGCAGCCGCGGATCAACCGCTGGCTCGCCGAGCGCCGCGAGCACGCGCACCCGCACGGGGGCCCGGCGTTGTGGCTGGGCGTGCTGGCCGCGGGCGTTTACGGCGGGTATTTCGGCGCGGCTCAAGGCGTGCTGCTGATCGGCCTGCTGGGCAGCTTTCTCGACGACCACCTCCAGCGGGTCAACGCCGCCAAGAACGTCCTCGCGCTGATCGTCAACGCCGTGGCGGCAACGCTGTTCCTGGCGGTCGCGGACGTGGACGTGCAGGCCGTGGCCGGGGTGGGGATAGGCGCGGTGGTCGGTGGATTCCTGGGAGCCCGGGTGGGGCGGCGGATCCCTGCGCCCGTCTTGCGGGGCGTCATCGTGTGCGTGGGGATCGCGGCGATTATCGTACTGGTGTACGGATAGGTGTGGTGGGTATAACCCGGACATGAAGGGTGACCGGGTGGAGATCGTCATCGACGCGGGCGGCACCCCGCGCACTTACGAGATCAAGGCCACCCGTGCCGGTCGGCGGGTGGAGGTGACCACGGGCCGGGGGCTCGTCGAGGTGAGCGAGGTCACCCGTAGCGGCACCGCCGTACGCACGGCTCGGTTCATGTCCAGCCGCATCCTCGCCCTGGTGGAGCACCCGGCCGACGAGGTCAGCTGAAGTCGGCGGTGTGGTCGCGCGCCCACTGGCGGAAGGTCAGCGCCGGCCTGCCGAGCAGCCGCCGCACCGTGTCGGTGACCGGCTCCGGGCTGGTCACGAAGCCGTCCCACGTCCGCAGCGCGCTCTCCACGAACGTCGGGTCACCCCACGCCGCCATGAGCTGGTCGCGGGCCTCCTCCGGCGGCTGCTCCTCCCAGCGCACCTCGCGCCCGACCGCTTCGCCGATCACCCGCACCTGCTCGGCCTGGGTGAGCTGCTCCGGCCCGGTGAGGATGTACGTGGCCCCGTTGTGGCCGGCGGAGGTGAGCACGTGGACAGCCACCGCCGCGATGTCCTTCTCGTGGATCAGCGACCTCGACGCCTGCCCGTAGGGCCACCGCACGACACCCTGGCGGATCTGCCCGGCCCAGCCCAGCGTGTTGGCCGCGAAACCGCCGGGCCGCAGGAACGTCCAGCCGAGCCCGGAATGTCGGATCAGCTGCTCGATCTCGTGGTAGTGCGTCACCGGCTCATCCGCCACGTTCGCCGACAGGTAGACCACGCGCCGCGCCTGCTTGGCGATCGCCGCGATCACCTCGTCGGCGCCGTCCGCCGTGACGCCCGGCCACAGCAGGAACACGCTCTCCACGTCCTCCAATGCGGGCTCCAGCGTCTCTGCCGCGTTCAGGTCACCCTGCGCCATCTCGACGGGCAGCCGCGCCCGCGCCGGGTCTCTGACGAGTGCCCGCACCTCCAGTCCGGCCTCCGCGAGCTGGGAAACCACATGCCTGCCAACATTGCCGGTCGCGCCGGTCACCAGAATCTTGCCCATGGCTCGACCGTAGAACCTCAACCAAACTTCAGGTCAATCCCGGCCGTACCTGGATCGTGCCGTCCCGCCGGATCCTCGTCTCGAACGTGGGCGCCGGAGCGGTCGCCGGCCCGTGCCGCACGGTGCCGTCCACCAGCCGGAACGTGCTGCCGTGCCACGGGCAGACCACGCACGCCTCGCCGTTGTCGATGATGAGCCTGCCCTGGTGCAGGGGACCGGCCAGATGGGGGCAATGGTCGACGAGCACGGTCACGGCCTCGCCCTGGCGCAGCACGAAGAGCTGGATGTAGCCGAGCCGCCGGGCCACCGGCCGGCCGTCCGGCAGGTCCTTGATCGGGCACAGATCGTGCCAACCCAGCGGCACCAGGTGCGAGACCTGCGGGGCGTGGTTGGCCCCCGCCGCCTGTCGGTAGGCCATGTGGCCGCCCAAATAGGCGCCGAGCGTACCGACCCCCAGCCCGGAGAAGGACAGGATCTTTCCTGCCCGCTCCTGGCCGCGCAGGCGGGCCATCAACGACGCGGAGAACAGACTGAGTGCGGTCAAATTTGCCACCATATGGACGAAGCCGACCCGCTGCTGCTCGCGGTGGAGCGTGGACCAGTCGGTCAGCCCGGCGGCGGCGGTGGGCAGCGCGTTGGCCACGCCGGTGGCCAGCAGCAGCCGCGAGGCCCGCGGGTCGGCTCCGGCGAGGTCGAGCACGGCCGTCGAGATCCAGCAACCCAGGCTGACCGAGGCCAGCGGCGGGTGCAGGGGCTCGCCGATGGGCACGCCGTGAAGCAGGTCGCGGACGAAGCCGGTGCGGATGCGCCGGCGTATCGCCTTGGCGAGCACCCTGATCGGCCGGTCCATGGACTTCGACTTCTCGAGCCGATCGGCAAGGGCAACCGGCCCGGCGAAACCCCGCAATTGCCGACGTCTCGCTCGTACTTCCTCTTTCACGACAAGTCCCCTACCCCCGCCGTGTGGGGATCACTCGGACAGGTGTCCCCTGGCCACGGAGAGTTCGACCAGCTCCAGGGCGTACGCGCCGAGCGAGGGCGAGCCTTCCTCGATGATCCGCACCTTCTCCCTGACCTGCGAAGCCTTGACCTTGAACAGCGGCCACGTGCCGCCTTCGGTGTGGTGGTTGGCCAGGATCGGGGCGAAGCGGTCGAGCGCCTTGGCGAAGCGCGCCTCCGGCGTCTTCCTCGCCTCGAACTCGTCCCACAACTCCCGTACCCACACCGCCTGGTCGGCGGGGAGCAGGCCGAAAATGCGGTCGGCGGCGGACTGCTCGGCGTCGGCCTGGGCGGCGACCTCCACCGGGTCGTAGATGAACGTGTCGCCGGCGTCGATCTCCACCAGGTCGTGCACCAGCAACATGGCCACTACCCGTTGTAGGTCGGTCCCCGGCGGGGCATGCTCGCCGAGGACCATCGCCAGCGTGCCCACGTACCAGGAGTGCTCTGCGGTGTTCTCCCGCCGCGAACCGTCGATCAGATGGTTGCGGCGGATGATCCGCTTCAACTTGTCGATTTCGATGGCGAAGGAGATCTGGGCGTTCAGGCGGTCCTCTTCTGGCGCGATAGTCACGCGCGACACCCTAATGCGCGGTGATCACCCCAGTTGGTGAAATCGTGACCGGAACTCCGTTGAACACTGCGTTACCACTTGGAACGTCAATGGCTGATTCGTCCGTGAGCGTGTTCACGGAGACGCCCGCGTGCTCGGCCGCCACGCTCTGCGCGCTGCCCGCGTGGCCCCAGCCGTGCGGCAGGCTGACCACGCCCGGCATGATGGTGTCGGTTGGCTCCAGGGGCACCGTGAGCCGGCCCTTCGCCGAGCTGACCACGGCCTCGCCGTCGAGTCCGAGCCTGGCCACGTCGGCCGGGTTGATCTGCAGCGTGCAGGTGTTGCTGCCGCCGACCAGCGAGCCCACGTTGTGCAGCCAGCTGTTGTTGGAGCGCAGGTGGCGGCGCCCGATCAGGACGATCTCCGGCGGCTCCTCGTCCAACTTGCTCCGCAGCCGCTCCACGTCCTCGATGAGCTGCGGCGGCGCCAGCTCGATCTGGCCGGAGGCGGTCTTGAGCACCTCGTCGAGCCGCGGCTCCAGTGGTCCGAGGTCCAGGCCGTGCGGGTGGTCGAGCAGCTTGCGCAGCGACAGGTCGCCCTTGCCGGCCCACTCGCCGTACGGGCCGAGCCTGAGCATGAGGTCGAGCCTGCGCTCGCCGCCGGTCTCTCCGTCCAGCTCCTCGCGCAGCTCGGCCACGTCCCGCCCCTCGACGCCGGAGCCGGGCGTCTGCGTGGCCTTGCGCAACATCTCGTCGATGACGAACGCGTCCAGGTCTCCTTCGAGCCCTGAGGCGATCAAGGCCAGCCTCGCCAGGATCTGCGCCTCGGACGGCTGCCCGTCCAGGGGCAGCGACGGCGGCGAGTACCGCGTGTAGTTGCGTACGGCGAACCCGAGCAGCGCGAAGTCGTAATGCCCCGACTGCAGCACCCGCGGCGGCGGCAGGATGACGTTGGCGTGCTTGGTGGTCTCGTTCAGGTAGGGGTCCACGCTCACCATGAACTCGAGCCCCTCGAAGGCCGCGTCCAGCCTGTCCCCGTGCGGCGCCGACAACACGGGGTTGCCGGCGATCGTGATCAGGAATTTGACCTGGCCGTCGCCGGGGGTCTCGATCTCGTCCGCGAGCGTTGCCACCGGCAGCTCGCCGTTGGCCTCGGGCAGGCCGCGCACCCGGCTGGTCCACCGGCCCACCTGGTATGGCCTGCGACGCGCGGCGAACTCCGTGGCCGGTTTGGGGAACATGGCGCCGCCCGGCCGGTCGAGGTTGCCGGTGAGCACATTGAGCACGTCCACCAGCCATTGGGCCAGCGTGCCGAACTCGGCCGTGCAGGTGCCGATCCTGGCGTACACGGCCGCTGTACGCGCCGCCGCCAGCTCCCTGGCCAGCCGTACGATCACCTCGGCCGGCACCCCGGTACGGCGGGCCACCGACTCCGGCGGGAAGTGCTTGGCCGCTTCCCGCACCTGATCCAGGCCGTTGACCTGGTGTGACACCGTAACCAGTTCCTCGGCGAAGAGCGTGTGGACGAGCCCGAACAGCAGGTAGGCATCCGTTCCCGGGCGGACGAAGACGTGCTCGTCGGCCAGCGCGGCGGTCCTGGTCCGCCGCGGATCGACGACGACGAGCCGCCCACCGCGCCGGCGCAGCGCCTTCAACCTGCCGGGGAAGTCCGGCGCGGTGCACAGCGAGCCGTTCGACTCCAGCGGGTTGGCGCCCAGCATCAGCAGGTAATCCGTGCGGTCCAGGTCAGGAACCGGGATGGCCAGCGGGTGCCCGAACATCAGGCCGCTGGCCACGTGCTTGGGCATCTGGTCGGCGGTGCTGGCGGAGTAGATGTTGCGGGTGCCGAGCGCCTTGATCAGCGGGGCGCCGTAGAGCGCGCCCGCCATGCTGTGGGCGTTGGGATTGCCGAGGTAGACCGCGATGGACTGGCGGTCGCTCACCTGGTCGAGCGCGGCCTTCACGGCGCCGAACGCCTCGTCCCAGCCGACCTCCCGCCACAGGTCGCCCTCCCGGATCAGCGGTTTGCGCAGCCGGTCGGGGTCCTCGTCCAGGCGGCCGAGGCTCGCCCCCTTCGGGCAGATGAAGCCCTTGCTGAACGGATCGTCCTTGTCGCCGCGGACGCTGGTCACGTGCCCGCCCTCGTCGAGCGTGAGCGTCAGTCCGCAGACGGCTTCGCAGAGGGGGCATGTCCGGTGGACGGTCGAGGTCATCACGACTCCTGAGTTCGCCAGATGAACTCATATTGGTCTGTGTCACGCGCATGGGGAAGCCCCGGAGCCCCCGCGGTCTCCGGGGCTTCCTCCCCGGGGAAGGCCCCTTTACCCCGGGGTTCTCAGCCGACCTGCGACAGCATGACCCGCGTGCGCAGATCGGGCGGCTCCTCGAGATCGGGTCTGAGCGAGACCCACTCGCGCCTGCCGTAGAGCCGGTCCAGCCCAGGTGAGGCGGCGCCCGGCACCTCGTCGCGCCGGACGATCTCCACGATCAGCAGCTGCGCCCGCGTGCGGTTCCGGTAGACGTTCACGCTTCTCGCCCAGCAGGCCGCCGCGATCTCCTCGCTGTACGCCTCGAACTCCTCGGCGCTGATCCCGGCCCGCGTCAGGATCAGTGCCTTCTCGCCGGTCGTCGTCGGCGTGATCCACAACACCAGCGGGATGCGCCCTGCCCTGGTGTGCATCGTGGTCTCCAGGCAGACCCGCTGCAGGCGGTGCCTGGACACCACGCACCAGAAATGGGCGGCGATCCAATTGCGGCCGATCCTGGTGGCGGCCGGTGCCGAGACCGCGCTCGTCAGCAGCAGGAAGGGCACCCATCGGCCCTCCTGCGTCGCGTTGAGCAAGGTCAGCGCGAACAGCGCCAGCATGGTCGCGAGCAACAACTCGGTCCGTGACCGCCAGAGCCGGGCCAGCGGCCCGCCGCCGCGGGCGCCGGGGAGGTCCTCGTTGGCGGGGTAGATCTGGTTGCGCGGGTTCCTCGACATCAGGTCACCTCCTCGTGCACCCGGCGAGGCAGGCGGAGCTGGTCGAAGCGTGGGTCCCGGTAGCGACGGGCCCCGAATCCCGTCCTGGTCACGGTCCAGCCGACGTGGTGCGCGAATTCATCGGGCTCCATGCAGATTTCGCGGTCGGCCCATGCGATGAGTTCCCGGATCCGGGACTTGATTCGGCTGAGTCCCTTGGTACCTTGTGAGTACATAGAAGACCCCTTTCGCGGCATTTCTAGAGGTGGCTTCTTCACCGGTCCGAGGGCTGATGACCAGGCCCGTCGCAGGGTGGCAGCCCATATGCGGGGACACTGGTCGTCAGTCTCGGATCGGTGTTTTCTTGCGCTGGTGAGTCAACGTGCGCCGGATTCGTCGGCGCTGGCTGCTTCAGTCGGTTGCGAGGTCCTTTCGGCAAGCGGCCTCCCTGGGGGCGAGATTCGTATCCGGGGCGGCGACGTTGCCGTCGATGCGGCCCTGGCAGGGGCGCGCGACCAAAGGGGGAAGGCCCGGTGCGTGCGGCGATGTCGTCATGCCCGGTCTCCCTCACACTCGAGAAACCCTCCTCGAAACCGATGGTCCTCCGAGGTCTGCGTTGCTGCAATACCTTGAGCAAGGAAGATTTCATTTTCTTCGCTTCTTGCTGATGAGCTTGCTCTGCAACTTGCACGAGAAGTGTCGACGACCCTCTGGCCGGGGCGGGGAGGCGGGAATCTTCGCTTTGACCTAGAAGGCTTCATGGAGCTTGTCTTGCTCCTACGCTCTCCCCGTGACAGCCTTCTGGCAAGGCCAGAGGCGACTGCGCGTGCAACTTGCAGTGTAAGATTGGGCGACCGATCCCTAAACTCAGCTTCCAAACGATCCCTTCCGGCTACACCTTCCTTCCCGACAAGGAGAGCGGACGGTGCCAACGCAGCAGGGCAGCCCGACGGTACGCAGGCTCCGGCTCGGCCAGGAGTTGCGTTCGCTGCGCGAGCGGCGAAAGCTCACCGGGGCCAAGGCGGCGATGGAGCTCGGCTGGTCGCCCAGCAAGATCAGCCGCATCGAGGCCGCGAGGACGATGCCCAGCACCGACGACATCAAGGCGCTGGTGAAGCTCTATCGCGTTGATGGGGACAAACTTGATGAACTCATCGGCCTGTTGCGGGATGCGGAGCAGCGGGGGTGGTGGGAAGATTACGAAGACGTTCTGCCCGAGGAATACACAAGATTCCTCGGGCTAGAGGCTGAGGCGACCTCTCAGCGATCCTGGGAGCCGCAGATCGTGCCGGGCCTCCTGCAAACCGAGGACTACGCGCGGGAGGTCATCCTGGCTTCCCGGGGCATCGCGCGCATCACGCACAGCGGTGTCCGCAGCCGCGTCGAGGCCCGCCTCGACCGGCAACGGCGCGTGCTGCACCGGCCGCAGCCCTGCCGGCTCACGGTCGTGCTCGACGAGTCGGCGCTGATGCGCCGCTTCGGCGAACCCTCGGTGATGCGTGAGCAGATGGAGCATCTCCTGGAGATCTCCCTTCTCCCGCATGTCAGCGTGCACGTCCTGACCCTGGACTCACTTCATCCGGTGAACACCGGCACCTTTATTCATCTGCAATTTGCGGAATTCGACGATGTTGTCTACCTGGAACAGCTGTATACTGCCAACTTCGTCGAAGACCTCCAACGCGTGGCTGGATACGAAATCGCCTTCGACCACGTCAAGTCGGAGGCGCTCGACGAGAACGAGTCTCGCGTTCTCATCCAGCGCAAAGCCATGCTGTGGCGTCGGTAGAGACGCCCACCTCAACAAGGGGCAATGGAGCCCCTTTAGCTATTTGGGGAGATAATGCACAACCACCCTTCGAAGGCGGCTTGGCGGAAGAGCACCTTCTGCAATGGCGCAGACGCCTGTGTCGAGATCGCCCCGCTCTCCGACGGCAACGTCGCGCTGCGTGACAGCAAGGAGCAGGACGGTCCCGTTCTCGTGTTCACTCCTGCGGAGTGGGCCGCGTTCACCTCCGGCGTTCGCGAGGGTGAATTCGACCTGGCGACACTGGCGGCGACGAGCGCCTAAAGAAAACGGCCCGGCGACGTTGAGGACACAACATCGCAGGGCCGCTCCCCGCACGGCCGTCAAGGGGCCATGGCCAACTCCTGCTCGCCTCGCGAGCGAGCGTAGAAGACGTAGCCATCATGGCACAGCATCCCCCCGGATGATCAAGCGCCATGGGATTTGATCTCGCGTGGCCCGTCGCCAATTCGAGATGCGATAAGCCGTCTTACCGGATCCGTTTCGAGAGCTGCCGGTGAAAAGCCCGGACGGCCGGAAGAATTCCGCTTGAACACGCGTGCGGCGCATCCTTTTCCGGGGTGCGCCGCTCTTCGGGGCGGTGACTTCGGGGGCCGAGGCGTGGCCGACGATGGCGATCCTGCAGGAGCAGTGGGCCGTTCGGGCCAAGATCAGCTTTGACAGTTCGGGCAGACGCCCCAGAACGTGACGTCGGCTTCGTCCACGATGTAGCCGGCCCTGTCGCAGGGCTCGAGGCAGGGGGCGATCCCCACCACACAGTCGACGTCGGTCACGGTCCCGCACTCCCGGCAGACGAGGTGGTGGTGGTTGTCGCCCACGCGTGCCTCGTAGCGTGCCGGGCTGCCCATGGGCTCGATCTTCCGTACGAGACCGGCCTCGTGCAGCGCGTGCAGTGAGTCGTAGACCGCCTGAAGTGAGACCTGCCCCAGTCGTTCACGCACGCAGTGATAGACGTCGTCCACGTCCGGGTGGTCGGCATCGCGAACGGTCTGCATGATCGCCAGCCGGGCCGCGGTGACCCGGAGCCCGGCCTGGCGGAGAAGGTCGTCGTCCCCCATGCCAACCACGCTATGTCCTTAACCTGAGTCATCCAAGTAAAGGAATTCTCCAACTTTAGGCATGTGACGGCACACGGCTGCGTACGAGGAAGATCGAGCCTGGCGCCGATGAGCGCGTACGTGAGCCCGCCGGCGGCGGCGAGCCCGAGTCCGAGGTAGGCGGGCGCGGCCACCCGCTGTTGTGGGCCAGGCGGGACGCGGCCGACTGGATGCGGCGACCAGGTCCGCAATGAGTAAATTGATGGGGTCTGCCCGGTAATCTGCCCTGCATGGCATGCTCGATCCCTGAAAGTCAGGATTCGAGCGGAAATGGCGGCAGATGAGACTCCCCCGTGCCCTCCCGTTGTTCGCCGTCGTCGTCTCGCTTGCCGCCTGCTCATCGGCGCCTGAGCAGGAGTTGCAGAGCAAGCAGGTCGACCAGCAGGCGGCCGCCACGCCGGAGGAGGAGCCGACGCCTGAGCGGCGGCCGTACACGATCTCCTTCGGTGGGGACGTGCACTTCGAAGGGATGTTGCGGCCCAGGTTGTCGAACCCGCGCACCGCGCTCGGGCCCATCGCCGGCGTGCTGCGCCAGGCCGACTTGGCGATGGTGAACCTGGAGACGGCCATCACCACCGGGGGGACACCCGCGCCCGGCAAGCAGTTCACCTTCCGGGCGCCCGCGACGGCGTTCACCGCGTTGAAGGCCGCGGGAGTGGACGTCGTGTCCATGGCGAACAACCACGGCATGGACTACATGGAGAGCGGGCTGGCTGACTCGCTGGCGGCGATCAAGCGCAGCAAGTATCCCGTGGTGGGGATCGGGAAGAACGCGGCGGAGGCCTACAAGCCGTTCAGGAAGACCGTGAACGGCAACCGAGTCGCGATCATCGGGGCCACGCAGGTGCTGGACGCCGAGTTCATCCAGTCGTGGACGGCCACGGCCGACCAGGGCGGGCTGGCCTCGGCCAAGGACGAGGTGAGCCTGCTGAGTGCGGTGCGGCAGGCGCGCAAGAACTCCGACACGGTGATCGTCCATCTGCACTGGGGCACCGAGATGCAGAAGTGCCCGAACCCGGCTCAGCTCTCGCTCGCCCCCAAGCTGGTCAAGGCCGGTGCGGACGTGATCGTCGGCGGGCACGCGCACATCCTGCTCGGGTCCGGATATCTCGGTAAGGCGTACGTCAACTACGGCATGGGCAACTTCGCCTTCTACAACTCCAACCCGGCGACCACCGGCAGGACCGGGGTGTTGACGTTGACGATCAACGGGCGAAAGGTGCTGAAAGACCGCTGGACGCCGGCCACCATCCAGAGCGGTGTCCCGGTCCCGATGACCGGCGCCGCCAGGACCCAGGCGGTGGCGGACTGGAAGGCGCTGCGTTCCTGCACCGGGCTGGCCGCACGGCCCGGGCTGGCCGCGCGGCCCTGACCGATCTATATTTGGACATCACGTCCAATAGGAGGTCGCGATGCGGTGGGTCGAGTCCGGTGACGTGCGGCTGGCGGTCTTCGAGGACGGCGACCCGGCCCGTCCCACGCTGCTGCTCCTGCACGGCTACCCGGACACGCATCGGGTCTGGGACGAGGTGGTCGCGCTGTTGCGCGACCGCTTCCACGTGGTGCGGTACGACGTACGCGGGGCCGGGGCGTCCACCGAGCCGCGCGACCGCCGCGACTACGGGTTCGACCGGCTGATGGACGATCTGTCCGCCGTGCTCGACGCCGTGGGGAAACCCCGCGTGCATCTCGTCGGGCACGACTGGGGGTCCCTGCAGGGATGGGAAGCGGTGGGACGGCCCAGGGTGCTGGAGCGGGTGGCCTCGTTCACCAGTGTCGGCGGGCCGGGGTTGCGGCAGGCGGCGCACTTCCTGCGGCACGGCAGGCGGCGCGAGGTCGCCGCGCAGTTGGTCAAGTCCTGGTACATCGGCGGGTTCCTGGTCCCCGTGGTGCCGGAGCTCGTGTGGGGCTCGATCCTGCCCCGGCTGATCGCGCGGGGCTTCGGCGAGGGGGTCGCGGCGCGGGCCGGGCATCCCGCCGAGACGCTGGTCAGGGACGGGCGCAACGGGCTGTGGCTCTACCGGCGGAACATGACCGGCACGCTCGCGGACCCCGATCTCAGCCCGGCCGTCGGAGACGTTCCCGTGCAGCTCATCGAGGCCGCCCACGACAGGTACGTGACCCCGGCGCTGCTGGCCTCGATCGGGCAGTGGGTGCCCAGGTTGTGGCATCGGGAGATCGCGGCCGGCCACTGGGCGCAGCGCAGTCACCCCGGCCTCGTCGCCGGGATGATCGCCGAGTTCGCCGCCCATGTGGACGGCGCCCCGGCGTCCAGGGAGTTGCGGCGGGCGCGGGCGGGCGCGCGCCGCGGGGCGTTCGGGGACCGGTTGGTGGTGGTCACCGGCGCGGGGTCGGGGATCGGGCTGGCCACGGCACGGGCGTTCGCCGCCCATGGGGGCGAGGTGGTCTGCGTGGACATCGACGCCGACGCCGCCGCACGGGCCGCGCGCGGGATCGTCAAGGACCTCGGGGGCACGGCGTGGGCCATGCAGGTAGATGTCGCGAATATCGATCAGATGGAGGACTTTTCGCGAAATATTCTCACTAAATTTGGGGTGCCGGACATTGTGGTCAACAATGCCGGGATCGCCGTGGCCGGGCCTATTCTCGATCACACCGTTGACGACTGGCGCAGAACGATTGACGTCAATCTCTGGGGCGTCGTGCATGGCTGTCGGCTGTTCGGCGCCGCCATGGTGGAGCGCGGCCAGGGCGGGCACATCGTCAACGTCGCCTCCTTGGCCGCGTTCGCGCCGTCCAGGATGTTGCCCGCGTACTCGGTCTCGAAGGCGGCCGTGAAGATGCTCAGCGACTGCCTGAGAGCCGAACTCTCCGGGCATGGGATCGGCGTCAGCGCCATCTGCCCCGGCTTCGTGTCCACGCCGCTGGCGCAGCATGCCACGTACGTGGGGCGGGACCTGCGCGAGGAGGCCGTACGCGGGCTGGCGCGGCGCCGGTACCCGCCCGAGCGGGTGGCCGCCCACATTCTGCGGGCCGTACACCGGAATCAGGCGGTCGTGCCGGTCAATCTGGAAGGCAAAATAGGCTACGTGCTGTCCAGGATTTCGCCGCGGATGATGCGTCGGCTTGCGCGGCTCGGTTGAGCCGCAAGAAATCCATAAATTTGCAGGTAACGATCGCCCGTAGGGGAGAAGATGAATCCGTGTCTTCGCCGCAGATGGATGACGATTGTGCCCAGCCCCAAACTCTGAGGCGGCAGCCCGCACAGCGCCGCAGCGCGCGGCGGGTCGAGCGCATGCTCGACGCCTGTGCCGAGCTGCTCGACGAGACCGGATACGAGGCCCTGTCCACCACCCGCATAGCCGAGCGGGCGGACGTGGCGATCGGATCGGTCTACCAGTTCTTTCCCGACAAGCGGGCCATCACCCAAGAGGTCACCCGGCGCAACGTCGAGGAGTTCGTCCGCAGGGTGGACCGCCGGTTCCTGGAGGAGGACCATCGCGGCTGGTGGGAGGCGGTCGACGCGATCATCGACGAATACGTCGACATGCACAGGACCGTCGCCGGCTTCAAGAGCCTGCACTTCGGTGACGCCGTCGACCTCAACATGCTCGACTCCGACTCCGACAACAACACGGTGATCGCGGGACGGCTGCGCGGGCTGTTCCTGAAGGAGTTCGGGCTGGCCGACAGCCCGGAGCTGGACCTGGCCGTGCTGGTGGCCGTCGAGGCCGGGGACGCCGTGCTGAAGCTGGCCTTCCGCCGCGATCCCGACGGCGCTCCCGAGATCATCGATGCCGCCAAGCAGTTGATCCGCGGCTTCCTGTCGCGTCAGCTCAATTCCTGGTCGCCACCGTCATAGGGCCTCGCCGCGGAAATGGCGTCCGCGACCTCCTTCAGCAGCCCGGGCAGCCAGTCCGGCACCTCACCGGACCAATGCGCGTGATGACGGAGCGCGGTCGCGGGAACCTCCTGGAACCGGGGCGTGGGAGGCGTGCGCACGCACGGCCCGGGGAACGCCACCGGGCGCGCGTCCCGGGCCTCACGGAGATCCAGCCTGGCCTCCAGGGCCCGCAGGTTACGTTCCGCGGCCTCGATGGCCTCCAGCCGGGCCGACAGGTAGCCGGCCACGCCCGGAATGAGAGCCGACAGTACGACCGTACAGGCCAGCGCGAAGGTCATCTGCTTGGACATGCCCATCACAGCCCCTTCCGCTCGCAAGGCGCAAAGCAACCGATATATGCCCTGCTACCTGCATATACACGCGCACTGTAAGCATGGTTTGACGAGACGTTACCGAATTTCACACGGACCGGCGATGTGCATTGACCGGGCAAAGCCGCGGGTGGCTCGGTAGTCTCGCGGTGTGGCGCATGTGACCCGTGAGCACCTTGATCGTCTGCTTGAGCAGGCCCTGCTGGCCGACGACCACAGTTCCCTGGCCAGTCGGCTTTACGACGTCGCGCTCGACTACTCCTCCGGCGACGTCTCCAGGGCGTCCATCCTTGTCCTTGCCGCCGAGGAGTGGCGAGCGGCGGGCCAGCCCGTGCGCGCGATGGAGTGTTTCCAGCGCGCGGTCGAGGATGGTGGCGATGCGGGTTTCGACCCGCGTGCCGGAATCGCCGACACGCTCTTCGAGCTCGACAGGGCCGATGAGGCAAGGGAGGTCATCGAGAGGATACGCGCCGAGGGCGGCGTTTCCACGGCAACCGCACACACGATCGCCGAGACGCTGGTGGCGTACGGGGATCTGCAGGGCGGGCTCGAGTGGGCCACCCAGGCCGCGCTGGGGTCCGACGAGAGCGATCCTGAGCATGTGGCGGCGTTGCGTACGCGCTACCGGATCAGGGTCGATCTGGGACTGCCCGAGGACGAACTGGACGCACTCGTCCACTGACGCCGCGGCCCGGCCGCCCGGCAGCCGGCGTGTGCGCGCACGCCTGTCCATGTCAGCATGCACCTCGAAGGGGCACTTGCGCCGTATGGGACTGGTGTGACGTCCCGCTCCAGCCCATCGGCGGCGCGCGCGTCGTGTCTACGAATCGGGCCCTCGTCGGCGTTGGGCACCCCATCGGCACGTTCGCCTTGCGCGGCGGTCCCGGTCGCGCGCGGCGCGCCCCGCCGGGGTGACAGGGCGTTGGGCTGGCACACGGGCCGTTGGGCTGGCACACGGGCCGTTGGGCTGGCACACGGGCCGTTGGGCTGGCACACAGGCCCCGGCACACAGCCCGTCGGGCTGGCAGGCGCCGGGAGACCAGTCCGCCTTTGGGCGCCCGCCCTCTCATGGGGATCTGCTGCGGGGCGCTCGGTGCGTTGAAGGTGAGTGCCGCCCACGAGGGCGAGTCCCCCGACCCGGGCCTGTGAGGCGCCCGAGGGGGCGGGCCGCCGTCTGGCCGGGGTGCAGGGGGGCCGAAGGGGCCGCGACGCTGGATGGACGCGGCCCCTTCGGCTAGGGGGCGCCGGGCGCGGCAGGCACGGTCCGCGCCCGGACGAGGGGGCTGGGAGGCCGCAGACTCACCTTGGGTTGATGCCCTCGGCCGGGCCGGCGAGGGGAAGGAGCGGCAGCGCGGGCATGTGAGCTGCCGTAGACAGGTCCTTCATCCCGGCCGGACGTGTCCTCACAGGAGAGAGTCCGGGCGAGCCGGCCGGCGAGGGCATGGCCCAGGTCGCCATGCTCCCGCCGAGGTCGCCCAGGCCGGGCGCCGGGTTCCCGGCCGCCGGACCGGCCAGGCCCTCACTACAGTTTCGGTCGGACGCCGTCATGGCGGGCCCTGTGTTCCCACACGTCTTCGCCTGCGTGGCTCCCACGACGGGCCAGGTGACACCCGCGACAATGGCTGCCGCCGCGACGATGTTTCGGATCATCCGGGATGGCACCGCACGCCCCCTGATCGATTTCGGTGATCTGACGAACGCCGAACGTAGTCACCGCGGAGGCGGCCCGAGTGGGGCTTGTCCGAAGACTGAGCCGAGCCTTACCAAGGTGCGGCCCCGATGACCGCGCCATGACACGCAGAAGCCCGGAGATCGCGGGTGGATCTCCGGGCTCCCTCAGGGGTCAGGCGGCTCGCTGGATGAGCAACTCGTCGTCGCCGAGATCGACGATGACCTTGTCGCCGTCCACGACCTCACCCGACAGCACGGACTTGGCCAGTTTGTCGCCGATGGCGGACTGGACCAGGCGGCGCAGCGGGCGGGCGCCGTACAGCGGGTCGTAGCCGGTCATGGCCAGCCACTCGCGCGCCGCCGGCGTGACGTCAAGCGTCAGCCTGCGGTCGGACAGGCGCCGCGCCAGGCGCTCGACCTGCAGGTCGACGATCTGCGCCAGCTCCTCCGTGCCCAGCGCGTCGAACAGGATGACGTCGTCGAGACGGTTGAGGAACTCCGGCTTGAAGGACGTGCGCACCGCCCCCATGACGGCGTCCCGCTTGGCGCCGTTCTCCAGTTTGGGGTCGATGAGGAACTGCGAGCCGATGTTGGAGGTGAGGATCAGGATCGTGTTGCGGAAGTCGACCGTGCGGCCCTGTCCGTCGGTCAGCCGCCCGTCGTCGAGCACCTGGAGGAGGATGTCGAAGACCTCGGGGTGGGCCTTCTCCACCTCATCGAGCAGCACGACGGTGTACGGGCGCCGCCGCACGGCCTCGGTCAGCTGACCGCCCTCCTCATAGCCGACGTAACCGGGCGGCGCGCCGACGAGCCTGGCCACGCTGTGCTTCTCGGAGTATTCGCTCATGTCGATGCGGGTCATGGCCCGCTCGTCGTCGAACAGGAACTCCGCCAGCGCCTTGGCCAGCTCCGTCTTGCCCACACCGGTCGGGCCGAGGAAGAGGAACGAGCCCGTCGGGCGGTCGGGGTCGGCGATGCCGGCCCGGCTGCGGCGTACGGCGTCGGAGACGGCCTGTACGGCCTGCTGCTGGCCGATGAGCCGCCTGCCCAGCTCATCCTCCATCCGCAGCAGCTTGGCCGTCTCAGCCTCCAGCAGGCGCCCCGCGGGGATGCCGGTCCACGACGAGATCACCTCGGCGATGTCGTCGGCGCCGACCTCCTCCTTGACCATGGCGTTGTCCGGCGGCGCGGCCTCGGAGGCGGCCTGCAGCGCCTGCTCCAGCCGCGGCACCTCGGCGTACATCAGCCGCGAGGCGGCCTCGAAGTCGCCGTCGCGCTGCGCCCGCTCGGCGGCGCCGCGGGCCTCGTCGAGCTGCTTCTTCAGCTCGCCGACCTTGTTGAGCCCGGCCTTCTCCTGCTCCCAGCGGCCGACGAGGGCGTTGAGCTCCTCCTGGCGGTCGGCCAGCTCCTTGCGGAGCCGCTCGAGGCGCTGCACCGAGGCCTCGTCGGTCTCCTTGGACAGGGCCAGCTCCTCCATCTTCATGCGGTCGACGTTGCGCTGGAGCTGGTCGATCTCCACGGGACGGGAGTCGATCTCCATGCGCAGCCGCGAGGCGGCCTCGTCGACCAGGTCGATGGCCTTGTCGGGGAGGAAACGGCTGGTGATGTAGCGGTCGGACAGCGCGGCGGCGGCCACCAGCGCGCTGTCGGCGATCTGCACCTGGTGGTGGGCCTCGTAGCGGCCCTTGAGCCCGCGCAGGATCGCGATCGTGTCCTCGACCGTGGGCTCGCCCACGTAGACCTGCTGGAAGCGGCGCTCCAGCGCAGGGTCCTTCTCGATGCGCTCGCGGTATTCGTCGAGCGTGGTCGCGCCGATCATGCGCAGCTCACCCCGGGCCAGCATGGGCTTGAGCATGTTGCCCGCGTCCATGGCGCCCTCGGCGGCGCCCGCGCCGACCACGGTGTGCAGCTCGTCGATGAACGTCACGATCTGCCCGTTGCTCTCCTTGATCTCGGAGAGCACGGCCTTGAGCCGCTCCTCGAACTCGCCGCGGTATTTCGCGCCGGCCACCATCGCGCCCAGGTCGAGCGAGATGAGCCGCTTGTTGCGCAGCGATTCGGGCACGTCGCCGGCCACGATGCGCTGCGCCAGGCCCTCGACGACGGCGGTCTTGCCGACGCCGGGCTCGCCGATCAGCACGGGGTTGTTCTTGGTGCGCCGGCTGAGCACCTGGACCACGCGGCGGATCTCGCTGTCGCGGCCGATGACCGGGTCGAGCTTGCCGGCGCGGGCGCGCTCGGTCAGGTCGACGCCGTACTTCTCCAGTGCCTGGTAGGTGTCTTCAGGGGTTTCGCTGGTGACGCGGGCGTGGCCGCGTACTTTCTCGAACGCGTCGAGCAGCGCCTGCGGCGTCGCGCCCTGCGACCTGAGCAGCTCGGCCGCCTGGCCGCCGTCGGCGGCGAGGCCCACGAGCAGGTGCTCGGTGGAGACGTAGAGGTCCTCGAGGCGGTTGGCGTGCTGGGCCGCGGTGTTCATCACGGTGAGCAGCTGGCGTGAGCTCGATGGCGCCCCGACCGTCGCGCCCTGCGCCTTCGGCAGCGCCGCGAGCAGCTCCTCGGCTCGCGCCCGCAGCGTGCGCCAGTCGGCGCCCACGGCCTCGAGCAGCGGAACGGCGGTGCCGCCCGTCTGCGACAGCAGCGTGGTCAGCAGGTGAGCCGGGGCGATCTCCGGGTTGCCCTCAGCGGCGGCACGCCGCATGGCCCCCGAGAGCGCTTCCTGGCTCTTCTGGGTGAGCTTGTATTCCATTCCTTCTAAGCCCCCGGTGGCAGCTCATAGCGGATCAACGCCCTGACCATCCGCATCTCGGCACGCAGGCGGTGAACCTCCTCACGAAGCCGCAGCGATTCGTTCTCGAGCTCGAGGATCCGCTTGATGCCCGCGAGGTTGATGCCCTCCTCCTGGGAGAGCCGCTGCACCTCGCGGAGCTGGATGATGTCTCTTGTGGAGTAGAGGCGGCCGCGCCCGGCGGTCCGGCCGGGGCTGACCAGCCCCAGCCGGTCGTACTGCCGCAGGGTCTGCGGGTGGAGCCCGGACAGCTGCGCGGCCACCGAGATCACGTAGACGGGTGTGTCGTCTGACAGGTCGAAGTAATTGGCGTCCATCGGCTACTCGCTTCTGGCTCGCTGAATGAGATCAGCGCGCGGGTCCTCTCCCGCGGTCGCGGTGTTGAACTCGGTCAGGAGCTCGCGCGACTTGTCGTCGAGCGTCTTCGGCACGGTCACCTCGACGGTGGCGAGCAGGTCGCCCTTCGTGCCGTCCTTGCGGGCCACGCCCCTGCCACGCACCCGGAACGTACGCCCGTTGGGCGTGCCCGTGGGGATGCGCAGCGTGACCGGCAGGCCCTTGAGGATCGGCACCTTGATCTCAGCGCCCAGCGCGGCCTCCGTGAACGTCACCGGCACCGTGACGGTCAGGTTGTCACCCGACCTGCCGAACACGGCGTGCGGCTTCACATTGGTCTGGATGTAGAGGTCGCCGGCCGGGCCGCCGTTCTCGCCCGGGGCGCCCTTGCCCTTGAGCTTGACCCGCTGGCCGTCGGCCACGCCGGCGGGGATGCGGGCCTGGATGGTGCGGGTGCTCTTGGCGCGGCCACTGCCCTCGCACACGGGGCAGGGGTCGTCCACGATCAGGCCGCGGCCCTTGCAGTCGCGGCAGGGCTCGGAGAAGGCGAAGTTGCCCAGGTTGCGGCTGGCCGCGCCGGTGCCCTCACAGGTGGGACAGACCCTGGGGGTCGTGCCCGCCTTGGCGCCGGTGCCGGTGCACGCGGCACACGCGGCCGAGCTGGTCAGCCTGAGCGACACCGTCGTGCCCTCGACCGCTTCGGTGAACGTCAGCGTGACCTCGGACTCGACGTCCTGGCCGCGGCGCGGCCTGGACGTCGTGGTGGTGCGGGTCGAGCCACCGCGGTTGAACAGCCCGCCGAACAGGTCGCCGAGCCGCTCACCCGCGCCGCCGTGGCCCTGCTGTGCGGTCCCGCCGAACAGGTCACCGAAGTCGAACGGGAAACCGCCACCGCCGGCCCGCTGGCCGCCCAGCCCGGAGCCGAACAGCGTGCGCGCCTCGTCGTATTCCTTGCGGCGCTTGCTGTCGGATAGGACGTCGTAAGCCTCCGAGACCTCCTTGAACTTGGCCTCTTTGGTCGCGTCGCCCTGGTTGCTGTCGGGGTGGTATTGCCTGGCGAGCTTGCGGTACGCCTTTTTGATCTCATCGGCGGTGGCGGTCTTGGGCACACCAAGGACGGCGTAGTAGTCCTTCTCCAAGTAGTCCTTGGTGCTCATCTAGGGCCCTTCGTCCTCGATCAGTTGTCTTCTTCGGATTGTGCGTCGCCATTGGGCGCCGCGGGCGCGTCTTCGGGCTCGGCCACGGCCACGCGCGCCGGGCGGAGCACCCTGTCACCCATGCGGTATCCAGGCTGCAGCACTTCGATCGCGGTCGGCTCGGTCACGTCCGGGGAGTAGCTGTGCATCAGCGCCTCGTGGACAGTCGGGTCGAAGGGCTCGCCCTTCTGTCCGAAGGAGGTGAGGCCCAGCTTGGTGAGGGCCGCCTCCAGCGACTCCGCCACCTTCGCGAAGCCCCCGGTGAGCTCACCGTGGTCGCGGGCCCTGCCGATGTCGTCGAGCACGGGCAGGAGCTCCACCAGCGCACCCGCGACCGCCTGCTCCCTGACCGCGGCCCGGTCGCGCTCGACCCGCCTGCGGTAGTTCACGTATTCGGCCTGAAGTCGCTGCAGGTCGGCGGTCCGCTCGGCGAGCTGGGCGGCCAGCTCGCCGTCGGGGGAGGCCGCAGCCGGCGCCTCGGCGAACGGCTGCCCGGTCGCCTGGTCGGCGGCGGCGGCGGTCTCCCTGACCTGTCCCGTCTCCGGGTCGATCTTGCGCTTGTCGCGGATCACTGGCTCCTCATGCCCGTTTTCACGCGCCGGCATCACTTGTCCTTCTTCGGCTCGTCGTCGACGATCTCGGCCTCGACCACGTCCTCGTCGGCCTTCTGGCCATCACCGGCGGAGGCGTCCTGCGGGGCGCCCTCGCCACCGGCCTGCTGGCCCTGGCTCGCGGCGTAGATCGCCGAACCCATCTTCTGGCTCACGGTGGCGAGCTTCTCGGCCGAGGTGCGGATGACGTCGGTGTCCGTGCCCTCCAGGGCCTTCTTCAGCTCGGCCAGGGCGTCGTTGACCTCGGTCTTGATGTCGCCGGGGACCTTGTCGTCGTTCTCGCGGAGGAACTTCTCCGTCTGGTAGGCCAGACCGTCCGCGTTGTTGCGGACCTCGGCCTCCTCGCGGCGCTTCTTGTCCTCCTCGGCGTACGACTCCGCCTCGCGCATCATGCGCTCGATGTCGTCCTTCGGCAGCGCGGAGCCGCCGGTGATCGTCATCGACTGCTCCTTGCCCGTGCCCAGGTCCTTGGCGCCGACGTTGACGATGCCGTTGGCGTCGATGTCGAAGGTGACCTCGATCTGCGGGATGCCGCGCGGCGCCGGCGCGATGCCGGTCAGCTCGAACGTGGCGAGCTTCTTGTTGTACGCGGCGATCTCGCGCTCGCCCTGGAAGACCTGGATCTGCACCGACGGCTGGTTGTCCTCGGCCGTGGTGAAGACCTCGGAGCGCTTCGTCGGGATCGTCGTGTTGCGCTCGATGATCTTGGTGAAGATCCCGCCCTTGGTCTCGATGCCCAGCGACAGCGGGGTCACGTCGAGCAGCAGGACGTCCTTGACCTCACCCTTGAGCACACCGGCCTGCAGGGCGGCGCCGATGGCGACGACCTCGTCCGGGTTGACGCCCTTGTTGGGCTCCTTGCCGCCGGTCAGCTCCTTGACCAGCTCGGTCACGGCGGGCATGCGGGTCGAGCCGCCGACGAGCACCACGTGCGCGATGTCGGCGACCTTGATGCCGGCGTCCTTGATGACCTGGTGGAACGGGCCCTTGGTCCGCTCGAGCAGGTCGGCCGTCAGCCGCTGGAACTCGCTGCGCGTGAGCTTTTCGTCCAGGTGCAGCGGGCCCTCGGACGACGCCGTGATGTAGGGCAGGTTGATGTTGGTCTCGGACTGGCTGGACAGCTCGATCTTCGCCTTCTCGGCGGCCTCGCGCAGGCGCTGGAGCGCCATCTTGTCCTTGGCCAGGTCGACGCCGTGCGCGTTCTGGAAACGCTTGACGAGCTCGTCCACGACGCGCTGGTCCCAGTCGTCACCACCGAGGTGGTTGTCACCGGAGGTGGCCTTGACCTCGACGAAGCCGTGGCCGTCCTCCTGGCCGACGTCGAGCAGCGACACGTCGAAGGTGCCGCCACCGAGGTCGAAGACCAGGATGGTCTGGTCCTGCTCCTTGTCGAGCCCGTAGGCGAGGGCCGCCGCGGTGGGCTCGTTGATGATGCGGAGCACGTTGAGGCCCGCGACCGTGCCGGCCTCCTTGGTGGCCTGGCGCTGGGCGTCGTTGAAGTAGGCCGGGACGGTGACCACCGCGTCGGTGATCTTCTCACCGAGGTAGGCCTCCGCGTCCTGCTTCAGCTTCTGCAGCACGAAGGCGCTGATCTGCTGCGGGGAGAACTTCTTGCCGTCGATCTCCTTGGACCAGTTGGTGCCCATCTCCCGCTTGACCGAGCGGATCGTCCGGTCCACATTGGTGACGGCCTGCCGCTTGGCGACCTCACCGACCAGGACCTCGCCGTTCTTCGCGAAGGCGACCACGGACGGCGTGGTCCGCGAGCCCTGCGCGTTGGCGATGACGGTGGGCTCACCGCCCTCGAGGATCGAGACGACGGAGTTGGTCGTCCCAAGGTCGATACCTACCGCACGTGCCATGAGTACGTCCTTGTAGTCAAAGTTGAGTCGGTCGGACTCAAGTTACGGATGCCTGTCGTCTTTGTCAAACGACTTGAGCCTACTCGACTCAACCCTTATGAGCGTCGCTGTATTCCAGATTCTGCACGACAAAGCGGACCCCCGGCGGTGGGTGTGCGCCGGGGGTCCGCATTGATGACGGCTCTCAGCCTCAGGGCGCCGTCGAGGCCTGCCGGCGGAGAGGGGCACGGGTCGTCCGCGATCAGTCGTCACCGGGGTTGTACGTATGTGGACATGTCACATTTTGGAGCCGTCCACGATCTTGCGCTTGCCGAGCGCCTTCTTCAGCGTCACGGTCGTGGTCTTCTCCACCGCGATCATGATGCAGGACACGTTCCTGGCCTTGGGCGCGGTGCCCTCGTACAGGGTGATCGTGACCCTCTTCTTCGTCTCCTTGACCTTGACCTTGTGCAGCACGGTGCACGGCGCGACGCCGGACGACCAGATGAGCTGGATCTTCTTGCCCTTGGCGACCGGCGTGGCCTTGGTCCAGCGGACCTTGTGGACGTTGATGGCGTTGCCCGTCGGCTTGACCGGCTCCGGTCCCTTCGTGGGGGCGGTGGTGACCGGGCTCACGGCGACCGGGGCGTCGGGCGTGGAGGACGCGGCCTGATTAGGGGGCGGCGCCGTGGCACAACTCGTCGCGAGCACCAGGGACCCGGCCAGAAGAGTCGCTTTCGTCATTGTGCGCATACTCATACGACGGACAAGGCTCGTTCCCGGTTCAGCGTCATACCGGAGTTAGTGTGGTTCCCGTGCTCCGTCAGGCTCTGCTCGCCGTCTCCAAGAGCGAACGCGCCGAGCGCGTCATCTCCACCTCCCCGCTGACCAGGGACGTCGTCAGGCGCTATGTCGCCGACGACGTCGGCCCCGTGATCGACGAGCTGACCCGCAGTGGGCTGCTCGTCACGGTCGATCACCTCGGCGAGGAGGTGACGGATCCCGCGCAGGCCGGCGACACCGTGCGCGAATACCTGTCGCTGCTCGACCTGCTGCCCGCGGGCGCCGACGTGTCGGTCAAGCTCACCGCGCTCGGGCTGCGGCTGTCAGAGCAGCTCGCGCTCGACCACGCCGCCGCCATCTGCCGGGCCGCCGCGGCCAGGAAGGTCACGGTGACGCTCGACGCCGAGGAGCACGACACGATCCCGGGACTGCACTCCGTGCACACCGCGCTGCGCAGGGACCATCCGGACGTGGGCGTGGTGGTGCAGGCCTACCTGCCGGAGGCGCTGGAACGCTGCGAGAAGCTGGGCGGCGCCCGGGTGCGCCTGTGCAAGGGCGCCTACACCGCTCCCGGCGCCTACACCCGGCCCGCCGACATCGACCGCTCGTTCGTCCGCTGCCTGAAGATCCTCATGGCCGGCACCGGCTACCCCATGGTCGCCACGCACGACCCCAGGCTGGTGCGCATCGCCTCCACGCTGGCGGTGCTCTCCGGGCGCGACGCGACGGGCTTCGAATACCAGATGTTGTACGGGGTCCGCCCCGACGAGCAGGCCCGTCTGGCCGGCCTCGGCGCCCAGATGCGCGTCTACGTCCCGTACGGCTCCGACTGGTACGCCTACCTCATGCGCCGCCTCGCCGAGCGCCCCCGCAACCTGACCTTCTTTCTCAGGTCGCTGCTCTCCCGCGGATAGGCCACGGCCGCAACCGAACACCGGAGGGGTGTTAGTAGGCTGCCAGCGTGATTGCGATTCTGGGCACGGGCAAGATGGGCGAGGCCCTGCTGTCTGGCCTGCTGCGCGCGGGCTTCAAGCCGGGCGACATCATGGCGACCTCCCGCCGGGCCGAGCGGGCGCAGGCGCTGCGCGAGACCTATGGCGTGCGCACCGTCTCCAACTCCGAGGCTGCCAAGGCGGCCGACACGCTGATCCTGGCGGTCAAGCCGCAGGACATGGCCACGCTCCTGGCCGAGATAGCGCCCTACGTCCCTGCGGACCGCCTGGTGATCAGCGCGGCGGCCGGCATCACGACGTCCTTCGTCGAGCAGCGGCTGGGCGTCGACGTGCCCGTGGTGCGGGTGATGTCCAACACGCCCATCAGGTTCGACGAGGCGATGAGTGTGATCTCGGCGGGCGCGCACGCGGGGGAGGAGCACCTGAAGCTGACGGAAAACCTGCTCAAGCCCGTCGGCAAGGTGCTGCGCATCCCGGAGTCCCAGCAGGACGCCGCCACGGCGCTGTCCGGCAGCGGCCCCGCCTACTTCTTCTACCTGGTGGAGGCCATGGTGGACGCGGGCATCCTGCTCGGCATGCCGCGGGCCGCCGCGCTCGACATGGTCACCCAGTCCATCGTCGGCGCGGCCGTGATGTTGCGCGACTCGGGCGAGCACCCGGTCATCCTGCGCGAGGCCGTCACCTCGCCGGGCGGCACGACGATCGCCGCGATCGCCGAGCTGGAGCGGCACAGCGTGCGTGCGGCCTTCCTGGCCGCCATCGAGGCCGCCCGCGACCGCGGCCGCCAGCTCGGCTCCGGCTGAAAGGGCTGAGAGCCTGAGAGCTCGCTGAGAGCCGGTCGGCGGCCCGGCGGCACCGGCTCATACGATGTCTCGGGTGACGTTACGTCGCGGCGTCGCGCCGCTGCTCGTCCTCTTAACACTGACCGGCTGCACGTCCGAGGAGCCGTCGAACGTCCAGGTCGGGGACGTCCGGCGGGCCCCGGTCACCGAGGTCGTCGAGGCTCCCGCCACGGTGGGCGCGCGGGCCTCGGCCACGCTGCGCTCTCCGGCCCAGGGCACGATCGCCAAGCTCTACGTCCGCGAGGGCGACCGCGTCCGCAAGGGCGACATCCTGGCCAAGATCCGCTCGCCTCAGGCCCAGAGCCAGCTCGAACAGGCCCGCCAGGCCTCCAAGATGGCCGCCCCGGCAGGCGTCGCCATGCCGAGCGTGCGCCTGCCGTCGCTCGACACCAGGGCGTTCGACCGCAAGGTCGCCGCGCACTTCGCCAAGGCCCGCAAGGAGGCGAAGAAGGTCGAGGACGCCAGGGCGCGCAAGCAACTGCTCCAGGCCATCGACCTGGCCCAGGACCAGCACAAGGCGCAGACCAAGGCCCTGGCCACGATCACCGTCCAGCTCAACCGCTCGATCAACGGCATCCTGTCCGGCGTGACCAGCGGCCTGTCGAGCTCCATGGCCTCGCTCCAGGCGGCCTCGACGTCCCAGGCCAAGGCCGCGGTCAAGGCGGCGGAGAGCACGGTCAAGTCGCTCACGATCAAGGCGCCGTTCGGCGGGATCGTCACGCTGGGCCGAGTGTCGGGCGGCGGTGGAGGGGGCGGCGTCGAGAGCCTGCTCAGCCAGATCCCCGGCGGAGGCGGGCAGCAGCTGCCGTCCATGCCCTCGGGGGGCTCCTCGGGCGGAACGCCGGTGGCGACGGGGGTGCCCGTTTCGGCGGGCGACACGATCGCCACCGTCACCGACGTCTCCACGCTCCTGCTGGACGCCGATGTCGACGAGACCGACGTGTTGCTGGTCAAGAAGGGCGTGAAGGCCGCGGTCGAGCTGGACGCCGTTCCCGGGGCCACGTACACCGCCGTGGTCACCGGCATCGGGGTCACCCCTAAGGAGGGCACCACGGGCGGCGTCAGCTATCCGGTACGGCTCACGCTCGGCGCCGGCACGTTCGACGACGGCTCGCAGGCGCCCACCCCCAAACCGGGGATGAGCGCCGTCACCCGGCTGACCGTGCGCGAGTCGCCGTCCGCGGTCTCGGCCCCGGCCTCCGCCATCGTCTCCAGCGGGCGTGAGAGCGTGGTCTGGGTCATCAGGAACGGTGTCGCCGAGCGGCGCGTCGTCAAGCTCGGCGCGCAGGGCGACGCGGTGGTCGAGGTGCTGAGCGGGCTGACCGTGGGCGACCGGATCGTGGTCAGAGGGGCGGACTCCGTACGGCAAGGGCAGCGCCTGCCATGACGCCGGCCATGGAGGCGGTGGACCTCACCCGGCGATACCAGCTCGACGGCGTGGCCGTGGAGGCGCTCCGCGGTGTCTCGCTGACGATCGGGCAGGGCGAGTTCGCCGCGATCCTGGGCCCGTCGGGATCCGGCAAGTCCACGCTCATGCACCTGCTCGGTTGTCTGGACCGGCCCACCTCGGGGACGCTCAGGATCAACGGGGTGGAGATGTCGGGTTTGTCGGACACTGCCCTGGCGGACCTGCGGAACAAGACGATCGGCTTCGTCTTCCAGTCCTTCCACCTGCTGGGCCGGACCACCGCGCTGGACAACGTGGCCCTGCCGCTGGTCTATCGGGGCGTCGGCAGGTCCGAGCGGCGGGCCAGGGCCAAGGCGGCGCTGGAGTCCGTCGGGCTCGGGCACCGCATGGGGCATCGGCCGTCCCAGATGTCCGGAGGCGAGCAGCAACGCGTCGCCATCGCCAGGGCGCTGGTCGGGGAGCCCAAGGTGCTGCTGGCCGACGAGCCCACCGGCAACCTCGACACCGCCAACGGCGCGGAGGTGATGGGCATACTCGACCGGCTCAACAGCGACCGGGGCGTGGCCGTGGTGCTGGTCACGCACGAGCCGGAGGTCGCCGCCCACGCCCGGCGGCAGATCCACGTACGGGATGGGCTGATCGAGAAGGACACCGCGTGAGGACGGGTGAAGCGCTGGCGATGGCGCTGGAGGCGCTGCGGGTCAACCGGCTGCGTAGCGTGCTGACCATGCTCGGCGTCGTCATCGGCGTGCTCGCCGTGGTGATCCTCGTGGCCATCGGCACCGGCGCCAAGGACGAGATCGAGAAGCAGATCTCGGGCCTCGGCACCAACATCATCCTGGTGGTCCCCGGGCGCATCAGCCTGGGCGCGGCGCCGACGCAGAGCAAGCTCAACCTGGCCGACGTGGCGTACGTGCGGCGCGTGGTCGGCGACCCGTCGAAGGTGACCGTCTCGCTGCAGTCGGGCGAGACCGTGCGCGTCGGCCGGACGGAGGCGTTCGTCACGGTGGTCGGCACCGACCAGAATCTCGTCAACATCTTCGATCGGCCGGTCGAGAAGGGCCGCCCGCTGAGCGAGACCGACGTCGACACCCGCCGCAGGGTGGCCGTCCTCGGCTCGGAGGTGGCCGACCGCATGTTCGGCGACCTCGACCCGATCGGCCGGCAGGTGACGATCTCCGGGGCCAGGTTCCGGGTGGTGGGGGTGTACGCCGAGGTCGGGCAGACGTTCGGGCTCTCCCGCGACCAGGAGATCCACATCCCGGTGACCACGGCGCAGCGGTTGTTCGGGCTCGAGCGGATCAACGGGATGGCCGTCGGCGCCTCCGGGCCGGACGAGATCGACGCGCTGTCGGACAAGGTGACGGCCGCGCTGCGGTCCCGTTATCCGGGCGAGCAGTTTTCCGCAGTCACGCAGACCGCGTTGCTCGGCACGATCGGCAGCGTGCTCGGCATGCTCACCGGCGTGCTGGCCGCCATCGCGGGCATCTCGCTGCTGGTCGGCGGGGTCGGCGTGTCGAACATCATGCTCGTCAGCGTGCGCGAGCGCACCCGCGAGATCGGGCTGCGCAAGGCGCTGGGGGCCAGGCAGCGCGACATCCTGGCCCAGTTTCTTATCGAGGCGGTGCTGCTGACCACGATCGGTGGGCTCATCGGGATCCTGCTCGGGGTCGGCGGCTCGCTGGCCATCGCCGCGTTCACGGAGGTGCCGGCGTCGATCACATGGTGGTCGATCGCACTGGCCTTCGGCGTGTCGGCGGCAGTCGGCGTGTTCTTCGGCGTGGCGCCGGCGCGGAGGGCGGGCAGGCTGGACCCGGTCATCGCCCTTCGCGCCGAGTGAGCCGGCTGCTGCACCTGGTCAGCGGGCGAGAGCCGTCGCGTCGGGGTGGCCTACGCGTCGCGGCGCTGCATCAGCATGGCGCCCGCGATCATGGCGACGACGACCCAGACCATGTACACGCCGAACCCACTCCACGGGCCCAGCGAGCCCTGGCCCTGATCGGTCACGATCAGCATGCCGGCGTTGGTCGTGAAGTATTCGGCCACGGTCTTGCCCCACTGCCCGGGCAGCTGATTCGCCACCGTGGGCAGCACCAGCATCAGCGCGATGGCCGACACGAGCGCACCCGGCGTGTGCCTGATGAGCGTGCCGAGGCCGAGTCCGAACACGCCGCACGCGGTGAGGTAGAGGGTGGCCCCAAGCACGGCCTGCGCCACGTCGCCCATCCCGACCGTCGGCGGCTGAATGATGGCCAGTCCGATGGCGATCGCGGAGGCCGACGCCACCGCGGAGACGATCAGCGACGTCGCGGTGAAGACCACGATCTTGCCGGTCAGCAGCATCATGCGCCTGGGCACGGCCATCAGCGAGGTGCGGATGCCGCCCGTGCGGTATTCGCTAGAGATCACCAGCACGCCCAGCGTGGCCATGGACAGCTGCGCGAACATGATGCCGAGCAGGCTCATGATGATCGCGTCCTCCCCGGAGGGCGGCCCGCCGGAGTTGTTCTTGGAAGCCGCGGTGACGAGCGCGGACAGGCCCGCCATCAGCACGACAGTGACGGCCAGCGTCCACACCGTCGAGCGTACGGAGCGGATCTTGGTCCATTCGGACCTGAGAATGTCGATCATGACGTGAACTCCAGGCTGTCCTTGGTGAGCTCCATGTAGGCCGCTTCGAGTGAGGGCTGCACAGACGTCAGCTCCTCCAGCGGGATGCCGGCCCGCGTCGTGAGCGTGCCGATCTCGAGCGTGGTCATCGCGGTCACCCGCAGGTGGTCGGGATGCAGCTCACCCACCTTGATCAGCTCGGCCACCTCGGCGAGCCGAGGCGAGCGCACCCGTACGTAGCCCTGCGAGCTGCGCCCGATGAACTCCTCCACGCTCGTGTCGGCGATGAGCGCGCCCTTACCGATCACGATCAGGTGGTCGGCGGTCTGCGCCATCTCGCTCATGAGGTGGCTGGAGACGAACACCGTCCGCCCCTCTGCCGCCAGCTTGCGCATGAACGTGCGGATCCACAGGATGCCGTCCGGGTCGAGCCCGTTGACGGGCTCGTCGAAGAGCAGGATCTCCGGGTCGCCGAGCAGCGCCGCGGCGATGCCCAGCCGCTGCGACATGCCCAGCGAGAACCCGCCGACCCGCCGCTTGGCCACCTCCGCCAGTCCCACCGTCTCCAGCACCTCGCTCACCCGGCTCGCCGGGATGCCGTTGCTCTGCGCGATGGCCAGCAGGTGGTTGCGGGCGCTGCGCCCGCCGTGCACCGCCTTGGCGTCCAGCAGGGCCCCCACTTTGTGTAACGGGTGCCGCAGCTCGTGGTAAGGCCGCCCGTCCACGAGCACGGAGCCGCCGGAAGGCCGGTCGAGGCCCAGGATCATCCGCATGGTCGTGGACTTGCCTGCCCCGTTGGGCCCGAGGAAGCCGGTCACCTGACCGGGCTCGACGTCGAACGACAGGTCCGCCACCGCGACGGTGCCGCCGTAGCGCTTGCTCAGGTTCGTTGCTCGAATCGCGGTCATGATCCCAGGGTGCCGTCGCGGGCGGCCGGTTTCGTCCTGCCTGGGGACCGTTCTCGGCGGGGGTCTCTAGGACCCTGGTCCTACTCTCCAGGGTGGATCAACGCCGCCTCGTAGGCGACGATCACGGCCTGCGCCCGGTCCCTGACACCGATCTTGGCGAACAGGCTCGTCACGTGGTTCTTGACGGTCGAGGGGGAGACGGACAGGTCGGCGGCGATCTCCTGGTTCGACCGGCCGCGGGCGATCAGGACGAGGATCTCCCGCTCCCTGTCGGTCAGCCCGGCCAGCCGGGCGGGCAGCGCCCGCGGCCGGGAGGCGCGGACGAAGGTGCCGATCAGCCGGGTCAGCAGGCGCGGCGCGACGGCCGACTCGCCGCGGTGCACCACGCGCACGCCCTCGATCAGCTCCTCGGGGGAGACGTCCTTGGGCAGGAACCCGTCGGCGCCCGCCCGGAGCGCCGCGACCACGTTCTCGTCCAGGTCGAACGTGCTCAGCGCGAGCACCCGCACCTCGGGCAGCTCCGCGGTGATCAGCTCGGTCGCGCGCACGCCGTCCAGATTCGGCATGTGGAGGTCCATCAGCACCACATCGGGGGTGAGCCGCCTGCTCAGGTCCACCGCCTCCGCGCCGTCGGCGGCCTCGCCGACCACGCTCAGGTCGGACTGGGCGTCGAGCATGAGTCTGAACCCCTTGCGCACCAGCTCGTGGTCGTCGACGAGCAGGATCCTGATCATGCTCCCTCCAGTGGGATGCGGGCGTGCACCCGGAAACCGCCTTCTGGACGCGGGCCCGTGGACAACTGGCCGCCGCATAATGCCACGCGCTCGGCCATGCCGCCGAGTCCGAACCCCGGCGCGCCGTCCTGCTTCGCCAGACCGTCGTCGACCACCTCGACCTCCACCGCGCCCGGCTCGTACGCCAAGCGCACGCTGGCCCTGGCGCTGACCGCGTGCTTGCGGGTGTTGGTCAGCGCCTCCTGCACGATGCGGTAGACGGCGTGGTCCACGGTCGCGGGCAGCTCGACGGGCTCGCCCGCCACCGTCAGGCTGGCCGGCAGGCCCGCCGACTTCGCCTCCTTGATCAGCACGGGCAGTCGCGCCGCGCCCACGCCCGTCGCGGCGCCGGGGCCGTCCCCGCCGTCGGCCCTGAGCACGTCCAGCAGGCGGCGCATCTCCGACATCGCCTGACGGGCGGTCTGCTCCGCGCTCTCCAGCGCGTTCCTGGTGACCTCCTGCTCGGGCGGGAGCGTGGCCCGCGCGCCGCCGACCAGGGCGTTGATCACCGTGATGTGGTGGGCGACCACGTCGTGCAGCTCCCTGGCGATGCGCCGCCGCTCCGCGCGTACGGCGGCCTCGGTGGCCTCCCGCCTGCTGCGCTCGTTCAGCTCGGCCCTGAGCCGGACCAACTGCCCGACACCGACCGGGACGCCCACCCCGATCAGCGCCGCCAGCCAGCCGCCCTGCGCCCGCCAGAACAGCTCCATGGTCGTCGCGTAGGCGGCGAAACCGGCCACTGAGACGATCGCGGTCGGCCGGCCGGTGGTGTAGCGGCCCACGCTGTAGAACGCGATGGCCGAGGGTGCCGTGACGAACAGGACGGACTGCGCCACGATGCCCACGCAGTCGAGCACGGTCACCAGAGCGGCGGTCACGAGGGGCCGCCGGCGCCGCACGAGCAGGGGCAGGACGCTCAACTGGTAGAGCGCCACGATCAGGGGCGGCGACGGGACCTCCCCCTGGACGGCCATCCCCTGGACGACCATGGCGATGGCGGCCGCGACCGTCGGGAGGGAGAGCACGATCACGAGCGTCGTGTCGAAGACCCGGGGGCGGCGGAACCAGCGAACGATCTTCATGAAGGTTCGTGCCACGCGCACGTTACGACCCTAAAGCACCCGGGCTACAACGAGGTGTCTGCGCTGCGGTAACGTCGGCGCAAGGCCAGGGAGCACAGAGGGGTTGCGCATGAGCCGGTCGGCACGGGTGATCTGGGACGACGCTCTCATCTCCTACAATTTCGGCCCCAGTCATCCGCTGGCCCCCGTGCGGGTGGAGCTCACCATGGCGCTCGCCCGCGAGCTCGGCGTCCTGGACAAGGTCGAGATGGCCGGCTGCGGCCCGGCAAGCGACGACGAGCTGTCCATGATCCACAAGCGCGACTACATCGAGGCCGTCAAGCGGGTGTCGGTCTCAGGCCGGCCCGATCTCGGCTGCGGGCTGGGCACGCCCGACAATCCGGCCTTCATGGGGGTGCACGAGGCTTCGGCGTTGATCGCGGGCGCCTCTCTTGCGGCCGCCCGCGCGGTCTGGGAGGGCACGGCGGAGCACGCGGTCAACATCGCCGGCGGGCTGCACCATGCCATGCCGGCCGTGGCCAGCGGCTTCTGCGTCTACAACGATCCCGCGCTGGCCATCGCCTGGCTGCTGGCCCAGGGCGTAGGCAAGATCGCGTACGTGGACGTGGACGTGCACCACGGCGACGGCGTGCAGGCGATGTTCTACGACGACCCGCGGGTCCTGACGATCAGCCTGCACGAGAGCCCGCGCACGTTGTTCCCGGGCACCGGGTTCCCCGAGGAGACCGGCGCCGACGGCACGGCCGTCAACGTGGCGCTGCCCGCGGGCTGCGGCGACGCCGGCTGGCTGCGGGCCTTCCACGCGGTGGTGCCGCCGCTGCTGCACGAGTTCAGGCCCGAGATCCTGGTGACCCAGCACGGCTGCGACAGCCATGCGCTCGACCCGCTCGCCAACCTGATGCTGAGCGTGGACGGCCAGCGCGCGGCGTACGCCGCCCTGCACCGCCTGGCGCACGAGACGGCCGGCGGGCGGTGGATCGCCACGGGCGGTGGCGGATACGAGCTGGTCCAGGTCGTGCCGCGGGCGTGGACCCACCTCATCGCCGAGCTGGCCGGACACCCCGTGGATCCCGCCACGCCGACCGGCCAGGAGTGGCGCAGGTTCGTCAGGGAGCGCACAGGTGAGACGCCGCCGCTCACCATGACCGACGGCCGGAGCCCGGAATTTCACGACCTATCCGGTGGTTATGACCCAGCGGACCCCATTGACCGTGCGGTCATGGCGACCCGGCACGCGGTGTTCCCCCTGCACGGCCTCGACCCCCTGCCCTAGCGAGGAAAGAGCTGTGCTGAGCCGCGACCAACTCCGCGAGCACCTCGTCCGCAGCCGCATTGCCGGCGACGTCGCGACCTCCCGCGAGAACAACCTCGACCACTACAGCTCGCTGGCCAACGGCGATGATTACTACAAGCTGGGGCTGACGTTCGACCAGCCGTGGTCCTACCGCGACATCCTGGCGCTCATGGCCAAGTCCGCCGGCGTGGTCGCCGACGCCGGGCACCGCTGGGGCCAGGACACCATCGATCCCGACCTGACGATCGACGCCGTCGACGCCATGGCCGAGCGGATCGCCGCGGTGTTGTCGCGGCCGAGCCCGCGCGTGTTGTTCGCCACCGGGCATCCGACCGGGCTGCTCGCCATCCACCTGCCGCTGGCCGCGCTGCTGGCCGGGCACGGCGCCGAGCTGCTGACGCCGGGCGAGGGATGGGCGTATGCCGGGTCGGCCTTCGGCCGCCCGCGCCACATCCGCTACCTGCAGGACATCGCGATGCTCGACGACAGAGGCGGCTTCGTGCACAGCCACGACGCCGCGCCCATGCGGCACATGCTCGGCGAGCTCGACGGGGAGCTGCCCGACCTGGTGATCGCCGATCATGGATGGGCGGGCGCGGCCGGGGAGGCCGGCGTGCCGACGGTCGCGTTCGCCGACAGCAACGACCCCGGCCTGTTCGTCGGGGAGGCGGAAGGCAAGATCGACGTGGTCGTGCCACTCGATGACAATGTGCTGCCCCGCTATTACGCTCCGCTGACCGACAGACTGGTCACTCAGGTCTCACGAGCCCTTTGAGTCGAATTCGGCCCTCCCGATACCGTCTTTTCGCGCCTGCATTCCAAGAGGCTCGCTGTCCCTTTGCCAACTTTTGACGGGGCTCCGGCGACTCTTATGTGTGGCAACTTGGACAGTTCCAACGTCCGAGTCTGGTGCTCGGCCCGGCAGCTGGCCAGCAACTTTGCTGGTTCGGCTGACAGGTGGCTCCGTCCAGAGAGAAAATAGGGGGTTTGCCGAGTCGGAGTCCCGACTTACGCTGACGGCAGTACACGTGCGTGAGCAATGGCACCAGTGGGGATAACCCGGAAACACGTGCGGAAGAGGCGTCCGATGGGTGCAGGCGAAAGACCTCTCAGCGAGGTGAAGTTCCTGACCGTCGCAGAAGTGGCGACGGTCATGAGGGTGTCCAAGATGACGGTGTACCGGCTCGTACACTCCGGCGAGCTCCCGGCCATCAGGGTAGGCCGGTCGTTCAGAGTGCCCGAGCAGGCGGTCCACGACTATCTGCGGGAGGCCTACATCGAGGCAGGTTGACGTAGCGACGTGAATGGTCACGCCGTGAGTGCTGTCGCGGGAGAGGCCCGGCCGCGGCGAGAGACACGGCCGGGCTCTCGCCCCCCCAAGGGGCGATCTACGGTGGATCGCCGGTAGTCTGTGAGCCGGTGTGCGCTCGCACTCCGATTCAGACTTGCTACCAGCACCAGGGGGTCCCGTGGGCTCTGTTATCAAGAAGCGCCGCAAGCGGATGGCCAAGAAGAAGCACCGCAAGCTGCTCAAGAAGACGCGCATCCAGCGGCGTAACAAGAAGTAACGAACGCAGCTGCGAGGCGCTGATGACCCACACCGTGCTCGTCACCGGGGTCTCGCGCCACATCGGCGCCCGGGTGGCGAGTGTTCTGGCTGCGGACCCGGACATCAGCCGTGTCATAGGAGTCGACACCGTGCCGCCCCCCTCGCTGACGCGGGACGGCGGCGACTCCCTCGGCCGGACGGAGTTCGTCCGGGTCGATCTGCGTAGCCCCGACATCGCTCAGGTGATCGCGGCCGCGGACATCGACACTGTTGTGCACATGAGCCTGGTCAGCGCTCCCTCGCGGAGCGGTGGCAGGGCTGCCATGAAGGAGCACAACGTCATAGGCACCATGCAGCTGCTCGGGGCCTGCCAGCGGTCGGCGACCGTGCGGCGCGTGGTGGTCCGCTCCACCACCGCCGTCTATGGCTCGTCGCCGCGGGATCCGGCGGTGTTCACCGAGGACCTGGAGCCGCACGACGGTCCCAGCCACGGCTACGCCAAAGACGCGGTCGAGGTCGAAGGCTACGTACGCGGTTTCGCCCGGCGCCGCCCCGACGTGACGGTGTCACTGCTGCGCTTCGCCAACTTCATGGGTCCAGGCGTGGACTCGCCGCTGACGCGTTACTTCACCCAGCCGGTGCTGCCGACCGTGTTCGGCTTCGACCCACGGCTGCAGTTCGTCCACGAGGACGACGCGGTCGAGGTGCTGCGCCGGATGGCGAGCGAGGATCACCCCGGCACGTTCAACGTGGCCGGGGTCGGCGTGCTGCTGCTGTCGCAGTGCGCCAGGCGGGCGGGGCGGCTGTCGCTGCCACTGCTCTCGCCCGCGTTCAAACTGCTGGGCAACACCGCGCGCCGGGTCGGGCTGGTCGAATACTCGCCCGAGCAGCTCAGACTGATGAGCCATGGCCGCGCTGTCGACACCTCCAGGCTGGAGGCCGAGCTCGGCTGGAAGCCCAAGTTCACGACCGGGGCGGCCTACGACGACTTCTTGCGTTCCCGGGGCCTGCACCCGTTCGGAGGTGTGCCGAGTTGAGTGTTCCCAGCGAAGAGGACGACGCGCGGGTGATCCCGATCAGCGCCGCGCCGTCCTTCGAGCAGCCGGATCCTGAGCCCCTGGCCAAGCTCCTGGCCTTCGTCCGCAGGCGGGTCAGCGGCGACTACGAGGTCGACGAGTTCGGCTACGACGCCGAGCTGACGGACAAGGTCTTCCTCGAGCTGGTCAGGCCCCTCTACACCCGCTGGTTCCGGGTCGAGACGGTCCAGCTCAAGAACGTGCCCGAGGAGGGTGGCGCCCTGGTCGTCGCCAACCACTCGGGCACGCTGCCGCTCGACGCGCTGATGCTCCAGGTGGCCATGCACGACGACGTGGGCAGGCCGCTGCGGCTGCTCGGCGCCGACCTGGTCTACCAGCTGCCGATGCTCAGCCACCTGGCCCGCAAGACCGGCCACACGCTGGCCTGCAGGGAGGACGCCGACCGGCTGCTGCGCAAGGGCGAGCTGGTCGGGGTGTTCCCCGAGGGCTTCAAGGGCGTCGGCAAGCCGTTCTCCGAGCGCTACAAGCTGCAGCGGTTCGGCCGCGGCGGATTCGTGGCGTCGGCCATCCGCGCCGGGGTGCCGATCCTGCCCACCGCGATCGTGGGCGCCGAGGAGATCTATCCGAAGATCGGCGATCTGAAGTTCCTGGCCAGGACGCTCGGCCTGCCTTACCTGCCGATCACGCCGTTCTTCCCGCTGCTCGGCCCGCTCGGGCTGCTGCCGCTGCCGTCCAAGTGGATGATCGAGTTCGGCGAGCCGATCCGCACCGACGAATACGAGCCGTCGGCGGCCGACGATCCGATGCTGGTGTTCAACCTCACCGACCACATACGCGAGGTGATCCAGCAGATGCTCAACGAGCTGCGGCTGCGCAGAGGCCACGCCTTCCCGCCGTTCCTGTAGTGCAACCGGTGGGGTGTCCCCGGTGTTCTCCGGGCGATTCGTCGTAAACACCGAACGACATCCCCATGGATCTCGAGCTTTCCGGCCGCGTCGCCGTCGTCACCGGCGCGTCCAAGGGCATCGGCCTCGCCGTCGCCCGAACCCTGGCCGACGAGGGCGCGCACGTGGTCGCCGCCTCCCGTACACCGGTCGACGCCAAAGCGACGCACGTCGCGGTCGACCTCATGGACCCGCAGGCGCCGGCGCGGGTCATCGCGCGGGCGGTGGAGGAGTTCGGCGGCGTGGACATCCTCGTCAACAACGCCGGCGGGCCGCCGCCCGGGGTGAGGTTGCCGCGGGTCGGGTTCATGACGCCCGGCGACGCGGACTGGCAGGCGATGTTCGAGTTCAACCTGTTCGCGGCCGTACGCATGATCCGCGCCGCCGTGCCCGTCATGATCGAGCGGGGCGGCGGCTCGATCATCAACATCTCCAGCGGCTCGGCCCGGCAGCCCGGGGCCATCAACGTCGACTACGGCGCGGCCAAGGCGGCGCTCAATCACGTCGGCAAAGCCGTGTCGGAGGAGTTCGGCACGCAGGGGATCCGGGTCAACACGATCGCGCCGGGCCCGGTGCTCACCGACTGGTGGACCAAGGACGGCGGGGCCGCCGAGGTCATCGGGGGCATGGCCGGGGCTGCCAAAGAGGACGTCATCGCCCAGGTCGCGCCTGACATGATGAGGCTGCTCACCGGACGTCTGGTGCACCCGCAGGAGATCGCGGACATGGTCGCCCTGCTGGCTTCGCCGCGCTCGGCCAGCACGACCGGCGCCGAGTTCGCCGTCGACGGAGGCTTCCTGAAGGAGCTGTGAACCCTTGTGGCGGGTTGAGGCAAGACATCGGTGACCGATCCCCCTACAGAAGGGCGGAGATGATCCTTCAACCCGCCACCCGGGGTGCGGACGCGGAGCTCGTATGCGCCTCGTGGACCGACCCCGAGGTGTTCGCCGAGCTGTTCGACCGCTACTCCGCCATGCTCTACCGGTACGTCTCCAAACGGCTCGGCCCCGAGCCCGCGGAAGACCTCGTCGGCGAGACGTTCCTGGTCGCCTTCTCCCGCAGGAGGAGCTACGACCTGGCCTACGAGGACGCCCGGCCGTGGCTCTTCGGCATCCTCACCAAGCTCATCTCCCGGCACCACCGCAAGGAGGCCGCCCGCTACCGCGCCCTCTTGCGTGCCCCTGTCGACTCCGACATCGAGTCGCCCGCCGACCGGGTGGCCGCCGGCGTGACCGCTCAGGCCGTACGCGCCGAGCTGGCGGGCGCACTGGCCGCCCTGCCCGCCAAGGACCGCGACGTCCTGCTGTTGATCGCCTGGGGCGATCTCACGTACGAGGAGGTCGCGCAGGCGCTCGGCATCCCCATAGGAACCGTGCGCTCCCGCCTCAACAGGGGCAGGCGGAAGGTACGTGCCGCGCTCGGCGACGCCAACCCCATGGAGGAGGAGTGACGATGGACGACCTGAAGCTGCTCCGCGACCTCGGCAGGGAGCTGGAGCACGAACCGCCCGCGACGCTCGTCCGCCAGCGGGACCGCCTGCTGCGGGCCCGGCCGCGGCGCCGGTGGGCAGGCTGGTGGACCGCCGGGCTGGTGGCTGTCGCCACGGCCGCCGCCGTCGCCGTGCCCACCGTGCTGATCGCCGACCGGCACACCGCCGCGCCTCCTGCCGGGTCGCAGGCCGTGGACATGAGCGGCACGCGTAACGTTCTGGTGATCGGGTCGGACACGCGGGAGGGCGAGGGCAACGCTCCCTATGGCCCGCGGTCCACCGGAGCGGGGAAACGGTCCGACACCATCATGATCATTCACGTGCCCGCCGACCGGGGCAGGGCCACGGCCGTCAGCGTGCCGCGCGACTCGATGGTGGCGATTCCGGCCTGCTCGGGGCTGTCGGCGCGGACGGACATGATCAATTCGGTGTACAACAAGGGCGGGGCCGCCTGCCTGCGCAGGACGCTGGAAAAGCTGACCGGGCTGTCCATCCAGCACACGGTGGAGGTGGACTTCGCGGGCTTCAAAGGCATGGTGGACGCGCTCGGGGGAGTGGAGGTCACCGTGGCCCGGGCCGTGGACGATCCGAAGGCGAAGCTGAAGCTGCCTGCCGGGAAGGTCCTGCTGAACGGGGAGACGGCGCTGGGGTACGCGCGGCTACGGTATGTCGGCGATGGGTCGGACATCGGGCGGATCAAGCGGCAGCAGCAGCTCGTGCTCGCGATGGTGAAGAAGGCCGGCGCGGCCTTCGCGGACGCCGACCGGCTGAAGGCCTTCCTCGGTGCGCTGCGGAAGGCGGTCAAGACCGACCTGAGCTTGGAGGCGATGTACGAGCTGGCGGGCGAGCTGTCGAAGACCAAGATGGATGTGGTGACGGTCCCGTGGGAGCCGTACACACGCGACAACCACCGCCTCCAGTGGAAGCAGCCGGAGGCCGGTGAGCTGTTCAAATCGCTGAAGTGACGCGACCCGCCCGCCGCCCGCCGCCCGCGGCGGGCCGGGCGGGGTGCGGGGAGGCTCAGCGCTGGGTGCGGTAGTGGCGGCGCAGTGCGATGGCGGCGGCTACGCCGCCGGCCACGGCGCCCACGCCGGCGGCGATGGGCAGGGCCGTCAGAGTCGCCTTGCGCCCGGTGCGGAAGTCCTTGATGGGCCAGTCGTGTCTCCTGGCGTGCTCGCGGAGCTCGCTGTCCGGGTTGATGGCCACCGCCTGGCCGACCAGCGACAACATCGGCAGGTCGTTGGCCGAGTCGCTGTAGGCGGTGCAGCGGGTCAGATCGAGGCCCTCACGACGGGCCAGCGCCCGGACCGCCTCGGCCTTGGCCGGTCCGTGGAGGAGGTCGCCGACCAGCCGACCGGTGTAGATGCCGTTGCTGGTCTCGGCCACCGTGCCGAGCGCGCCGGTCAGCCCGAGGCGCTGCGCGATGACCCTGGCCAGCTCCACCGGCGTGGCGGTGACCAGCCAGACCCGCTGCCCGGCGTCCAGGTGGGCCTGGGCGAGCGCCCGGGTGCCGCCCCAGATGCGGTCGGCCATGACCTCGTCGTAGATCTCCTCGCCGAGGCGTACGACGTCGTCGACCTTGGCGCCGGCCACGAACGCCAGCGCGGTCTCCCGCGCCACCGCGATGTGCTCGGGGTTTTCGTTGCCGCGCAACCGGAACACCGCCTGCCCCACGGCGAACTTGAACAGGTCGGACGTGGTGAACATGCCGCGTGTGGCAAGCCCTCTGGCGAAGTGGTAGATCGAGGCGCCGCGCATCATCGTGTTGTCGACGTCGAAGAAGGCCGCCGCCTGGAGGTCCGGCTCGACCGGGGCGACGGCGATCGCCGCTTCCGCCGCGGCCTCGCCGGCGGCCTCGGGCTCCACCTCGTGTCGTCGTCGGATTAGCCGCCACATGAGCGCCAGCTTACAGAGCTACCCGGGCGCGGCCAGACCTTCGATGTAGTGCAAATAGCCCTCCGCTTGGGTCTGCTGATCCTCGCTGAGCTGCGGGAGCATCGGCCCGACGACCTCTTTCTGGTCGCGTGCGAATTTTTCGATCTTCGGTGAGCGCGGCTCGGCCCGCTTCAGCCGGCTGATGCCCGACCGCGTGGACTTCTCCATCTCGGTGAGCGTCTCGCCGACCAGCGTGCCGTCGGAAGAGCCGAGCAGGGTGGCGACCTCCTTGGCGCGGGTCTTGGCCGAGTCCAGCTCCCGCTCGCCGCGTTCGGCGTCGTCGGAGCTGAGGCGTACGAGCGTGCTCTCGGCGGCGCGCTTGAGCGGGTAGAGCGAGTCCCCCGGCACCGCCTGATAGGTGGCGAACGCCGAGATCATCATGGCCGCCGCCAGCCCGAACGTGGCCAGATGGGACAGCAGGGGCCGCCGGCGTGCCGGGCGGCGGCGAGCGTGCTTGGGCGCGGCGGGACGCGCCCGCTCCGCGGTCAGGGCGCCGGAGAGCAGCTCCGCGCGCAGCCGGGCGCGGAAGGATGGCTCCGGCGCGCCGCCGATGGGCAGCCGGCGCAACTCCGTGAGGTGCTCGAGCACGCGTTCCCGCCGTCTGCGCGCCCTACCCATGGCAGCTCCCGTATGGCCGTGACACCTGCCTAACGAGGGGTGGAGGGGGGAGGTTACGCCAGGTCGTGCTTGAGCGCCCGGGCGAGCGCGCGTACGGCACGGAACTGCAGCGCTTTGATCGCTCCACTCTTCTTCCCCATGATCAGTGCGGTTTCCGCGAGCGAGAGGCCGTGCAGGAAACGCAGGACCACGCATTCCTGCTGCTCAGGATTGAGATCTCGGACGGCACGCAGCACCCGGTCGTTGATGATGGCCGTGACCACGGCGTTCTCCGGAATGTGCGAGCCGTCGAGCGGAACGTCGATGATCTCCCCGGTGGGGATTTCGAGCCGGTAGCGGCCCGACTTGAAGTGATCGGTCACCAGGTTCCTGGCGATGGTCACGAGCCAAGCGCCGAAGTCCCGGCCTTGCCAGGTGAAGTCGGCGATCCTGCGCAGCGCCCGGAGGAAGGTCTCGCTGGTCAGGTCCTCGGCGAGCTGGTGAGAGCCGACCCGGAAGTAGATGTAGCGATAGACCAGGTCCACGTAGCGGTCGTAGAGCGTGCCAAAAGACTCCGTGCATCCGTCCTTGGCGAGCATCACGAGCGTGCGTACGTCGTCGGGCGCTCGTCCATCGCCGGGCACTGCCGCGCCCGGCTCCTCTGGGCGCACGGCGAGCTCGCCCGTCGGGGCAGGTCCAGCGACCGCTGGCGCGAGCAGCCCGGCGAACGGCGGCGAGTCAGGCATCCGGTATCCCTAGGGGTAAGGGGTGCGGCGTGCTCGAACACTCTAGAAATCAACCGGAAATTTCACAATCCGCTGAGTGCATGCATGACTACCTGTAATCGGCGGATACGGTGTAGGCGCGCGGTCCCCTACCTGCGGTGAACCGTTCAACTCGGCTCACGTCGTCGTACCTGTTCCGTCATCGGCTACCGGCAGGGAGGCATCCTCCGGCAGCATTGGAGTCACCATGGAGATCCTCGTTGCTGTCATAGGTCTTGCCGGTGCGCTCCTCGCCGCCTTCGCGGCTGGTGCCTTGATCAGACGGCTGCGCGACGAGCCAGAGGGATGGTTGATCGCCTGGACCGTCGCGGCCGTGGCGCTGTGCCTGTCACTGGGTGTGATCGCGGTCGGCTACCTCATGGGGTTCGGGTCGGTCACGTTCCGGCTTTATCAGGTGACGGGATCGATGCTGGCGCCGCTCTGGCTGGCCGTCGGCATGATCCAGCTGCTGACCGAGCGGGTGCCGCCGCGGTTCCTCGCGTGGTTGATGGGCATCGCGCTGACCATCGTCGCGGGCACGATCATGATCATTGACCCGCTGAAGTCGACCGAGATGGGCAAGACGCTGCCCGCGAGCTCGAGCTTCTGGAATCTCGTCCCCAGCTACCTGCTGATCGGCGTGCACGCGGTCGCGGTGCTGATCATGCTGGCGATGCTCGTGGTCGCGGGGCTCAAATGGCGCAGCGGCGACGAGTACGACACCGACAACCTGCACGCGTCCCTGGTCATCGTCCCGTCGGGGATCGCGCTCGTCGGCGCGATGAGGTTCACGGTGCCGCCGCTGTTCACCACGGCGCTGCTGGCCGTGGCCGCCGCGGCGATCTGGTACACCGTGCTGCGGCCGCTGGCGCCGTACGAGGACGACGATGAGGACGACTTCGACGACCAGCGAGGAGCCCCTGTGAGGCAGGAATCGCCGATGCCGGCCGGTGGCCGTTCCCAGCGGGGGCGCGCGGCCATGCCGGAGCCCGTGCCGGCGGCGGACCTGCCGCCGGGCCCGCCGCGCAGGCCCACGGGGCTGGGCGATCTGGTGGCCGAATACCGGGCGGGGGACCAGCAGGTCGACTACGCCGCCCGCATGGTGCCGCCGTCCGGCGCCGGCCCCTCGACCGGTTACATCATGAACGGCGCCCCACCCCAGCCGGCGCCACCCCAGCAGGACCTGCCGCCCCAGCGCGCCGACTACGCGATGCCGCCCGGTCCGCCGCCGTCGGGCCCGGCCACCGGGATGTTCTACACCGGCTCCGACGTGTTCTCGCCCGCCCCGCCCCAACCTCAGCCCCAGCAGCAGCCCGGCTCCAGCAAGCCGTCACCGAACATCTACGGCCTGCTGACCGTGTTCACGATCATGGACGGCGCGGGGGAGGCGTTCGACCGGCTCGCCGAGGCGACGGTGGAGGCGGTGCGCCGCGGCGAGCCCGACACGCTGGTGTACGTCTGCCACGCCGTCAAGTCGGCGCCCCTGCAGCGCATCGTCTACGAGCTCTACCGCGACGAGGTGGCCTACCGCGACCACCAGCGCCAGCCGCACGTCGAGAGGTTCGTCAACGAGCGGCAGTCCATGGTGCTGGCCACCAACGTCATCGAGCTCAACATCAACGCCGCGAAGGTCGTGCCCCTGCCGACGGCGATGTTCTGAGGATTCAGGCGGAGAGCGCGGCGCGCAGGCGGCCCTCGTCGACCCGCCAGAAGTCGTGCTGCACGCCGTCGATCAGCGTCACCGGGATCATCTCCCAGTATTTCTCCCTGAGCTCCTCGGAGGTCTCGATGCTGACTTCCTCCCAGGGCACGCCGAGCTCGCCGGCCACCCTGGCGATGACCTCGCGCGCGTCGTCACACAAGTGACAGCCGGGTTTTCCGATGAGCGTGATGCGGTGCATAGGGCAACCGTACTCCGGTTACTTTGTGCATCGGTTCACAAAGGGATTAACCTGAAAGACGGTTCGATTCCATCACGCGGTCCCCAAGCCGCCCGTCCCCTGGAGCTCCGGCACGTGAAGAGCCCGTCCCAGCCCCGTGACCGCGGCATCCCCGAGGCGACAGTCGCCCGGCTCCCGCTGTACCTGCGGGCGTTGCACGGGATGGCCGAGCGGGGCACCGCCACCGTCAGCTCCGAGGATCTGGCCGTGGCCGCGGGGGTCAACTCCGCCAAGCTTCGTAAGGATCTGTCACATCTCGGCTCATACGGCACCCGGGGCGTAGGCTATGAGGTGGAGTACCTCGTCTACCAGATCTCCCGCGAGCTCGGGCTGACGCAGGACTGGGCGGTCGCGATCGTCGGTGTCGGTAACCTCGGCCGCGCGCTGGCCAACTACGGCGGCTTCGTCTCCAGAGGCTTCCGTGTGGCGGCGCTGGTCGATGCCGACCCCGAAGTCGTGGGCGACACCATCGCGGGGTTGAATGTGGAGCACATCGACGAACTGGAAGCCGTCATCAAACGGCGTGGAGTCTCGATCGTGGTGCTGGCGACACCGGCGGAGGCGGCGCAGGAGGTCTGCGAGCGCGTGATTGCCGTAGGCGTCACCAGCATCCTGAACTTCGCGCCGGTTGTGCTTTCTGTCCCGGATAGTGTCGATGTCCGTAAGGTCGACCTGTCAATCGAACTGCAGATTCTCGCGTTCCACGAGCAACGCAAAGCTGGGGGGCCACTCATGGCGGTGGACAGTCAATGAGTGTTCTGACGATCGGACTCAGCCACCGGACCTCTCCGGTGGCCCTTCTCGAGCGCGTGTCGATAACGGGCGACGCGCTCGTCAAGCTGCTGCACGACCTGCAGGAGGACCCCTGCGTGGCCGAGGCCATGGTGGTCTCGACCTGCAACAGGGTCGAGGTCTACGTCACCGTCGACCGCTTCCACCCCGCCGTCAACGCCGTTGCCGGCCTCCTGGGCCGGCACTCGGGCGTCCCGGTCGAGGAGCTGACGCCGCACCTCTACGTGCATTACGAGGAGCAGGCGGTCGAGCACCTGTTCTCCGTCGTGTGCGGGCTCGACTCCATGGTCGTGGGCGAGGGCCAGATCCTCGGCCAGGTCCGTCTGGCGCTCAAGCTGGCGCAGCGCCGGGGCACCGTGGGCGCCACCCTCAACGACCTGGTCCAGCAGGCGCTGCGGGTGGGCAAGCGGGCGCACACCGACACCGGCATCGACCAGGCCGGCGCCTCCCTCGTCACCGCGGGCCTGGCGCTGGCGGGCGAGCTGGCCGGGCTGCGGGTGCTGGTGGTCGGCGCCGGCTCGATGAGCTCGCTGGCCGCCGCCACGCTCGTGCGCGCGGGCGTGACCGACATCGTGGTGGCCAACCGGACGTACGAGCGGGGCGCCCGGCTGGCCGAGAAGGTCGGCGGGCGTGCGGTGGAGTTCTCCGCCGTGGCGCGTGAGCTCGCCGAGGCCGACCTTGTGATCACGTGCACGGGCGCGGGCCGCCACATCATCACGCCTGACATGCTGAGCCGGCCGGCCTTCCTGCTGGACCTGGCGCTGCCGCACGACATCGACCCCGCCGTGCGCGAGGTTGCCGGCGTCACGCTGGTCGACCTGGAGACGATCCAGGAGTCCGGCATCGGCTCGCAGGAGGGCGACGCGGTCCCGTCCGTACGCGCCCTCGTCGCCGAAGAGCTGCGGGCCTACCTCGACGCCGAGCGGGCCGCCAAGGTCACTCCGACCGTGGTGGCGCTGCGCAGCAAGGCCGCGGGCGTGGTCGAGTCCGAGCTGGGCCGCCTGCTGATGCGGGTGCCCGACCTCGACGAGCGGTCCAGGGACGAGGTCGCGATGACCGTGCAGCGGGTCGTCGACAAGCTGCTCCACGAGCCGACCGTGCGTGTCAAGCAGCTCGCCTCCTGCCCAGGAGGCGATCATTATGCGGAAGCGCTGCGTGAGTTGTTCAATCTGGATCCGAAGATGCCCGAGGCCGTGAGGGAGGTGGAGCTGTGAGGTTGGGGACCCGCAGGAGCCTGATGGCCACCACGCAGTCGCAGATGGTGGCCGACGCCTACACCGAGCGCACCGGGCGCTCGATCGAGCTGGTGGGCGTCACCACGTTCGGCGACGTCACGAAGGCCCACCTCGCCCAGCTCGGCGGCACGGGCGTGTTCGTCACCGCACTGCGTGACAAGCTGCTCGAAGGCGAGATCGACTTCGCCGTGCACTCGCTCAAGGACCTGCCGACCAAGCAGGACCCGCGCTTCACGCTGGCCGCGATCCCGGCCCGGCACGACCACCGCGACGCGCTGGTGGGGCCGCACAAGTTCGCCGACCTGGCGCCCGGCGCCCGGGTCGGCACCGGCTCGCCGCGCAGGATCGCCATGCTCAGCGCCATGCGCCCCGACCTGGAATACGTCCCGATCCGCGGCAACGCCGACACGCGCATCGGCAAGGTGGCCTCCGGCGAACTGGACGCCGTCGTGCTGGCCTCGGCCGGCCTGACCAGGATCGGCCGCGCCGCGGACGTCGCGCAGATCTTCGAGATCGAAGAGCTGCTGCCCGCGCCCGGCCAGGGCGCGCTGGCCGTCGAGTGCCGCGCCGACCGCCCCGACCTCATCGAGTTCCTCAGCGTGCTCGACGACCCGCGCACCCGCTCCGCGGTGACCGCCGAGCGTGAGGTGCTGGCCGCCCTGGAGGCCGGCTGCGCTGCTCCAGTGGGTGCTTTCGCGCTCGATGACGGGCACACTCTGAACTTGACCGCCACGGTCGTCGCCATCGACGGCCGTGAAGCGGTCCGCAAGTCCGCCGCCGGCTCTCCTTCGGAGGCTGTTAACCTGGGCCGCCGCCTCGCGGCCGAGATGATCGCCGAAGGGGCCGACAGATTGATGGGGGAGCATTCCCATTGAGCTCCGATAGTCCAACCTCCGGTTTCGTCGCGTTCGTGGGCGCGGGTCCCGGCGATCCCAATCTGCTCACGCTCCGCGCCGCCGAGCTGCTCGCCAAGGCCGACGCCGTGGTGCTCGGCGAGGAAGCGCACCGCCCGCTACTGCGCCACTGCCACGAAGGCGTCCAGGTCGTCGAGGACGACGACCTGAGGGACAAGATCGTCAAGCGCGCGATGAGCGGGCAGGTCGTGGTACGCCTGTGCGCGGGCGACCCCATGCTGTTCTCCTCGATCACCGAGGAGGTCGCGGCCTGCGCCACGGCGGAGGTGGACTTCGAGATCGTGCCCGGCGTGCCGCCCGCGACCGCGGTGCTCACCTACGCGGGCATCCCGCCGGCGACGGCCGTGCCCGAGTTCAGGATCGTGGACGCCGCGCAGGAGCAGGACTGGGCCCAGCACGCCGCCTGCCGCGGCACCCTGGTCATCTACCACGGCATCGGTGACGCCGTCGCCATCGGCAAGGCCCTCATCGCCGGCGGCAAGCCCGACACCACGCCGGTCGCGGTCAGCAGTGGCGGCACCACGACCGAGCAATACACCGTCGTGTCCTCGCTCGGCAGGCTCCAGGCCGATCTCAAGCACGCCGGGTTCACCGAGCCCGCGCTGATCGTGGTCGGCGAGGCTGTCGGGCTGCGGGACAAGCTGTCGTGGTTCGAGACCAAGCCGCTCTTCGGCTGGCGGGTGCTGGTTCCCCGTACCAAAGAGCAGTCGCGCAGCCTGTCCGAGCAGCTCGTCGCCTACGGCGCGGTGCCGGAGGAGGTGCCGACCATCTCGGTCGAGCCGCCCCGCACGCCGCAGCAGATGGACCGCGCGATCAAGGGCCTGGTCACGGGCCGCTACGAGTGGGTGGCCTTCACCAGCGCCAACGCGGTCAAGGCCGTACGCGAGAAGTTCGAGGAATACGGCCTCGACGCACGGGCCTTCGCCGGGCTCAAGGTGGCGGCCGTGGGCGATGCGACCGCGCGGGCCCTGGTCGAGTTCGGGGTCAGGCCGGACCTGCTGCCGTCGGGCGAGCAGTCGTCCGAGGGGCTGGTGGCCGAGTGGCCGCCGTACGACTCGATGCTCGACCCGATCAACCGGGTGCTGCTGCCACGGGCCGACATCTCGACCGACACGCTGGTGGCCGGGCTCACCGAGCTGGGCTGGGAGTGCGACGACGTCACGGCGTACCGGACCGTGCGGGCCGCGCCGCCGCCCGCGCCCATCCGCGAGGCGATCAAGGGCGGCGGCTTCGACGCCGTGCTCTTCACGTCGTCGTCCACCGTGCGCAACCTGGTGGGCATCGCGGGCAAGCCGCACAACGTCACCGTGATCGCGGTCATCGGGCCGCAGACGGCCAAGACCGCCGAGGAGTTCGGGCTCCGGGTCGACGTCATGTCCGACAAGCCATCCGCATCCGCCTTGGCCGCCGCACTGGCCGAGTACGGTGCCAAGCAGCGCCAAGCGGCGTTGGCCGCGGGAGACACCCCGCGCAAGCCCTCGCAGAACCGCCGGGGCGCGAGAAGGAGACTCAGATGAGCGCGCGATTCCCGGTCGCCCGGCCGCGGCGGCTGCGCCGCAGCCCCGCGTTGCGGCGGATGGTGGCGGGCACCCGGCTGCACGCCGCCGACCTGATCCTGCCCATGTTCGTCAAGGAAGGCATCACCGAGCCGCAGCCGGTGGCCTCCATGCCGGGCGTGGTGCAGCACACGCGCGACTCGCTGCGCAAGGCCGCCCACGAGGCGGCGGAGGCCGGCGTGGGCGGGCTGATCCTCTTCGGCATCCCCGCCGTCAAGGATGCCCGCGGCTCGGCCGCCGACGACCCCGACGGCATCCTGCAGGTCGCGCTGCGCGACGTGAACGCCGAGGTCGGCGACTCCATCGTGGTCATGGCCGACACGTGCCTCGACGAGTTCACCGACAACGGGCACTGCGGGATCCTCACCCCGTCCGGTGACGTGGACAACGACGCCACGCTGGAGCGCTACGCCTCGATCGCGGTGGCCCAGGCCGAGGCCGGGTCGCAGATGGTGGCGCCGAGCGGGATGATGGACGGCCAGGTGGGGGCGATCCGTGCGGCGCTGGACGGCGCCGGTTACGGCAATATCCCGATTTTGGCCTATACCGCCAAGTACGCGTCCGCCTTCTACGGGCCGTTCCGCGACGCCGCCGAGTGCGCGCCGCAGTTCGGCGACCGCAGCACCCACCAGCAGGACCCCGCGGGGCCGCTGGAGGAGGCACTGCGCGAGGTCCGGCTCGACCTCGCCGAGGGCGCCGACGCCGTCATGGTCAAGCCGGCGCTGGCCTACCTCGACATCATCGCCCGCTTCCGGGACGAGGTGGACGTGCCCGTGGCCGCTTACCAGGTGAGCGGCGAGTACGCCATGATCGAGGCCGCGGCGGCCAACGGCTGGGTGGACCGGGAGCGGATGATCATGGAGTCGCTGGTCGCGATCAAGCGGGCCGGGGCCGACCTGATCTTGACGTACTGGGCCACCGAAGTGGCGCGGCGTGTCTGATTGGCGAGCCTCCGCTCGCGTACCTCGATGGATGTCCTCGCTTCGCTGCGGATCCATCGAGGTCTGACCGGCAAGCTTCCGCACGCGTACCAAGGGGTTTCCCGTCAACTCCTGTGGCCTGTGCGTTAGAGTGCGATAACAAGTGCTGGTGTGTCCCGCGTGTGCTTAAGTCCGCCCGGAGCCGGGACCTCCTCAGGCGCGCGAGGGATTGTGACGGGAGACACCAATGGTGGGGGTACCACTGGCTCGGCGTACCAAAAAGCGGCCGCGACCGACGCGCATCAGCGCCGTGCTCGAATACGCGGCCATGGGCTGGCCCGTGGTGCCCGGCGCCCATCCGCTTCGGAACGGTCCGCGCGCGTGCTCCTGTGATCGGCTCGGTTGTCCCGACCCGGGTGTCCACCCGCTGTCTCCCGCCTGGTCGCTCCAGGCCACGACGGACCCCGCGCAGCTCACCCGATGGTGGCAGGCCGAGCCCGAGGCCGGTGTGATTCTGCCCACGGGACGTGTGTTCGACGTCTTCGACGTACCGCTCGCCGCCGGCCTGTCGGCCCTCACCAGGATCGACGCCGCGGACGCTCACTCTGGCCCGGTCGCCGCAAGTGGCGACCGGGTCTTGTTTTATGTCGCCACGCGGGGCAATCCGGAGGACGAGGACGAGTGGTGGTCCTGTCACCTGGACTGCGGTCCGGCGACCATCGAGGACACGCCGGGGTTGCGGTGGCACTGCCGCGACAGCTACGTCCTCGCGCCGCCGTCGATGCTTCCCAGCGGCCAGCCCGTCACGTGGCTGCGGCCCCCGGACGGGCGGCCCTTGCCTGACCCGCTGCGCATCCTGGAGTGGCTCGCCGACTGATTCAGAATCGGCGGATGTCGCGGTGCTCGACCTCGGTCATGACCTTGGCCACTGTGGCGAAGTCGTCGTCCACGTGCAGCGCTGTGAGTCCGTGGTGCACAGCGGTGGCGCACAGCAGGAGATCGACGATGCGTAGCGGTTGCGTGGTGATCCGGTCGGCCCATGTCTCGATCCGTCTGACTCGCGCGACGTACTCGCGACTAAACGTTATGCACCTAGCCGTCATAGCGCGTGCTGGGGCGGGGAGCGGGATGGGTCGGGACTAACCTGGGTCGGGTGAGCCGTACTCAGAACTCCGAGGACCTATTCGCCCGCGCCCGCCAGATCGTGCCCGGGGGCGTCAACTCGCCGGTGCGCGCGTTCGGGGCGGTTGGGGGGACGCCGCGTTTCATGGCCGAGGGGCAGGGGCCCTACATCACGGACGTGGACGGCAACCGCTACGTGGACCTGGTGTGCTCATGGGGGCCGATGATCCTCGGCCACCGGCACCCCGCGGTGGTTGAGGCCGTGTCGAACGCGGTCGCCCACGGGTTCTCGTACGGCACGGCCACGCAGGGCGAGGTCGAGCTGGCCGAGGAGATCGTCGCCAGAGTGGCCCCCGTCGAGAAGGTGCGGCTGGTCAGCTCGGGCACCGAGGCGACGATGAGCGCGGTGCGGCTGGCTCGCGGCTTCACCGGGCGGTCCAAGGTGATCAAGTTCGCCGGCTGCTACCACGGGCACGTGGATGCGTTGCTGGCGGCGGCGGGGTCCGGGGTGGCGACGTTCGGGCTGCCGGACACGCCGGGCGTGACCGGGGCGTCGGCGGCTGACACGATCGTGTTGCCGTACAACTCGATCGAGGCCGTCGAGGAGGCCTTCTCGGCGGCCGACGTGGCGTGCGTGATCACGGAGGCGTGTCCGGCGAACATGGGGGTCGTCCCGCCGCGTGACGGGTTCAACGCGCGACTGCGCGAGCTCTGCACGGCCAACGGGGCGCTGCTCATCGTGGACGAGGTGCTGACGGGCTTCCGGGTCTCGTCCGCCGGCTGGTACGGGCTGGACCCGGTCGAGGCCGACCTGATGACGTTCGGGAAGGTCATGGGCGGCGGACTGCCGGCGGCGGCGTTCGGCGGCCGGGCCGACGTCATGGCCAATCTCGCGCCGGAAGGCCCCGTCTACCAGGCGGGGACGCTGTCGGGGAACCCGCTGGCGTGCGCGGCCGGGCTGGCGACGCTTCGTGCGCTGGACGAGGCGGCCTACGAGCGGGTTGACGCCGCGGCGCTCGCGGTCGGGCAGGCCGCCTCGGAGGCCCTGGCCGCGGCCGGGGTGCCGCATCGGCTGCAGCGGGCGGGGAGTCTGTTCTCGATCTTCTTCACCGAGGCCGAGGTGACGAACTTCGACGAGGCCAAGACGCAGAACACCGCCGCGTTCACCGCGTTCTTCCACGCGATGCTGGACCAGGGTGTCTACCTGCCGCCGTCGGCGTACGAGGCGTGGTTCCTGTCGGCCGCACACGACGACGAGGCGATCAACCGCGTCGCGGAAGCACTTCCTGCCGCCGCGAAGGCGGCTGCTGCCGTTCTTTAACCCGGGTGCCGGCGTAGAGCACGCCGGCGACGATGAGGGCCGCCGCCAGGAGCTTGAGCCAGGTGAGCGGCTCGCCCGTGACCAGGGCGGCTGACGACATGCCGAAGACCGGAACGAGCAGCGTGTACGGCGCCACGGTCGAGGCGTCGTAGCGGCGTAGCAGCCATCCCCAGACGCCGAAGCCCCCCAGTGTGGAGACGAACGCGACGTAGAGGAGGGACAGCCAGCCCTCTAGGGGTGAGGCCAGCGTCGGCACGCCCTCCAGCCACAACGACAGGAGGAGGAGTGGCGGGGCGGACAATGCGCTGACCCAGACCATGAAGCGGAGGGAGTCCGGAGGGGCAGCGCGGCGTTGGATGACGTTGCCAAGGCCCCAGGCGGCGGCCGCCGCCACGCATAGGGCGGAGGCGCCGATCGGGCCGGAGACGCCGAAGTCGAGTGCGACCAGGGCCAGCCCGCCGAAGGCGATGGCCAGCCCGAGCACGCGGCGGGCGGTGAGCCGCTCCCCGAGCAGCGTCACCGCGAACACGACGGTGAAGAGGGCCTGCATCTGCAGGACGAGTGAGGTGAGCCCGGCCGGCATGCCCGCTCGCATGCCCACGAGCAGCAGTCCGAACTGGCCCACCCCGATGGTGGCCGCCACCCCGGCGACCCAGCGCCAGGGGACCCCGGGGCGCCCCACGATGAGCAGGGCGGGGAACGCCGCCATGGCGAACCTGATCCCCGCGTACAGCAGGGGCGGGAAGTGCCGCAGGCCCACCTGCATGACGACGAAGTTGAAGCCCCAGACGGCCGCGAGGCCGACGGCGAGGGTGAGGTGGCGGGGGCGCACTCAGCGAGTGGGCTTCTGGTACCGGATCCGCTGCTCGCGCGCCTGCTCGGCGAGCACCTTCAGGTACGAGGTGGAGCCCGACTGCTGCTTCTTCGACTTAATGATTCGCATGCATATATTTTCATCCACTTCAGATTGAAGGACAAGCGAGACTTTCTACGCTAAACCCTTTAGTCTGGCTTACATGTTGGACTTGAACCGGCTCAAGGCTCTTCACGCAGTGCACATCTACGGGTCGGTGGGCGCGGCGGCCGACGCGCTCATGGTCACGCCGTCGGCCGTGTCCCAGCAGATCGCCAAGCTGGAGCGGGAGACCGGCGCCAGGCTCATGGAGCGCAACGGCCGCGGCGTGCGCCTGACGGACGCGGCCGGGCTGCTGGCCGAGCACGCCGAGCGCATCCTCGCCCTGGTCGAGACCGCCGAGGCCGACTTCGAGGCGCTGCGCGGCGAGGTCGTCGGCCGGCTGAACATCGCGGCCTTCCCCACCGCGACCCGCGGCATCATGCCGAAGGCGCTGGCCGCGCTCCGCGAGCGCCATCCCGACCTGTGGATCCAGCTCAACGAGCGCGAGCCCGAGCGGGTCGTCCGCGACGTGGCCAGGGGCGAGCTGGACCTGGGCGTCATCCAGGACTGGCTCAACAGGCCGATGGCGCTGCCCGACGGCCTGTCCAAGGCCACGCTGCTCGACGACATCGCCGACGTGGCCCTGCCCGCCGGTCACCTGCTCGCCGATGCCAGGGAGGTGGAGCTGGCCGACCTGCACGGCGAGCGTTGGATCAGCTCCTCGCCCGGCACCGTCTGCCATGACTGGCTGGTGTTCACGCTGCGCAACGCCTCGCTGGAGCCGGTGATCGCGTGCATGGCGGACGAATACCCGACCCAGCTCGCGCTGGTGGCGGCCGGCCTGGGCTGCGCCATCGTGCCGCGGCTCGGCCGCGACTGCGTGCCCGCCGGCGTGCGGCTGGTGCCGATCAGGCCGCGGCAGTCGCGCCGCATCTATGCGGTGTGGCGGGCGGACGCGGCGCGCCGTCCCGCGATCAGGGCTTTGGTCGAGGCTCTCGCCGAGGCGAGCAGGGTGCAGGAAAACGCCTGGGCGGTCAACTGACCGTGTGACCTGATCCAGCGGATAGGCTTTCCAGACCATGGCTGAAACCACCGTCGTCCACCTTCTGCGCCACGGTGAGGTGCACAATCCCAGCGGCATCCTCTACGGCAGGCTGCCCGACTACCACCTGTCCGAGACAGGTCAGCTCATGGCCGAGACGGTCGCCAAGGCGGTCGGCGGTCGTGACATCGTGGCTCTCTACAGCTCGCCGCTCGAGCGTGCCCTGGAGACCGCGGCCCCGCTCGCCGAGAAGCTCGGCCTGGAGATCCAGGAGGACATCCGGCTGATCGAGGCCGGCAACCTTCTCGAGGGCCGCCCGGTCGGGCAGGGGATGGCGCTGTTTCGCGACTGGCGCAACTACCGCTATTTCTGGAACCCGCTGCGCCCGTCATGGGGCGAGGCATACCCGGCCATCGTCGAGCGCATGAAGTCGATGGTCGAGGAGGCCAGGGCGGCGGCCCGCGGGCACGAGGCCGTGCTCGTCAGCCACCAGCTTCCGATCTGGGCGATCAGGATGGCCGCCGAGGGCCGCAGGCTCTGGCACGATCCCCGGCGCAGGCAGTGTGCGCTGGCCAGCCTCACCACGCTCACGTTCGACGGCAACCGGCTGATCAGCATCGGCTACAGCGAGCCCGCCGGGTCGCTGAACGCCGGGCCGTCCGTGCCCGGCGCCTGATCCCGAGGTCACCCGATGTCAGGGGCGTACGCCCCCGCCGGTAGAGTTGCAAGCTCTACCGGTCGTAGTACAAGGAGATCTTCCTCCGTGCGCGCCAAGTCCATCTCCCTCGTCCTCCTGGCCGTGCTGGTCGGGGGCTGCGCCGGCAACCAGAGCGGGCAGCCGCAGGCGGGTGACACCCGGTTCGTCGCGGGCGACGGGAAGATGCAGGTGTTCGCCGCGGGCGAGCGCAAGGCCGCACCGGCCATCCAAGGTCCGACCCTCGATGGGGGCAACGCCTCGCTGGCCGCGCACAAGGGCAAGGTCGTGGTGCTCAACTTCTGGGCGTCGTGGTGCGGCCCGTGCCGGGCGGAGGCGCCGGTGCTCAAGGAGGTCGCGGCCAAGACCAAGGGCAGCGGCGTGGAGTTCCTCGGCGTCGACTTCAAGGACCGCCAGGCCGACGCGCTGGCGTTCGAGCGCACCGAGAAGACCGGCTACCCCTCGATCTTCGACCAGCCGGGCAAGGTGGCGCTGGCCTTCCAGGGCACCGTGCCGCCGGCGGCCATCCCCTCCACGTTGATCATCGACAAGCAGGGCAGGATCGCGGCCAGGGCGCTGGGCGCGGTCAAGTACACCGACTTGATGGACACGGTGACCAAGGTGCGCGATGAGTGACGTCGTGGCCTCCGGGTCGCTGCTGGTGGCGGTGCCGATCGCGGTGCTGGCCGGGGTGGTGTCGTTCCTGTCGCCGTGCGTGCTGCCGCTGGTGCCGGGCTACCTGTCGTACGTGACGGGCATGAGCGCCGACCCCAAGCGGGGACGGCTGGTGCTCGGGACGGCGTTGTTCGTGGCCGGCTTCGGCGTGGTGTTCGTGCTCAGCGGGGCGTTGTTCGGCGGGCTCGGGTCGGTGCTGCTGGGCAACGCCGAGATCATCACGCGCGTGCTCGGGGTGCTGACGATCCTGCTCGGGCTGGCGTTCCTGGGCGTGGTGCCCGGGTTGATGCGGGACGTGCGGATCCACCGGTTGCCGGCCGCGGGGCTGGCCGGGGCGCCGTTGCTCGGGGTGGTGTTCGGGCTGGGGTGGACGCCGTGCATCGGGCCCACGCTGGCCGTCGTGCTGGCGCTCGGGCTCAACGAGGGCAGTGCCGCCCGCGGGGCGCTCCTGGCCGTGGCGTACGCGCTGGGCCTCGGGCTGCCGTTCGTGGGCGCGGCGCTCGCCTACAGCAAGGCGCTGCGCACGTTCCGGGCCATCCGCAAGCACTCACGTCTGATCACCAGGATCGGCGGCGGCATGATGGTGGCCGTCGGCCTGCTGCTGGTGACCGGGGTCTGGGGACAGATGATCGCGGGCATGCAGGGGCTGATCGGCGCATTCGAGCCGGTGATCTGATGAGCGTTCAGGAGCTGGAGAAGGAGCAGGCGCCCAAGCAGGCCGGGTTCGGGCTGGTGAGCTGGCTGCGGTGGGGATGGCGCACGCTCACCTCGATGCGGACGGCGCTGATCCTGCTGTTCCTGCTGGCGCTCGGCTCGGTGCCCGGCTCGCTGGTGCCGCAGCGCGGCGTCGAGCCCGACAAGGTGGCGCGGCTCTACGAGCAGAACCCGGCGCTGGCCGAGTGGTACGACAGGTTCCAGCTGTTCGAGGTGTTCACCTCCACCTGGTTCGCGGCCGTCTACCTGCTGCTGTTCACTTCGCTGATCGGCTGCGTCATCCCGCGCACCGCCATCTACCTGCGCGAGCTGCGCCGCAAGCCGCCCGCCGCGCCGAAAAACCTGTCGCGGCTGCCCCACGCGGCCGCCTTCGAGGAGGACCTGGAGGTCGAGGAGGCCGCCCGGCGGCTGCGCAAGCTGCGCTTCCGCGTCGTCACCGGGGACGGCTGGGTGTCGGCGGAGAAGGGCTACCTGCGGGAGACGGGAAACCTGTTCTTCCACATCGCCCTGCTCGGCGTCCTGCTCGCGATCGGCGCCGGCTCCTCGTTCGGCTACCGCGGCAACGTCCTGGTCGTGGAGGGCGACGGGTTCGCCAACACGGTGGCCGCCTACGACCGGTACATCCCGGGCAGTCAGGTGTCGGCCGAGTCGCTGGAGCCGTTCTCGCTCCAGCTGGCCGACTTCAAGGTCGCCTACCAGGTCGCCGGCGACAAGAAGGGGCAGGCGCTCGACTACACAGCCCATCTCAAGGTCAACGACTCGCCGGACGCGCCCGCCCGGGACTTCGACCTCAAGGTCAACACGCCGCTCGAGGTCAACGGCACGCAGACCTACCTGATCGGCAACGGCTACGCCCCCGTCTTCAAGGTCACCGACGGCAAAGGACAGGTGGCGTTCGAGGGTGCGGTGCCGTGCTTGATCGAGGACAAGGCCACGATGACCTCGGGATGCGTGGTCAAGGCGCCGGACGCGCAGCCAGAGCAGCTGGGCTTCCTGCTGCGGTTCCTGCCCACCAGCGTGCCGCTGACCGACGGCACCTATGCCTCCGCCTTCCCCGGGGAGCTCAACCCCGAGGTGCAGCTCATCGGGGCCTTCTCCGGCGACCTGGGCATGCGCTCGGGCAAGCCGCAGTCGGTCTACGAGCTCGCGCCGTCCGAGGTCATGAAGAAGCTCAAGCCGCTCGTCATGGGCACGAACGTGCCCAAGCCGCTCGCCGCCGGGCAGTCGGTCGACCTGCCGGAAGGGGCGGGCAAGCTGGAGTTCGTGGGGGTGAAGGAGTGGATCACCCTCCAGATCGCCTACGACCCGGGGCGGGTGCCCGCCCTGGTGTTCGCCGGGACGGCCGTCGTCGCCATCGCGCTCTCGCTCATGATCCGGCGGCGCAGGGTCTTCGTGCGGGTCAAGGAGGGCCCCGATGGGGGCAGGGTCGAGGTGGGCGGCCTGACCCGCACCGAGGGCTCCGCAGCGGGCTTCGCCGAGGAGTTCGCCGACATCGTCAAGGTTCTATCGGCAGGAGAGAAGGATGTCCGCTGAGCAACTGGCCGAGGCGAGCGACTATTTCGTCGTCGCCGCGGTCCTGCTCTACGTCTTCGCCATGGTCGCCTTCGCGACCGAGCTGGCCTTCGGACGCTTCCGGCCGGGCAAGAAGGCCGACGGAGCCGACGCCGAGCGGCACGCCGACCGGCAACCGGTGGCGGTCGGAGTGGCGGCGGCCGGCTCGGCCGGCTCGGCCGGCTCGGCCGGCGCCGTCGACGCCGGCGCGGTGGGGCCCGGCGGAGCGACCGTGGCCGGAACGGCCGAGGGCCAGGACGGGCAGTCGCCGGGGGCGGCCAGGGCCGGGACGGTGGCGCTGGTGCTCGCCTGGGTCGGCTGGGTTGCCAACCTGGGGGCCATCGCCACCCGCGGCCTGGCCGTGGAGCGGTGGCCGTGGGGCAACATGTACGAGTTCGTGGTGGCCATCTGCTTCGCCGCCGTGACCGCGTTCCTCGGCACCCAGCTACGCCACAACGTCCGCTTCCTCGGTGCCTTCGTCATGGTGACGGCCGCGCTCGGGCTCGGGCTCGCCGTCAAGGTGTTCTACACGGCCGCGGGGCCCGTCGTGCCCGCGCTGAACTCGTACTGGATCGCCATCCACGTGACCGCGGCGATCATCGCCAGCGGCCTGCTGACCATGGCCGGCGTCGCCGGCATCCTCTATCTGCTGCGCGGGGACGGGATGTCCCGCCTGCCGGCCCGTGAGGACCTGGAGCGGGTGGCGCACCGGGCGATCGTGTTCGCCTTCCCGCTGTGGACGTTCGCGGTGATCGCGGGAGCGTTGTGGGCGGACCGCGCTTGGGGCCGCTACTGGGGCTGGGACCCCAAGGAGGTCTGGTCGTTCATCACCTGGGTGGCTTACGCGGCCTACCTGCACGCCAGGGTGACGGCCGGATGGCGCGGGCGGGCCGCGACGATCGTGCAACTGGTGGCGTTCGCCTGCCTGCTGTTCAACCTGATCGGCGTCAACATCTTCATCAGCGGTCTGCACAGCTACGCCGACGTGTGACCTAGCCCAGGTCGTCACCCCGCATCCGGCGGTCGAGGTCGCGCAGGAAGTCAGGGTCGTCGTCGGGACCCTTCGGCATGCCGGGGCCGGGGGGCACCGGCCAGACCTCCCGCGGGGTCCGCGGGCGGCCGCGCGCCAGCCAGACCAGGCCGCCGAGCAGTGGGACCAGCACGACGACCAGGATCCACAGGGCCTTTGGTACGTTCCTAACCTCGTCTTCCGGTGAAGTGATCACGTCGAAGATGGAAAAGAGCCAGAAGGCCAGCAGCGCCAGGCCGATCAGAACACCTGCCATGCCCGAACTGTAAGCCATTCGCCACGTGATCGTGCTTCCGGTTGTCCCGTTTCGGGTGACTTGGAGAAGATCCCCGTCGTACCGTGGAGTGTCCGCAGGCTGCCACGGGCGTTGAGGGGTGCGATGGCCTTTTCCAACGACAAGGGCCGCCATCGTCGTGGCCGCTGGTGGCGGCGCGGGTCGTACCTGTTCTCGCGCCGTGCGGAGGCCCCGCGAGGGGCGGAGCGCTCATTCTGGTCCAACGCCCGTGAGAGGCTCCAGGAGGCCCGGAGCGGCCCGCCGGAGGGCCAGGGGCTCAACGGCGCCAAGCGACGCCGCTGGCCGGGCGCTGAGCGGCCGGAGCGGCCGCTGTGGCCGGGCGAGCACGAGCGGGCACGTCCCGAGGTTCAGAAAACGACCTGGGACGGCTTCGCGGTGCGCGAACGCCACGAGCTGTCCGCGGCCGTGATGGAGCGCCCCAGCTACTCCTGGTACGACTTCGAGCTCGACGACCGCCCCCTCAGGGCGCAACCGCACCGGCCGGACGTGCCGTCCATGGGCGACGGCCTGCGCCACTGCGGGAAGCTGGAGCGGATCCTGCACCGTCAGTGGGACGCCAGGCTGGGCCCGCCGCCGCCCGACGTCGTCCGCGCCGTCGAGAGCCTCGCCAGGCTGCCCGACCGGCTGAAGGAGAAGCTCGCGAACGGCCTGGAGGGCATCTACGTCGGCCCCGGCGGCGTGCCCGACCTCGACGACATGGGCTACTTACGCGGCGCCCCGTTACCGTCGGGCCGCGCCACGTGGGACATCTGCGCCGGCGCCTACGGAGACCGCAAGATCGTCGTGGGTGACCGCCCCTCGCCCACTCCTGACGTGATGATGCACGAGGTCGGCCACGCCATCGACGACATCGACTCGGCCTACGGCGACTGGGTATCCGATTCGCCAGAGTTCGTGCACCTCTACGAGGGGGCCAGGCCCATCCTCGCCTCGGCCTTCCACCGCCAGGGCGGCGGGCTCGGGCGCAAGGAGTTCTTCGCTGACGCCTTCGCCGCCATCGCCGCCCGGCAGCGTCCCGCACTCGTCGACATGCTCGGGGGCGACACGCGGATGGCGCTCAACGTCATGCTGTTCTTCAACCGGCGCTACGGAATCTAGGTGGTTCGGTCATGTACGTCATCCGGCTCGCGGACGGGACCTTGCGCGTACCGCAGAGCCTGACCAGCGAGGACGGCCGCCTGATCGGCAACGCCTACGTGGAGGTGCAGCCCGGCGACGCGGACTACGAGCAGTGGCTGGCCGAGTCGCTGACGGAGGAGGAGGCAGCGACGCGCCGCAAGCGCTGGGAAGAGGAGAACGACGACCTGGAGCGCGAGTTCCTGGAGTTCAAGGCGGAGCAGGAAGAAGACGCCTGATCAAGCAGAGGACAGGCGCCAGCCACGGTCGGCGGTTGGCGCCGCCCCATGCTTGCCGTACGGAAGTGTGCCGGGAAGCACGCGAAAAGTGGGGTCCGCCGGCGGTGACCCTGCCATGGTCACAGGATCACCGTCTGCGCGGATCGTCATACGCGCGGGGACTCACCTGTCGGCCTGTCGGCCGTAAGAACGTCCTCGCCTCGGAGAAGGGCGTGCACTTCCGACTCGCGGAAACGCCGGTGCCCTCCGGGGGTGCGGATACTGCTGATGCGGCCTGCCGCAGCCCAGCGTGTAACCGTCTTTGGGTCTACCCGGAAGAGGGCGGCAACCTCTCCTGGGGTCAGCAGACGCTCGCTGCTACTCTCCACCAATCTCTCCCCCTCGCATCCCGCTTCCTGCCAGCGGGCGGACAGGTAACCAGTGTGTCGAGCGAAGCCTGATTTATCCGTGGTTTTCTACAAAGATCACGGGTTGTTATCAGCTGACTGCCCGATTGTTATATGATAGAGCCTCTTTGGGGCTCTCGTGGGTGTTTCTTTACGAAACTCCCTAACTGGGAACAGTAGCAGCGCACGCGTCCGATGCGAAGAGCGACCGGTCCGCAGGCCCGAGTAACCTCGAACCTGTGCGTCCCGTTCTCGTTTACACCGCGTCGCGGATCGGCCTGTTCATCGTGACCCTCGGTGTGCTGTACCTGCTCGGCCTGACAAATCCGCTGTTCTTGATCCTGGGTGCCTTCTTGATCAGCGGTCTGGCCAGTTACGTCCTGCTGTCCAAGCAGCGTGACGCCATGAGCGAACGGATCAGCGACAAGATCGACCGGCCGAAGCCGCAGGACGACTAGGGCAGAGGGAACATGCCAATCCGGGCATGGTACTCCCGTCCGAGTCTCGTTGTGTCACTACCGACAAGTAGTCCGGTGTGATGCGCTGAAAACGCCTTCACGCCGATGCCGCGCTCCCGTGTGGGATTCCAACTGAGGGCCTTTCCGGTGCGCGGATGAATGGCGCCGATGCCTGGCCGTGCGACCGCTCCAGGGCCGGCCGAGTCCCGCCCCCGCGGATTGTCCAGCCAGCGCTGATGCCCGCCGACGAAGACGGCCGCCCCCGTCACCGCGACCGCGTAGAGCGAGTCGCCGCCCGTGGCGTTGACCCAGGTGGGCCGGATGTTCGAGCCCTTCGCGTACGTCTCGAACCTGGCGGCCGTGTCGCACATCCCGCCTCTGGGGCCCCCTGTGGTGACGACCGCGAAGTAGCTGCCGTCGGGCGCGAAGTCGAGCCCGCGGACGTAGGAGGGGAACGCGGAGGCGCATTTGCGCGCGTACGCCGAGGTCCGCCACGGCGCGACCTTGGCCACGGGGCCGCTGACGTCGATCAGCCCGAGCTGGGGCCTGGAGTGGCCGTCGAGCGTGGTGAACGTGCCGTCCACGGCGAGCCGCCCCCGCGAGACGGCCAGCGAGTAGACCTTGGCCGCGGCGGTCAGCGGTGCTCCCGGTGTGATGGCGAAGCCCGGGTCGGCCGCCCCCGTGGTCGCGTCCAGCCTGGCCAGCGCCTCGCGCGGGCCGACGAAGTCGCCGCCGACGTACAGCTTGCCGCCCTGCCTGGCCAGCGCGGACACCGAGCCGCCGACGATGCGCGGCCGGAAGCCCGGCACCAGCGCGCCGTCGGAGATCCGCAGCCTGGCGAGCGCTCTGGCGCGGGCGCCGTTGACGCCGTAGAACTCGCCGCCGACGTAGACGGTGCCGTGCTCGCCCGCGGCCAGCCCGTAGACGGGGCCGGTCACGATGGGCGCGAAGTCGGGCAGGATCCGGCCGGTGCGCAGATCGAAGGCGAACAGGTTGTGCCGAGGCAGGGCGGTGGCGCGTTCGGCGTCGGCCACCTCGCTGAACGCGCCGCCGACCACGGCGGTGTGGCCGACGACGGCGATGGTGTTGACGATGCCGTCGAGCACGTGGGGGGTGCTGTCGATCGGGTCGGCCGTCACGACGCGGGCGTGGGCGATGGGGGCGGCGGCGACGGGGCGCCCCTCCGCGACGAGGGCCGAGGCGATGATCACCGCAAGGGCGACACGGGCAAGCATTCCCCAACTTCTAGCAGACAGTCAGTAATGCCGTGGCTACTTTCCGTTGATTGTCCTGGATGGCCATAAGCTTTCAGGCATGACGCGTGCTCAGTTGGACAAGCAGCCGGACGAGGTCGCCGCGATGTTCGATCGCACCGCCCGGCGCTACGACCTGGTCAACGACGTGATCTCCCTCGGGCAGGTCAGGCTCTGGCGCAAGGCGGTGGCCGCCGCCGTCGACGCGGGCCCGGGCGAGCTCGTTCTCGACTTGGGTGCCGGCACCGGCACGTCCACTGACGCGTTCACCACGCTCGGCGCGCGCGCGATCGCCTCCGACTTCTCGCTCGGCATGCTCCGCACGGGCGTGCGCCGCCACGGCGGCAACGCGCTGAGCGGTGCGGGGGTGCCGTTCATCGCGGGGGACGCGTTGCGGCTGCCGTTCGCCGACGACTCCTTCGACGCGGTGACGATCTCGGTGGCGCTGCGCAACGTCCATGACACCGCGCAGGCGCTGCGCGAAATGCTGCGGGTGACCAAACCCGGCGGGCGGCTGGTGATCCTGGAGTTCTCGCATGTGACGGTGCCCGCTGCCGACCTGGTCTACCGCGAATATCTGATGAGGCTGCTGCCGAAAGTGGCCAAAGTCTTCGGGTCCAATGACGATTCCTACGAATATCTGGCCGAGTCGATCCGGGATTGGCCCGACCAGGCCACGCTCGCGGGGATCATTCAGCGGGCGGGCTGGGAGCGGGTGGCCTGGCGCAATCTCACGATGGGGATCGTCGCCCTGCACAGGGGGTTCAAGCCACTGTGATGTCACGGGCGACACACCGTTCCTCTTGGATCACAGAACAGCACCCCGACTGCCACTATGTACAGGAAAAGCAGTAGACTGCGGGCCGACAAGTTTGTGAAGGGGTTCACAAAGGAACGAAGGCGCGCCACCCCACGGCCTTCGCGCGTGTAGGACAGGACAGGTCTAGTGACCGTGCCAGCAGCCACTCAGGCTGACGCTGACGTCATCGTCGTCGGCGCCGGTCCCGCCGGTTCCGCAACTGCCTTTTACCTCGCTCAGGCCGGGCTCGACGTGCTGGTCCTCGAGAAGACCAGCTTCCCCCGCGAGAAGGTCTGCGGCGACGGGCTGACCCCCCGCGCGGTCAAGCAGCTGCAGAACATGGGCGTCGACATCGACGCGCCCGGCTGGGTCAGGAACAAGGGCCTGCGGGTCGTCGGCGGCGGCCACCGATTCGAGCTCGACTGGCCGCAACTCGAGCGTTTCCCCGACTTCGGGCTGGTCCGCACCCGCATGGACTTCGACGAGATCGTCGCGGCCAACGCGGTCAAGAACGGCGTGCGGATGATGGAGGGCGTCACCGTCACGGGGCCCGTGCTCGACGACCGCAGCGGCCACATCGTCGGCGTGACGACCAAGGACGGGCGGACCTACCGCAGCCGCGTGGTGGTCGCCGCCGACGGCAACAGCACCCGGCTGGCCGTGGGCATGGGGCTGCACAAGCGCGAGGACCGGCCGATGGGCGTGGCCGTCCGCACCTATTTCCAGAGCCCCCGGCACGACGACGACTACCTCGAGATCTGGCTGGAGCTGTGGGACGGCGAGACGCTGCTGCCCGGCTACGGCTGGATCTTCGGCGTCGGCGACGGCACCGCCAACGTCGGGCTTGGGCTGCTCAACACCAGCGACCAGTTCAAGAACATCGACTACCGTGACCTGCTGCGCCGCTGGTGCAAGGCCATGCCGGCCGACTGGGAGTTCACCGAGGACAACATGACGGCCCCGATCCGCGGCGCCGCGCTCCCGATGGCCTTCAACCGGCAGCCGCACTACACGCGCGGGCTCGTGCTCGTCGGCGACTCGGGCGGGTCGATCAACCCGTTCAACGGCGAGGGCATCGCCTATGCCATGGAGACCGGCGAGATCGCCGCCGAGGTCATCGCGAAGGCGCTCAAGGGCACCACGCCCGCGCAGCGCGAGCGGACCCTGCGGACCTACTCCAAGACGCTGAAGGACGCCTACGGCGGATATTTCACGCTCGGCAGGTTGTTCGTCGAGGCGATTGGGAAGCCGGGTGTGATGAGCTTCGGCACCAGGCACGGGCTCCCTCACCCGAGGCTGATGCGCTTCGCTCTCAAACTCCTTGGTAATCTCACCGACCGGCGAGGCGATGCGTCAGACAAGATCATCAACGCACTCTCGAAGGTCGCCCCACCAGCATGAATCCCGCAATTAACAGATCCTGCTGCGCGCCGGCGCGCGCGGCGACTCCAGAGGAGGCGTAGCGATGGACCTTTACGTGCCCATCCTGGTGCTCGCCGTTCTCGCGGGGGGCTTCGCGATCTTCTCGGTCGCCATCGCTCCCTTCACCGGCCCCAAGCGCTGGAACCGCGCCAAGCTTGACGCCTATGAATGCGGCATCGAGCCGACGCCCCAGCCCGTCGGTGGCGGACGGTTCCCGCTCAAATACATGGTCACCGCGATGCTCTTCATCGTGTTCGACATCGAGATCATCTTCCTTTATCCGTGGGCGGTCTCGTTCGCGCCGCAGACGGACGACCTCGGCCGCGTGCTCTCCTCGGGCCTCGGGCTGTTCGCGCTCGTGGAGATGCTGCTGTTCATCGTCACCGTGCTCGTCGCCTATGCGTACGTGTGGCGCCGCAAGGGTCTGGACTGGGACTAAAAATGGGACTTGAAGAAAAACTCCCCAGCGGGTTCATCCTCAGCACGGTCGAACAGGCCGCCGGATGGGCACGCAAGAACTCCGTATGGCCGGCCACCTTCGGGTTGGCATGCTGCGCCATCGAACTGATGGCCACCGGCGGCCCCCACTACGACCTGGCGCGCTTCGGCATGGAGCGCGCTTCGGCGTCTCCTCGCCAGGCCGACCTGATGATCGTCGCCGGGCGTGTCTCCCAGAAGATGGCCCCCGTGCTGCGCCAGATCTACGACCAGATGGCCGAGCCCAAGTGGGTCATCGCCATGGGCGTGTGCGCCTCCAGCGGCGGCATGTTCAACAACTACGCCATCGTGCAGGGCGTGGACCACGTCGTGCCGGTCGACATCTACCTGCCGGGCTGCCCGCCGCGGCCCGAGATGCTGATCGACTCCATCGTCAAGCTGCACGACAAGATCCAGAACATGAAGTTCGGCGCGCACCGCGCCAAGCAGATCGAGGAGCTCGAGCTGCGGGCGCTGCGCACGCTGCCACTGATCGACCAGGAGGCCGCGAAGTGACCTCGCCCGACAACCTCCCCGGCAGCCCGGACAGCGGTGAGACCCCCGAGGTCGCCGAGGTAGCGGTGCCCGAGGCGCCCATCGCCAGGCGCGGCATGTTCGGGGCATCGGACACCGGCGACACCTCCGGCTACGGCGGCCTCGTCGTGCGGCGGGCGCCGCAGATCTCGACGCCCCGCCCGTACGGGAGCTACTTCGACGAGATCGTCGACACCCTGGCGTTCGACGACGCCATCGAGCGCGTGGTCGTGGACCGCGGTGAGCTGACCCTGCACGTCAAGCGCGAGCGCCTCGTCGAGGTGTGCCAGAAGCTGCGTGACGACCCGGCGCTGCGCTTCGAGCTGTCGCTCGGCGTGTCCGGCGTCCACTACCCCCACCTGGTGGGCGAGGAGCTGCACGCGGTCATCCACCTGTGCTCGATCACCTATAACCGGCGCGTGCGCGTCGAGGTGAGCGCTCCTGACGCCGACCCGCACATCCCATCGACTGTGAGCGTTTACCCTGGTCACGACTGGCATGAGCGGGAGACGTACGACTTCTTCGGGATCGTCTTCGACGGCCACCCCGCGCTCACCCGGATCATGATGCCGGACGACTGGGACGGTCACCCGCAGCGTAAGGACTACCCGCTGGGCGGCATCCCGGTCGAATACCGCGGCGCCACCATCCCCGCGCCGGACCAGAGGAGAAGCTACTCATGAGCACCGCTTATGACGAGGCGACCGAGGGCAAGGTCTACTCGGTCAACGGCGGCGACTGGGACCAGGTCGTCGCCGGGGCGCGCGACACCGAAGAAGAGCGCCTGGTCGTCAACATGGGCCCGCAGCACCCGTCCACCCACGGCGTGCTCCGTCTGGTCCTGACCCTCGACGGCGAGACGGTGACCGAGGCCCGCGGCGTCATCGGCTACCTGCACACCGGCATCGAGAAGAACACGGAGTTCCGGACGTGGACCCAGGGGACCACGTTCGTGACCCGCATGGACTACCTCGCGCCGATCTTCAACGAGACCGCCTACAGCATGGGCGTGGAGAAGCTGCTCGGCATCACCGACCGCGTCCCTGAGCGGGCGCAGGCCATCCGCGTGATGATGATGGAGCTCAACCGCATCGCCTCGCACCTGGTGGCCATGGGCACGTTCGGCATGGAGCTGGGCGCGACCACGCCGTTCCTGTTCGGGTACCGCGACCGCGAGATGGTCATGGACCTGTTCGAGTACATCACCGGTCTGCGCATGAATCACGCCTACGTCCGCCCCGGTGGCGTCAGCGTGGACCTGCCGGCCGGCGCGGTGGACAAGGTCGGCGAGTTCCTCAAGGAGATGCCCAAGCGCATCCTGGGCATCCGCAAGCTTCTCGACGAAAACCCTGTCTACGTGCGCCGCACCAAGGACGTGGCCTACCTCGACCTGACCGGCTGCATGGCGCTCGGCGTCACAGGACCGATCCTCCGCGCCGCGGGCCTGCCGTGGGACCTTCGCAAGTCGCAGCCCTACTGCGGCTACGAGACGTACGAGTTCGAGGTCCCCACCGAGCGCGGCTGCGACGTCTACTCGCGCTACCTCGTGCGTATGAAGGAGATGGAGGAGTCCCTCAAGATCATCGAGCAGGCCCTGGACCGCATCGCCGGTCCACTCAAGGGCGACCCGGTGATGATCGAGGACAAGAAGATCGGCTGGCCCGCGCAGCTCGCGCTCGGCCCCGACGGGTTCGGCAACTCGCCCGACCACATCGCCCACATCATGGGCACCTCGATGGAGGCCCTCATCCACCACTTCAAGCTGGTGACCGAGGGCTTCAGGGTGCCGGCCGGGCAGGCGTACGCCGCCATCGAGTCGCCGCGGGGCGAGCTCGGCGCGCACGTGGTCAGCGACGGCGGCACCCGGCCCTACCGCGTGCACTTCCGCGAGCCGTCCTTCTGCAACCTGCAGAGCTTCCCCGCGATGGCGGAGGGCGGCCAGGTCGCCGACGTGATCGCCGCGGTGGCATCTATCGACCCCGTCATGGGAGGTGTGGACCGGTGACTTACTCACCGGATGTCCGTGAGCGTCTTGAGCGGGACGCCAAGGAGATCATCGGGCGCTACCCGAAGACGCGGTCGGCGCTGCTGCCGCTGCTCCACCTCGTCCAGTCCGAGGACGGTTACGTCTCGGACGACGGGCAGGAGTTCTGCGCGGAGATGCTGGGCCTCAGCAAGGCCGAGGTCACGGGCGTGGCGACCTTCTACACCATGTACAAGCGCAAGCCCGTCGGTGACTACCACGTCGGCGTGTGCATCAACGCGCTGTGCGCGGTCATGGGCGGCGACGAGATCTGGGAGGAGCTGTCGGAGCACGTCGGCGTCGGTCACGACGAGGCGACCCCGGACGGCAAGGTCTCGCTGGAGCGCCTGGAGTGCAACGCGGCCTGCGACTTCGCGCCCGTCATGATGGTCAACTGGGAGTTCTTCGACAACCAGACGCCCGGGTCGGCCAAGCAGCTCGTCGACGACCTGCGTGACGGCAAGGACGTGCGGCCCACGCGCGGCCCGAAGAAGCTGTGCACCTTCAAGGAGGCCTCGCGGGTGCTCGCGGGCCTGCCCGACGACCAGGCGGGCGACGGCCCGTCGGCGGCCGGTCCCTCGCTGGAGGGCCTGAAGGTGGCCAAGGCCAGAGGATGGAAGGCCCCGGAGGCATGACGACGACTTTGACACCGGTCCTGACGGCGAACTGGGACCAGCCCAACTCCTTCACCCTCGACGTCTACGGCGAGTACGAGGCGGCCAAGAAGGCGCTGGGCATGGACCCCGACGCCGTCATCCAGGCCGTCAAGGACTCGGGCCTGCGCGGCCGCGGCGGCGCGGGCTTCCCCACCGGCATGAAGTGGGGCTTCATCCCGCAGGGCGACGGAAAGCCGCACTACCTCGTCGTCAACGCCGACGAGTCGGAGCCGGGCACCTGCAAGGACATCCCGCTGATGATGGCCAACCCGCATGCGCTGGTCGAGGGCATCATCATCACGTCCTACGCGATCCGGGCCAACCACGCCTTCATCTACGTGCGGGGCGAGGTCCTGCACGTGATCCGGCGGCTGCACGCGGCCGTGCGGGAGGCGTACGAGAAGGGTTACCTCGGCAGCGACATCTTCGGCTCGGGCTACGACCTGGAGCTGGTGGTGCACAGCGGTGCGGGCGCGTACATCTGCGGCGAGGAGACGGCGCTGCTCGACTCGCTGGAGGGCTTCAGAGGTCAACCGCGGCTCAAGCCCCCGTTCCCGGCCGTGGCGGGCCTCTACGCCTCGCCCACTGTGGTCAACAACGTCGAGTCGATCGCCAGTGTTCCCTCGATCATCGCCAACGGGGCCGACTGGTTCGCCGGGATGGGCACCGAGAAGTCCAAGGGCTTCGGCATCTTCTCGCTCAGCGGCCACGTGACCCGCCCCGGCCAGTACGAGGCGCCGCTCGGCATCACGCTGCGCGAGCTGCTCGACATGGCCGGTGGCATCCGCGAGGGGCACCAGATCAAGTTCTGGACCCCGGGCGGCTCCTCCACGCCGATCTTCACCGACGAGCACCTGGACGTGCCGCTCGACTTCGAGGCGGTCGGTGCCAAGGGCTCCATGCTCGGCACCCGCGCGCTGCAGATCTTCGACGAGACCACCTGCGTGGTCCGCACCGTGCTGCGGTGGACGGAGTTCTACGCGCACGAGTCGTGCGGCAAGTGCACGCCGTGCCGCGAGGGCACCTACTGGCTCAAGCAGGTGCTCAAGCGCCTGGAGAAGGGCCAGGGCACCGAGGAGGACCTGACCACGATCACCGACATCGCGGACAACATCCTCGGCCGCTCGTTCTGCGCCCTGGGCGACGGCGCGACCAGCCCGATTCACTCCTCCGTGAAGTACTTCCGTGAGGAGTACCTCAAGCACTTCGAGATCGGCGGCTGCCCGTTCGACCCGAAGAAGTCCACTCTCTGGGGTGAGCAGTGACCGTCGTAGAAACAGAAACGAACCTGGTGACCCTGACCATCGACGGGTTCCAGGTCAGTGTCCCCAAGGGCACCCTGATCATCCGGGCCGCCGAGCTGCTGGGCATCCAGATCCCCAGGTTCTGCGACCACCCCCTGCTGGACCCTGCGGCCAACTGCCGTCAGTGTCTGGTCGACATCCCTGACGCGGGCAACGGCCGCGGCTTCCCCAAGCCGCAGCCGTCGTGCGCGATCGAGGTGGCCGAGGGCATGGTCGTGCAGACCCAGCTGACCTCGCCGGTCGCCGAGAAGGCGCAGCGGGCGGCGATGGAGTTCCTGCTCCTCAACCACCCGCTGGACTGCCCGGTCTGCGACAAGGGCGGCGAGTGCCCGCTGCAGAACCAGGCCATGTCCAACGGTCGCGGCGAGTCCAGGTTCCAGGAGCAGAAGCGCACCTTCCCCAAGCCGCTGCCGCTGTCCACGCAGGTGCTGCTGGACCGTGAGCGCTGCGTGCAGTGCGCGCGCTGCATCCGCTTCTCCGACCAGATCGCCGGCGACCCGCTCATCGAGTTCTTCGAGCGCGGGGCCAAGGAGCAGGTGCGTACGGCCGACGGCAAGCCGTTCAACTCCTACTTCTCCGGCAACACGGTGCAGATCTGCCCGGTCGGCGCGCTCACCGGCGCCGCCTACCGGTTCCGTGCCCGCCCGTTCGACCTGGTGTCCACGCCGAGCGCGTGCGAGCACTGCGCCGCCGGTTGCGCCCAGCGCACCGACCACCGGCGCGGCCGCGTGACGCGCCGCCTGGCCGGCAACGACCCGCAGGTCAACGAGGAGTGGAACTGCGACAAGGGCCGCTGGGCGTTCACCTACGCCACGCAGCCCGACCGGCTCAAGACGCCACTGATCCGCAACGAGGAAGGCGTGCTCGTGCCGGCCTCGTGGCCGGAGGCGCTGACCGTCGCCGCCGAAGGCCTGGCCAAGGCCCGCGGCAAGGCGGGTGTGCTGGTCGGCGGCCGGGTCACGGTCGAGGACGCCTACGCCTACGCCAAGTTCGCCAGGCTCGCGCTGGGCACGAACGACATCGACTTCCGCGCCAGGCCGCACTCCGCCGAGGAGGCGCAGTTCCTGGCCCACGCGGTGGCCGGCAAGGGCATCGAGGTCAGCTACAGCGACCTGGAGAACGCCCCGCACGTGCTGCTCGTCGGGTTCGAGCCCGAAGAGGAGTCCCCGATCGTCTTCCTGCGCCTGCGCAAGGCGTGGATGAAGAAGGGGCTCAAGGTCAGCTCGATCGCGCCGTTCGCCTCCCCGGGCCTGGCGAAGATGGGCGGCACGCTCATCCGCACCGCGCCCGGCGTAGAGGCCGACGCGATCGGCGACCTGGTCGGCACGCTGCCCGAGGGCACGATCATCCTGGCGGGCGAGCGACTGGCCACCGTGCCCGGCGCCCTGTCCGCCGCGGTGCGCCTTGCCGCCGCCTCCGGCGGCAAGCTCGCTTGGATCCCGCGCAGGGCCGGTGAGCGCGGCGCGGTCGAGGCCGGCGCGCTGCCCAACCTGCTGCCGATCGGCCGCCCGGTGGACGACGAGACCGCCAGGGCCGAGGTCGCCAGGGCGTGGAACGTGTCCTCGCTGCCCGCCGCCCCGGGCCGCGACACCGCGGACATCCTCACGGCCGCCCGCGACGGGGACATCGACGCGCTGGTCGTGGCCGGCGTCGACCCGTACGACCTGGCCGACCCGGCGGCGGCGCTCGACGCGCTCGAGCACACGCCGTTCATCGTCAGCCTGGAGATCCGCGCCAGCGCCGTCACCGACCGCGCCGACGTGGTGCTGCCGGTCGCCGCCGTGCAGGAGAAGGCCGGCACGTTCGTCAACTGGGAGGGCCGAGGCCGCTCGTTCGAGGCGCCGCTGAAGGTTCCCGGTCTGCAGAGCGACCTGGCCGTGATCGGCAATCTAGCCGACCGGATGGACGTGCACCTGGGCCTGCCGGACGCCAAGGGCGCCCGCCGCGAGCTGTCCACCCTGGGCGCTTGGCGCGGCAGCCGGGTCAGCGCCCCCAACGCCTTGACCCGCACCCAGGAGGTGCCGGAGGCGGGCCAGGCGCTGCTGGCCACCTGGCACCTGCTGCTCGACGACGGCAGGCTGCAGGACGGCGAGCCGTACCTCGCGGGCACCGCCCGCACCGTCGAAGCACTGGTCTCCGAGAGCACGGCCGCCGAGCTGGGCGTCGCCGACGGCGACAAGCTCGTCGTCGGCGACAACGTGACGCTGCCGGTGCGCGTCGCCGACCTGCCCGACCGGGTGGTCTGGGTGCCTTCGAACTCCGGCGGCTGCTCGGTCACGCGCGACCTGCGTGCGGTGGCCGGCGACATCGTCACCATCGGGAGCGCCTCATGATCCACGTTCTCGCGGCCGATCCCACCCTGGCCAACTTCGGCCAGGACCCGGTGTGGATCACCATCATCAAGGCCGTGATGCTGTTCGTCTTCCTGATGCTGGGCGTGCTGTTCGGCGTCTGGTTCGAGCGGAAGCTGATCTCGCGGATGCAGAACCGCTACGGCCCCAACCGGGCCGGTAAGTTCGGCCTGCTGCAGTCCGTGGCCGACGGCCTGAAGATGGGCCTGAAGGAGGACCTTTTCCCCAACACGGTGGACAAGGTGCTCTACCTGCTGGCGCCGATCATCATGGTGGTGCCGGCGTTCCTGGCCTTCTCGATCGTGCCGTTCGGGCCGATGGTCAACCTGTTCGGCGTGCAGACGCCGCTGCAGCTGGTGGACCTTCCGG
>NZ_JBQQBQ010000041.1:0-94518 GCF_052245915.1 Nonomuraea sp. 10N515B
TTGCGGAGTGGCCTCAGGCCCGACCCCACTCCAGTCTCCTGGATCAGGCTGGGGTCAACGCGGGACGAAGCCGCGGTAGACGACGCTCCGCCACCGGCGCACCGGCCACTCCCGGTCCCTGATGCCGCTCAGCACGAGGGCGGCGACCCCGCCGGTGAGGACGATGCCGATGATGATGCTCATGGCGAGCATGAAGGCGATTTCCATGACGATCCCTTCGTCAGACGTTCGCGTCTGAACTTGTGCGCCGTGGAACAGGACCCTTCCGTGCCCTATTCCGTCAGAAGGAGTACGGGCCGAACCGGCCCCAGGCCACGAAGGCGGCCAGCGCGAGCAGCACCACGTTGGCCACGATCATCTGGGGCTCCTTGCGGCGGGCGTGCGTGACCGCCGCTCCGATCATGACCACGACCAGGCCGGCCGCGGCCAGGGGCGTCAGCACCGGCACGATGCCGAGCGCCGCGGGCAGGATCAGTCCGATGGCGGCCAGCAGCTCCAGCGTGCCGATCGCCTTGACGGCGCCGGCGGAGAAGTCCTCGGTCCACGCCAGGCCGGAGGCGGCCAGCTTCTCCTTCGGCTGGCTGATCTTCATCAGTCCGGCGGCGAGGAACAGGAGGGCGAGCAGGCCGGCGACGATCCAGAGAGCGACGTTCATCGGTATTCCGATCCATGGGGGGCTTGACTTGAAGATTCAAGTGGAATGTACGCCCCATGGACTTGAAGCGTCAAGCGAAACCTGGATGCGATCACTTGAGAGTTCAAGTTAGAGTGGACGTCATGGACAACGCATCACCGCAGGAGCCGCGCTGGCTGACCGAGGAGGAGATGGAGAGCTGGCTGGCGCTGACCAGCGTGCTGATCAGGCTGTCGGCCGCGCTGGACGGCCAGCTGCAGCGCGACTCCGGAATCAGTCATTTCGAATACCAGGTCATGGCGATGTTGTCGATGACCGAGGGGCGCACTGTGCGGATGAGCGAGCTGGCGGCGCTCTCCGACGGGTCGTTGTCACGCCTGTCGCACGTGGTCAAGCGGCTGGAGAAGCGCGGCTGGGTGCGCCGCGAGCCCGACCCCGCCGACGGCCGCTACACCCTGGCCATCCTCACGGTGGACGGCTGGAAGAAGGTCGCCGAGACCGCCCCGGGACACGTCGACGCCGTGCGCCGCTATGTTTTCGACGCCCTCACCAAGGCCCAGGTCCGGCAATTGCGGGACATCGGCCGCCGCATTTCCCTCGCCATCGACCCCGACGAGACCTGTCTCGGCGGCCGCTGATCCCGCGCCTCCAACCTCGCCGCCCTCAGCAAGGAGCCCCCTCATGACGTCCCTCTTCAACCCGGACGTGCCCGCCGGCGCGTACGACGCGTTCCTGCCGGGAGCGCTGCCCCTGGCCCGCGCCCAGCGAGCGTGGACGCCGGCGGACGGCCCCCTGCCCGCCCTGTACATCAGCCACGGCGCGCCCCCGCTCTTCGACGACCGCCTCTGGATCGACGAGCTGTTCGCCTGGGCGCTTGCCCTGCCCAAGCCGAAGAGCATCCTCATCGTCTCGGCGCACTGGGAGGCCGCGCCGCTGTCGCTGTCCGACCCGGCGGCGCACACCCCGCTCGTGTACGACTTCGGCGGGTTCCACCCGCGCTACTACACCATGCGGTACGACACCCCCGACGCCACCGGCCTGGCTCGGCGCGTGGCCGCGATGATGCCCGACGACGAGCCCGTCCACCATCACGCCGGACGCGGGCTCGACCACGGGGCCTGGGTGCCGCTGATGGCGATGTATCCGCCGGCCGACATCCCCGTGCTCCAGCTCAGCCTGCCCACCCACGACCCGGCCAGGCTCCTGGACCTCGGCGCTCGGCTGGCCCCGCTGCGGGAGGAGGGCGTGCTGGTGATCGGGTCGGGGTTCATGACGCACGGGCTGCCGTTCGTCACCAGGGAGATGCTCGAAGGCGCGGTCCCGTCCTGGTCGTCTGACTTCGACGCCTGGGCGGCCGACGCGCTGGCCCGCGGCGACGTGGAGGAGCTGGCCGCGTACCGGACGCGGGCGCCCGGCATGCCGTACGCCCATCCCACGGTCGACCACTACATCCCGCTGTTCGTCACGCTCGGCGCGGGTGGCCGGCCGGACCAGCGGGTCCGCACCGTCATCGACGGCTACATGATGGGCTTCTCGAAGCGCTCGCTCCAGACCTAGGGCATCGGGAGCAATCCTTCCTGGCGCACCGTCCAGGTGTCAGGTCCTCAGCTGATCTCCTGGAGTTGACGCCGGAGCTCGACGGCGCGGTGGAAGTAGTGGGAGGCCAGCGCGGTGCGGCCGGTCGAACGGTACAGGTCCCCGAGCGTCTGGAACGCGGCGGCCTCGCCGCTGCGGTCGCCCAGCTGCTGGAAGATCTCCAGCGATCGCCGCAACTCGTTGCCGTGCGACCGGTCGCCGCGGGCCGCTCGCAGCCCGCCGAGGCCCTGCAGGGCGTACGCGCCGCAGTGCCGGTCGCCGAGCGTCTCGAAGATGTCCAGCGCCCGCTCCTGGAAGCGCATCGCCTCGTCGGACTCGGCCGTCAGGTCATGGAGGCGGCCCAGGTGCATGGACACGCAGCCCTCGCGGTGGGCGTCGCCGAGCTCCCCGGCCAGCCGCAGCGCCTCCCCGAGCCATCGGGAGGCCTGCCCGAGGTCCTGCAGCGACAGGTACACCCGGCCGATCGCCTGACGCGCGTACGCCTCCCCGCTCATGTCACTCACCGAGAGGAACATGGCCAGCGCGTGCCGGAAGTACCCCAGCGCGTGCCGATGCCGGCCGGAGAACTGGTTGACCGCGCCCAGCCCGCAGATAGAGATCGCCTCGCCGCGTGCGTCGCCCAGCTCGCGGAAGAGCACCCGGGCGCGCCGCAGCATGTCGTCCGCCTCGGCGTACCGGTCCTGGTAGAGGCAGACCTGGCCGAGCCCGCGCAACATGGCCGCCTCGCCGCGCCGATCGCCGGCCGCGCGGGCGCTGTCCAGCGCGATCCGGTGCGTGGCCTGCCAGTCGTCGAGGCGGCAGTGCAGGTCGAAGTACGGCACGAGCGTCGCGGCGAGCCCCCACGCCGACTGCGTCAGTCCCGCGCCGGCCGCCAGCCGCACCGCGTCGACGAGCGATTCCCGCTCGGCGTCGAACCACAACAGCGGTTCGGCGGTCAGGTGGCTGAGCGTCTCCCGCTCCAGGCTCCAGCGGGGTGCCGACTCGGACGTCATGCTGAACAGCGTGGTCGGCAGGCGGGACGTGGCGTGCTCGGCGGCCGACATCCAGCCGCCGAGCACCCGGGTGAGGGCCTGGCGTTCGACCTCCCCGCCGGCCTTCTCCCTGGCGGTGCAGCGGGCCAGGTCGAGCAGGCGGTAACGGGGCTGACCGAGCGGGTCGGTGCCGACCAGGCGCAGGAGGCTCACGTCCACCAGCGTGTCCACGACGGCGTCCGCGCGGTGCCGGTCGAGCACGGCATCCGCCACCCAGCCGGGCACGGATCCCGGGCCGAGCAGGCCCAGTGCGCGGAATGCCTGGGCGGCGTCGCCGGGCAGTCCGCGGTAGCTGAGGTCGAAGGAGGCGCGTACCTCCAGATCACCGGCGCGCAGCTCGTCGAGCCTGGTCGTCTCGTCCGCCAGCCGCTGCTGCAGCACGCCGAGCGACCACCCGGGCCGCCCGGCCAGGCGTGCTCCGGCGACCCGGATCGCCAGCGGCAGGTATCCGCACGACTCCAGGATCGCCAGCGCGGCCGCCTGTTCCCCGGCCACCCGCTCGGCGCCGGCGATCCTTCCCAGCAGCTCCTCGCCCTCCGCCGGCGACAGCACGTCCAGCTCCAGCAGCAGCGCCCCGGGCAGCTCGGTGATGCGCCGCCGGCTCGTCACGAGCACCGCGCAGCCGCTGCCGGGCAGCAGCGCCCGCACCTGGGCGGCGTCGGCGGCGTCGTCGAGGAAGACCAGCATGGGCCGGTCGGCCAGCAGGGAACGGTACAGAGTGGCCCGCTCGTGCACCGACGCCGGTAAGGCCGCCTCGGCCACACCCAATGCCCGCAGTGCCTCGGCCAGCAGGTCCCCGGGGTCGGCGGGGGCCGGGTCGGTGCCGCCCAGGCACAGGTGGAGCTGGCCTTCAGGGTAGTGCGCACGTACGGCGTGCGCGCAGTGCACGGCCAGCGCCGACTTGCCCACCCCGGGCGGCCCCACCACGACGGCGATCGCCGGCGGCCCGTCCGCCGCCTGGTCGCGGCATGACAGGGCGCCCGTGAGCGCGGCGACGGCCTCCGCCCTGCCGGTGAAATCCGGCACGTCGGCCGGCAGCTGATGAGGCGCGGGAAAGCCGTGGGGGAGCGCCGGCAGACCGGGCGAGTGCGCGGTGGGGCTGGTAGGGCACGCGGTGGGGCCGGTGGGGTGCGCTGTTGGGCCGGAGGCGTGGCCGGCCGGGTCGGATAAGAGCTCGAGCCCGGTCGGCGTCGGGCCGGTCGGATCCTGCGGAGAGTCGCCGGCCAGGACGGCGGCGTGCGCGTCACGCAGGTCCTGTCCCGGCTCGATGCCGAGCTCGTCGACCAGCTGCCGCCGGATCGTCGTGTACGCGTGCAGCGCCTCGGCCCGCCGCCCGGCGCGGTGCAGGGCGAGGATCAGCCGCTGCCACAGATCCTCCCGATAGGGATGCTCGCCGATCAGCTCCTTCAGGTCCTCGATCGCCGAGGTGTACTCCTCGCGGGCCATCTTCGCCGCCACCAGCGCCTCGGCCGCGCCGAGCCGCGCCTGGGCGAGCGCGCGCAGCCGCCCGTCCCACAGCGGGCTGGCCGGCAGGTCGCCCAAGGGGTTGCCGCGCCACAGCGCCAGGGCCGCCCGCAGGTGCCCGGCTGCCTCCTCGTCCCGCCCGGCCGCCCGCGCCCTGGACACCAGGTCCTCGAACAGCAGCACGTCCAGCTGCTCGGTCGCGACCTCGACCACGTACCCGGAGGGATGGGCCACGATCTGCGCCCCGGCCTCGCCCGCCGCGCCGCGCAAGGAGCTCACGTACGTGCGCAGGTTCGCCACGGCCGACGACGGCGGGTTCGCCGGCCACAACACCTCGATGAGCACGTCCGAGCCGACCACCTGGTTCGCCTCGAGCAGCAACGAGGCCAGCAACAGCCGGGGCTTCTTGCCGGCGATGCGGACGATCTGCTCCGGTGTCCGGACCCGCAAAGGCCCGAGTACGCCGAAATTCGGCTGGTCAACCACTACGAACGCACCTACTCCTCAGTCGGCGGGATCGCGCGGATTCGTCGGGTCGTCGTTCAAGCTGGCTGAGCCTTTATACCGATTTTGGATGTTCTCTGTATGCCGTACTCCCAATCTTGGTCCCCAGCAAGAGCGCTTCACGTGTCAACCGCAGAGAGGACCCTTATGAGACCCAGAGGGGTGCTTACGGTGGGGTTTGTCCTGGTGGCCGGTCTCATGTCGGGCCAGGTCGCGGCGGCGGGGCAGGCCGCGCAGCCGACGCCGTCATCGACGCCGTCTCCCACGCCGGACCCGAACGACCCGCCGGACACCGTCGAGGTCCCGCCCGTGTCGACCCTGGCGACGCCGGCCTTCCAGCTGCCCTTCCCATGCGGCCAGAGCTGGACGGGCAACTCCAGCAACAGCAGCGCCCACCGGTCGTACGAGATCGACTTCAACCGGGGCAGCACGGCCGACGCCGACCTCGGTGACACCGTCGTCGCCGCCGCGGCCGGCACCGTGGTCATCTCGGCGCACCAGGGCTCGGCCAACGGCTTCGGCAACCTGGTCAAGATCGACCACGGGGGCGGCTGGCAGACGTTCTACGCGCACCTGAACGTGCGCTCGGTGAGCGCGGGCGCCCGGGTCACCCAGGGCCAGAAGGTCGGCACACTCGGCAAGACCAGCAAGCCGGGCAACAACATCAGCCCCCACCTGCACTACGAGGTGCGCCAGGGCACCGGCTACCCCGGCAACATCCGCAAGGCCGTCTTCAACGGCGTCACCTTCGGCTACCCGAACCAGACGCTGACCTCCAAGAACGCCTGCGGCGGCGGTGGCGGCGGTGGCACGAACCCGCACACGCCCCAGGAGGTGTGCGGCAGCGGCTACAAGGTGATCGACTCCGCGGCGCTGGGCACGGCGGGCACCGCCTACCTGCTGTACAACACCGGCAACGGCAACAACTGCGTGGCGACGATCAAGAAGACGTCGCTCGGCACCGCCTCGGCGGCCAGCGCCTTCCTGGAGGTCGAGGGCAAGCCCCGGGTGACCGACAGCGGCAACTTCGCCTACTACGCCGGACCGGTCCGCGCGGCCGCGGCCGGCAAGTGCGTCAAGTGGGGAGGCAAGGCCGGCTCGGCCACCTACACCAGTCCGTTCGAGCACTGCGGCTGACGTCCTCAGTCCGGAGCGGCCGCCGTGCCCGCCTGCGCGCGGCGGCCGCTCCCTCATTCGCTCATCACACGTCGAGGAGAACATCTGTGCAGCCCCGATTCCGCCGCTCGGCCCTGCTGCTGGCCGGCGCGTTACTGCCGCTCCCGCTGCTCATGGGCCAGGCGACCGCGGCCGCCGACCCGATCGCCGGCGCGTTCGCCAAGGCGGCCACCACCTACGACGTACCCCGTGACCTGCTGGTGTCGCTGGCGTACGCCGAGACCCACCTGGACGGGCACGACGGCGCGCCCAGCGCGAGCGGCGGCTACGGCGTGATGCACCTGGTCAGCAACCCCAAGGCGGATGCGCTGGCCCGCGCGGCCACGCTCACGGGCCAGGGCGTCGCGAAGCTGAAGAGCGACGACGCGGCCAACATCGCCGGCGGTGCCGCCGTGCTCCGCGCCCACGCCGACGACCTCGGGGTGAGCGCCGCCGCCCGCAAGGACCCGGCGAAGTGGTACCAGGCGGTCGCCAAGTACGGCAACGCCTCCTCGCCCGACGTCGCCCGCCTGTACGCGGACACGGTCTACGACCTGATGGCCGAGGGTGTGCGAGCCACCACCCCGGACGGCGAGACCGTCACGGTGCAGCCGCGCGCCGTCGAGCCGGAGCGCGGCCCGTACGCGAAGGCCAAGGACCTGGACGGACCCGCCGCGTTGGCCGCGAACACCGACTACCCGGGCGCCAGGTGGGTGCCGGCGCACAGCAGCAACTACGCGGTCTCCAATCGCCCCACCAGCGACACGATCGACCGCATCGTCATCCACGTGACGCAGGGTTCGTATGCCGGGACGATCTCCTGGTTCCAGAACGGTCCCCGAGCGAACCCGTCCTCCGCGCACTACGTCATCCGCTCCTCCGACGGTGCCATCACCCAGATGGTCAGGGAGAAGGACCGGGCCTTCCACGCCGGTAGCTTCAACAGGCGTTCGGTCGGCATCGAGCACGAGGGCTTCGTGGACAACGCGACGTGGTTCACCGACGCGATGTACCGGGCCTCTGCCGCGCTGACCCGCAACATCGCCGACCGGTACGGCATCCCGAAGGACCGGACCCACATCGTGGGCCACCACGCCGTCCCCGGCACCGACCACACCGACCCGGGCCCGCACTGGAACTGGACCACGTACATGCAGTACGTCACCGGCAGCGGCGGTGGCGGCGGCGCCAACCCGCACACGCCGGAGTCGGTCTGCGGCAGCGGCTACAAAGTGATCGATTCGGCGGTGCTGGGCACGGCCGGCACCGTGTTCCTGCTGTACAACACGGCCAATGGCAGCAACTGCGTGGCGACGATCAAGAAGACGTCGCTCGGCACGGCCACCGCCACCAGCGCGTACCTGGAGGTCGAGGGCAAGCCCCGGGTGACCGACATCGGCAACTTCGCCTACTACGCCGGACCAGTCCGGGCTGCCGCGGCGGACAAGTGCGTCAAGTGGGGCGGCAAGGCCGGCACGGCCACGTACACGAGCCCCTTCGAGCACTGCGGCTGATAGGCGCGGGCCCGCCGGACACAGCCTTTGACGAGTGTCGAGCAGCGCACCTAGAGTCCCGACCTGATGATCGGCTACCGGCCGAAAGTTTCGGCGAGGCCGGACGGAAAGGACACCTCTGACGTGCGCATGTACGACAACCCGGTGATCGGCGGGTTCCATCCGGACCCGAGCGTGTGCGGGGTCGGCGAGGACTACTACCTCGTGTGCTCCAGCTTCGAGTACGTCCCCGGCGTGCCGATCTTCCACAGCCGCGACCTCGTGCACTGGCGGCAGATCGGCAACGTGCTCGACCGGCCCTCGCAGCTCTCCCTGCCCGCTGAGGCGTCCGCCTCCGGCGGGATCTACGCGCCCACCATCCGGCACCATGACGGCCGGTTCTACCTGATCACGACGAACGTCGACGGCGGCGGCACCTTCATCGTGACCGCCGACCGGCCGCAAGGCCCCTGGTCGGACCCGGTCTGGATCGATCTGCCCGGCGTCGACCCCGACCTGGCCTGGGACGAGGACGGCTCGTGCTGGAGCGCCGTATCCGGGAACCAGGTCGCGCGCATCGACCCGGAGGAAGGCAAGGTCCTGGAGGGGCCGTACCCCATCTGGTCGGGCACCGGCGGGAAATATCCGGAGGCGCCGCATCTGTACCAGGTGGACGGCTGGTGGTATCTGCTGATGTCCGAGGGCGGCACCGAGCGCGGCCACGCCGTCTCCATCGCCCGCGCCCGCTCGCCCCGCGGCCCCTTCGAACCCGGGCCGGTCAACCCCGTCCTCACCCACCGCGGCACCGCCCGGCCGATCCAGAGCACCGGGCACGCCGACCTCGTGCAGGCCGCCGACGGCAGCTGGTGGATGGTGCTACTGGGCACCCGGCCGCGCGGCCACAGCCCCGACTTCCACGTCCTCGGCCGGGAGACCTTCCTCATCCCGGTCACGTGGGTGGACGGCTGGCCGGTGGCGGGACCGGTGGAGGAACGCCTTCCCGCGCCGGCCGCCTGGCACCCGTTCCCCGAAGCGCCGGCCCGGGACGACTTCGACGACGAGACGCCGGCGGCGTGCTGGGTCTCGCCGCGCAGCCGCCCCGACGGCTCCTGGTCGCTGACCGAACGGCCCGGCTGGCTCACCCTGCACGCCACGGGGCCGACACTGGACCGGCCCGGGCACACCTTCATCGGCCGCCGCCAGCAGCACCACGACTGCCGCGTCACCGCCCGGCTCGATCCCGGCCCGTCGTCACGGGCGGGGCTGTCGGTGCGGATGGACGAAGCCCACCACTACGACCTGGAGGTGAGCGACGGGCAGGCGCGGCTGATCGCCCGGATCGGGCCGCTGAGGCAGTGCGTGGCCCAGCACCCCGTGCCGCCCGGGCCGCTCACGCTCGCCATCGACATCCGCACCCGCGACATCCTGCCGCCGACCGCGACCGCGACCGGGCCGGTCGCCGGACCGGTGGGCGTCGAGGCGCGCGGGCCGGACACCATCGCCTTCTCTGCCAACGACGTGCTGCTCGCCGAGCTGGACGGCCGGTACGTGTCCACGGAGGTGGCCACCGGCTTCACGGGGCGGGTCATCGGCATGTACGCCACCGAGGGCAGCGCCGCCTTCGACTGGTTCACCTACGACGCGGCCTAGCACGTCCACGCGTGACTCCGGACATGGCACCACCCCGGCACGCACGAAACGGGCAGTGGGGGTAAGTGTGCGAACCGTCACATTGAGCACGACTCGTGGGTGGCGGCCGTGGGCCAGTGATATCCATGATCACACCTATGGCAATCGAAAGGATATTCGTGCGCACACGCAAGCTGGCGACCCTTCTGGCCGGCGCCGCCCTGGCTGCCTCTACCACGCTGGTGGCGGGCGCCACCCCGGCCAGCGCGGCTGGACCTTGCGGCAGCAGCTACTCCCGGGTCGGCGTCTACGCCATCCCGCAAAGCGGGACCCGTACGGGCACGCTGGAGGTGTACTACAGCTCCAGCACCGGTAAGAACTGCGCCCTGGCCTACGGCTACGGCTCCACCTACGGCGCCACGACGTGGAAGGGCGTCTCGATTTCGAGAGCTGACGGCAGTGGGTATGACCCCGATGCCGACTACTACCAGTACTACGCCGGCCCGGTGTACGTCTCGGCGCCTGGCCAGTGTATTGACGTGACGGGAACGGTAGTGGCCGGGAAGGTCACCGAGCTCAACAACGTGCACTGCGGCTGAACTTCTTATGACCAGGCGGGGTGCCCACCAGATGGAATGCGGAAGGCACCCCGCAGGATGCCGTGCGGCTGCTCGGCCATGACGGCGGCGAAGGCCGTGTGGCCTTCCAGTCGAAGGGCGCCTGCGGGCGGCACCCCGATACCCAGCCGGACCCCTGCTGAGCTGGGCGTACGCGGGACGCGTGACTGGACGCGTTTCTGCCGGTGCGTGTGCCGCACCCCACCACCCTCTCCTAGCGGGGTGAACGTGACCCCGTACGCTGTGCATCTCGCCGCGGTCGTCGCGGTGCTTGTGGCGATGTTGCTCGTCGACCGCCGTCGCCGCACGCGGACGTACGCGGCCGCTTAGGCCGTCGCACGGTCGCCGAGCCGGCCTCCGGCAACATGTCATCCGATCGTCGCTTGAGCGGCAACTTGTCCCTGACATGTCCGGACACAATTGCCGGAAAGTTTCCGGAAATTTGTCGTTGACGTCACTCCTGTTGGGGCTGTGACCCGCGCGAACGCGGCAAATTGCGTTAGCAACACAACAGCTGACGAACCTCTTGACACGCTTCAATACGCCCCATAAGTTGCCGCAATATTAACGAATCTTCTCGAAAGTTTCGGTGACATCACCGGTCGAAAGGACGGCATGAGGGGCCAGGTACCAAACGACACGAGCCCGGTGACCGGTGAGCCCGCGCCGTGGCAGGACACGCGGCTGTCGCCCGCCGGGCGGGCCGCCGCGCTCGTCCCGCTCATGACGCTGGAGGAGAAGGTGGCCCAGCTCGTCGGCGTGTGGGTCGGCGCCGATGCCTCAGGGGGAGGCGTCGCACCGCACCAATCCGACATGACGGGCGTGGAGTGGAACGAGGTCATCCGTCACGGGCTGGGCCAGCTGACCCGCCCGTTCGGGACCGCGCCGGTCGATCCCGTCGCCGGCGCCCGCTCGCTGGCGGCCTCCCAGGAAGAGATCATGGCGGCCAGCCGGTTCGGGATTCCCGCGCAGGTGCACGAGGAGTGTCTGACCGGGTTCGCCGCCTGGAAGGCGACCGTCTACCCGGCGCCGCTCAGCTGGGGCGCGTCCTTCGACCCCGAGCTCGTCCAGGAGGTGGCCGGGCAGGTCGGCCGGTCGCTGCGGGCCGCGGGCGTGCACCAGGGTCTCGCCCCGGTCGTGGACGTGACCAGGGACTACCGCTGGGGCCGCACCGAGGAGACGATCGGTGAGGACCCGTACCTCGTCGGCACCATCGGCGCGGCCTACGTGCGCGGCATCGAGGGCGCCGGCGTCGTGGCCACGCTGAAGCACTTCGCCGGGTACGCCGCCTCCCGCGGCGGCCGCAACCACGCCCCCGTGGCGATGGGCCGCCGCGAGCTCGCCGACACCGTGCTGCCGCCGTTCGAGATGGCCCTGCGCCTGGGCGGCGCCCGGTCGGTCATGAACTCCTACGCCGAGATCGACGGCCTGCCCGTGGCTGCCGACCAGGAGCTGCTGACCGGGCTGCTGCGCGGCGAGTGGGGGTTCTCCGGCACGCTCGTCTCCGACTACTTCGCGATCCGGTTCCTGGAGCGCCTGCACGGCGTCGCCGCCGACGGCGGGGACGCGGCGAGGCTCGCCCTGCGCGCCGGGATCGACGTCGAGCTGCCGACGGTCGACACGTTCGGCGCCCCGCTGATCGAGGCGGTGAAGGCCGGCGACGTCGACGAGGCGCTCATCGACCGCGCCCTGCTCCGGGTGCTCACGCAGAAGGCCGAGCAGGGTCTCCTCGACCCCAATTGGAAAGCGCTTCCCGAGGACGTCGAAGGGCTCCGCCTCGACGACGAGACCGGCCAGGACCTCGCGTTGCGGCTGGCACGGGAGTCCATCGTCCTGCTCCGCAACACCGGCGGGATCCTGCCGCTGGCCGCCGGGCGGCGCGTCGCGCTCGTGGGCCCGGTCGCCGACGACCCGATGGCGATGCTCGGCTGCTACACCTTCCCCGCGCACGTGGGCCCGCACCCCGAGCACGGGCTCGGGGTCGACATCCCGTCGCTGCGCGAGGCCCTCGGCGAGATGGTCCCGGACCTGGCGTACGCGGCCGGTTGCGACATCACCGGAGACGACACCTCCCGCATCGCCGCCGCGGCCGCCGTGGCCGCCGAAGCGGACGTGTGCGTGCTGGCCGTCGGCGACCGGGCCGGACTGTTCGGGCGCGGCACTTCCGGCGAGGGCTGCGACGCCACCGACCTGCGTCTGCCGGGCGTGCAGTCCGAGCTCATGCGGGCCGTGCTCGCCACCGGCACCCCCGTGGTGCTGGCGCTGCTGGCCGGCCGCCCGTACGCGCTGGACGCGGAAGCCGACGCGGCCGCGGCCGTCGTCTACGGTTTCTTCCCCGGCCAGCGGGGCGGCCAGGCCCTCGCCGAGGTGCTCACCGGCGCGGTCAACCCGTCCGGGCGGCTGCCGGTCAGCGTGCTCCGCGACGCCGGCGGCCTGCCGTCGACGTACCTCTCGCCGCCGCTGGGCCGGCGCTCGGAGGTGTCGTCCGTGGACCCGACGCCCGCGTACCCGTTCGGGCATGGGCTCGGCTACACCACGTTCGACTGGAGCGACGCGGGCGTGCGGGGACCGGCCGAGTGGCCGGTCGACGGCGAGGTCACCGTCGAGATCACGGTGTGCAACACCGGCTCGCGGCCCGGCACGGAGGTCGTGCAGCTGTATCTGCACGACCCGGTCGCGCAGGCGACCAGGCCGGTCGTGCGCCTGGTCGGCTACGTCCGCGTCCCGCTGGAGCCGGGGCGGGCCGCACGCGTGTCCTTCACGGTCCCGGCCGACGTCACGTCCTTCACCGGGGTCCGCGGCCGGCGCGTCGTCGAGCCCGGCGACGTCGAGCTGCGCTTCGGCCGCTCCAGCGCCGAGACGGCGGCGAGCGTGCCGTTGCGCCTGACCGGCGCCGAACGCGAGGTCGGGCACCACAGAAAGCTGCTGGCCACAGCAGGCGTCACACCGGAGGGCGCGGGATGAGCACAACGCTGGAGAATCCACCGCGGGACACCCGCCCGGCCGGCCCGGAGCCCGGCCGGCGCAGGCGGGCCAGGCCGGGCACCTGGCGGCACGCCTTACGCCGCGACTGGCAGCTGTACTCGCTGGCGATCCTGCCGCTGCTGTTCTTCCTGATCTTCCGGTACGCCCCGATGCTCGGCAACGTCATCGCCTTCAGGAAGTTCGAGCCCGGCGGCAGCATCTTCGGCGAAACCTGGGTCGGCCTGCGGTACGTGGAGATGTTCCTGAACGACCCGACGTTCTGGAGCGTGTTCACCAACACGCTCATCCTCGGCGGGCTGACCCTGCTGTTCTGCTTCCCGCTGCCGATCGTGCTGGCGCTGCTGCTCAACGAGGTACGCAACCGGAGCATCAAGCGGTTCCTGCAGTCGGTGTCCTACCTGCCGCACTTCCTGTCGATGGTCATCGTGGCCGCCATCGTCATGCAGATGACGGCCATCGACGGGCCGATCAACCAGATCGTGAAGGCGTTCGGCGGGGAGGCCACCCCGTTCATCCAGAAACCGGAGTGGTTCCGCACGATCTTCGTCACCTCGGAGGTCTGGCAGACGGTCGGCTGGGGCACCATCCTCTACCTGGCGGCGCTGACCACCATCGACGAGCAGCTCTACGAGGCGGCCAGGATGGACGGCGCGAGCCGGTGGCGGCAGATCTGGCACGTCACCCTGCCGGGCATCCGCCCGACGGCCGTCACGCTGCTGATCCTCAACCTCGGCACGTTCATGGCCACGGGCTTCGAGAAGGTCCTGCTGCTGTACAACCCGCTGACGTATCCGACCGCCGACGTGGTCACCACGTACTTGTACCGCATGGGCGTGGAGTCCAGCTCCATGAGCTACGCCGCCGCGATCGGCCTGTTCGAGGCGCTGGTCGGGGTGGTGCTGATCGTGTCGGCCAACTTCATCTCCCGCCGCACAGTAGGGACGGGCCTGTGGTGACGACCGTCAAGAGCCGGGGCTACCGCCTCTTCCAGGGGATCAACGCCGCCATCCTGACCGGCGTCGTGATCGTGACGCTGTATCCCTTCGTCAACATCATCGCGCGCTCGTTCAGCGACGAGCGGTACATCGTCTCCGGGCAGGTCAACTTCTTCCCGCGCGGGTTCAACGTCAAGACGTACGAGCTCGTGATCTCGGACCCGATGTTCTGGACGAACTACCGCAACACCGTGGTGTACACCGTCGTCGCCACGGCCATCGCGATGCTGCTGACCACCTGCTACGCGTACGTGCTGTCGAAGAAGCACCTCAAGGGCCGCACGGTGCTGGTCTGGATCGCCATCTTCACCATGATCTTCTCCGGTGGCCTGATCCCCCAGTACGTGCTGGTCAACAGCCTCGGGCTGACGAACTCCATCTGGGCCATCGTCCTGCCCAACGCCATCAGCGTGTTCAACCTCCTGGTCATGAAGGCGTTCTTCGAGGGCCTGCCGAAGGACCTGGAGGAGGCCGCCGCCATCGACGGCCTCAACACCTACGGCATCCTGTGGCGGATCGTGTTGCCGCTGTCGAAAGCGGTCATCGCCACGATGGTGCTGTTCTACGCCGTCTCGTTCTGGAACTCGTGGTTCACGGCGTTCCTGTACCTGAACGAGCAGGACTTGTTCCCGGTGACCATCTACCTGCGCAACCTCATCGCAGGGGCCACCGGCGCCGAGTCCGCCGGCGCCGTGATGTCCGAGGTGTCGGCGGCCGCGGCCAACATCCAGGCGGTCACGATCATGCTCACCGTCCTCCCCATCCTTGCGGTCTACCCCTTCGTCCAGCGGTACTTCGTCTCCGGAGTCATGCTCGGCGCGGTCAAGGGCTAGCCGATGATCAACCGAAAGGAACCCCCCATGCAGCACATCTCCCGCCGGCAGGCACTCATCGGGCTGGGTGCGCTCACCTTCGTCGTCACCGGTTGTGGCGGGGACGAGGCCCCGAAGAAGGCCGCCGACTCGGCGAACAAGGCGGGCGCGATGGCCGGCTACGCCGCCGGCCAGCAGTTCAAGGCCACCGAGGCGGTCACCTTCGACATCCTTCACCTCAACAACCCGTTCTACCCGCTCAAGAGCGACTGGTTGCTCTGGCAGGAGCTCACCAAGCGGACCAACGTGACGCTCAAGCCGGTGGAGGTGCCGCTCAGCGACTACGAGAAGAAGCGCGGCCTGCTGGTCGGCTCCGGGCAGGCCCCGCTCATCATCCCGAAGACCTACCACCCGTCCGAAGAGGCGTTCGTCGCCTCCGGCGCCATCCTGCCGGTCAGTGACTACCTCGACCTGATGCCGAACTTCAAGGAAAAGATCGCCAAGTGGCAGCTCGAGCCGGAGCTGAACACGCTCCGGCAGGCCGACGGTAAGTTCTACCTGCTGCCCGGCATCCATGAGAGCCCTTGGGTGGACTACTCCCTGGCGGTCAGGACCGACATCCTGGACAAGCACGGCCTGGAGATCCCGACGACCTGGGACGAGCTCTACACCGTGCTCAAGGCGCTGAAGAAGGAATACCCCGACCAATACCCCATGACCGACCGGTGGGGCGTGCCCACGCCGGGCGGCAACCTGCTCAAGCTCGTCGCCCAGGCCTACGGCGCCAAGGGCGGCTGGGAGTACCAGCACGCGACCTGGGACTCCGCCGCCGGCAAGTTCGCCTACACCGGCGCCATGCCGCAGTACAAGCAGATGATCGAGTATCTGCGGAAGCTGGTGGATGAGAAGCTGCTCGACCCGGAGAGCTTCACGCAGCAGGACGAGCAGGCCAAGCAGAAGTTCAACTCCGGCAAGTCCTTCGTCATCAGCACCAACGCGCAGTCGATGGTCAACGACTACCGGCCGACGCTCACCAAGCTCGTCCCCGACGCCAAGATCGTCAAGATTCCGGTGCCCATGGGGCCGGTCGGGGAGTACAAGATCCAGACGCGGCTCGAGAACGGCGTCATGATCTCCAAGAAGGCGCTGGAGAACAAGAACTTCGTCGCCATGATGCAGTTCGTCGACTGGCTGTGGTACTCCGACCAGGGCCAGGAGTTCGCCAAGTGGGGCGTCGAGGGCACGACGTACACCAAGGACGCCTCCGGCAAGTTCACGCTGGCCAAGGACGTCGACTTCATCGGGCTCAACGCCGGCGCGCCCAAGCACCTGCAGAAGGACTTCGGCTTTTCCAACGGCGTGTTCGCCTACGGCGGCCCCACCAAGCTCGTGCAGTCCACCTTCTCCGAGGAGGAACTGGCCTTCCAGAACGTGATGAACGCCAGGAAGCTCTGGCCGGTCGAGCCGCCGCGCCCGTTCAACGACGTAGAGCGCGAGCAGGCCACGCTGTGGGAGACGCCGCTGAAGGACTTCGTCACCCAGCAGACGCTCAAGTTCATCCTCGGCGAGCGCGACCTCAGCGAGTGGGACGCCTATGTCAAGGAGCTCGAGGGCAAGAACATGACGGCCTACATCAACCTCGTCAACACCGCCTACGAGCGGTTCAAGAAGGAACACGGCTGATCGCATGCGCACGCCGTCGTGCGGCTGTCGATCCCCATCGGGTGCGGTCGCCGGGGGTAGGGTGGACGTCGATCTCACGCTCGGCCGCCACGAGGTCACCCTGGTCGAGCTGACGCCGGTGGTGGACGAGACGCCGCCGTGGTGGGACGACGGGCGGCTCTTGGGGCAGGAGGTTCTATGAGCGAGGTGACGGCCGGGCGGCGGTTCGGCGAAGGACCGCTCTCGCGGGCCGCCGCGCTGATCTACACCCTGCTGGTGGTCGAGGGCATGTTCCTGCTCGCGGCCGCGCCAGGGCTCCTCGCGCTGCCCCTGCTCGGCCAGGACGGCAGCAACGTGCCGCTGGCGGCGCTCTGCGCGCTGCCCCTCGGCCCCGCGCTGTCGGCCGCGCTCTACGCGGTGCGCCACCGCAGCCGGGACCTGACGGACCTGCACCCGGCGGCGGCGTTCTGGCGCGGCTACAAGGCCAACGTGCGCGGGGTGCTGAAGATCTGGGTCCCGTGGCTGGCGGTGCTGGCCATCATCGGGACCAACTTCGCGAACTTCGCCGCCGCCGGGGTTCCGGGGTGGTGGGCGGTACTGCTGGTGCTCGTCGCGGTGGCGGCCATGCTCTGGGCCGCCAACGCGCTGGTGATCACCTCGTTGTTCGCGTTCCGGGCCGTGGACGTGGCGCGGCTGGCCGCCTACTTCCTCTTGCGCTTCCCCAAGGCGACCCTGGGCAACGTGTCCCTGCTGGTCGTGGCGGCGGGCGTCACCGTGATCGCCACGGAGCTGGCGGCGGCGGTCCTGGCCTCGGCGTTCGCGGCGGCCCTGCTGTGGAACAGCCGGACGATGATCGCCGAGGTCCAGGAGGAGTTCACCGTCTAGGGGATCCGCCGGCCGTGCGCGTCCGGCACCCCCGACTTGCGGAAGAAGTAGGCGTTGACCTGGTCACGCCACTCCTGCGCGCAGCGGAGCTGCTCGTCGAGCAGCTCCTGCACCCGGGTGTGCAGCGCCGGGTCGGCCAGCCCTTCCAGCTTGTCCCAGTGCGTGCGCATCTCGGCCACCTCGTCGGCTCCGGCGAAGTGGGTGTCGTAGATGTGCTGGATGACCGTCGCGCCGCCGCGCAGCACGTGCCCGTACGGCACGTGGTGGAAGAACAGCAGCAGCTCGTCCGGGCACTGCTCGAGGGACTCGTAGACGTCCGACCACGGCCGCGGATACTGGCCGGTGTAGCCGGTGCCGGTGGCCCGCGTGCGGTCCACTCCGACGCCGTCGCGGTCGGCGAAGTGGTACGTCCCCCACGGCGTGTACTCGTAACCGTCCACGTCCGGCCCGTAGTGATGGCCCGGCCTGACCATGAAGCCGACGCCGAGCGGGGCCGTGTACCGCTCGTAGGTCCGCCAGGAGCCGTCCATGATCGTGTGCAGCGTGCGCCGCAGCGGCTCGGCGGCGGGGGCGAACGTGAGGTCGATCCACTCGTCGAGGACGGTGTCAGGGGCGAGGCGCGGGTCCCAGGCCAGGCGGCCGAACGCGTACAGGTTGGCCTGGGCGAGCGGGTGGCCCGTCCAATACGCGTCGTCGCCCACGTTGGAGACCGCGACGAGCTCGGTGGCGACGTCGGCCACGTCGCGGCCGTCCCGGCCCCACGGCCGGAAGTCGAGCAGCTCGCGCCACAACGGGGCCAGGTAGCAGACATGCTTCTGCTGGCCGGTGTACTCCTGCGTCACCTGGAACTCCACCGCCAGCCGCGTCTCGGGCATGGCGGCGATCACCGGTGACACCGGCTCACGCGGCTGGAAGTCCATGGGGCCGTACTTCACCTGCAGGATCGCGTTGTCGCGGAAGCTCCCGTCGAGCGGGGCGAAGTGGTCATAGGCGGCGCGGGCGCGGTCGGTCGACCGGTCGCGCCAGTCCTGCCGGTGGTTGTAGACGAACGCCCGCCAGTGCACGACCCCGCCGTGCGGGGCCAGCGCGCCGGCCAGCAGGTTGGCGCCGTCGGCGTGGCTGCGCCCGTACGCGAACGGGCCCGGCTGGCCCTCGGAGTCAGCCTTCACCACGTAGCCGCCGAAATCGGGGATCGTCTCGTACACCCGCGCGGTGGTCGCCGCCCACCACCGTCGCACGTCCTCGTCGAGCGGGTCGGCGGTCGGCAGGCCGCCGAGCGCCATGGGGGAGGCGAAGTTGACCGACACGTGCACCCGGATCCCGTACGGGCGCAGCTCGGCCGCGATCGCGGCGACCTCGCCGAGCCGGTCGGTCAGCAGGTGGGCCTCCGTGGCGTGCACGTTCACGTTGTTGATCGCGACCGCGTTGATCCCGCACGCGGCCAGCAGCCGGCCGTAGGCCCGCACCCGCGTCAGGTCCTCGCGCAGGACGCCGTCCCGCCAGAAGATCGACCCGCCCGCGTAGCCGCGCTCGACCTGACCCATCACCGGGTGCACGTCGATGTTGTCCCAGTGGTCGAGCATGCGCCGCCGCATCGCCGGCTCGTGCCGCTCCACCGGCCGCGCCGCCCCGAAAGCCGGCTCGCCGAGCCTGACCAGGTGGAACAGGCCGTAGAGCAGGCCGGCCGGGTCGCTCGCGAGCACCGCCGTGACACCGTCGCGGCGGGCGAGCACGTAACCCTCCTCGCCGATCGGCCCGGCCTCGGCCGCGATCGCTGCCGCGACCTGCGGCAACGGGCCGGCCGTGGTGAGCGCGAGCACGAGGTCGAAGGGGCCGTCGCCGGCCCGCTCGGCGCTGCCGCCGTACCGGGCGCAGGCCGCCGCGACCTCATCGTGCACGGTCCCGGTGAGGGCGCCGTCGCCGAGCACGAGGGCCCGGCGCGAGCCGATCGCACGAAACGCCTCCGGCGGCAGCCACGCCGGATGCACGTCGGTCAGCTCAGGAATGGTCACAAGGCTCCTCCGGTCACGGCGATCGTCCCGGACGAATCTATCGAAATCGGCCGGGCGGGTGGAGGTCAGACCAGGCCCACGATCAGCCCCTCATCACGGACTCCCAGGTATGCCGCCGGGCGGAATTGCCGCATCGCCTGCTCGATGACCGGGATGTACTTGGGGTTCGAGCCGAGGGGGAGCCGGTAGCCGTTCTTGACCGTGTGGAACTCCCACAAGTGCTCCATGTCCGGGTGACGCGCCCGGAAGCCCAGGTCGGACAGCTCGCCCCACGCCACCGCCCATGGCTTGCCCCGCGGGTCGTCCCAGCGCACGCCGAAGCCGTCGAAGACCAGCCGGCGGGGGCGGCTCAGCCTGCGCCAGGCGGCGATGGGCAGCAGGCCGATGGCGAGGAAGATCAGCCCGAAGACCACGCCGGCCGGCGCGCCGTCCGCGCCGCCCGTCACCTGGCCGGTGGCCGCCCAGTAAAGCGTCATGACCCCGATGACGCCCGCGACCGAGCCGCCGATCAGCGCCTTCACCTTGGCGTCGCGACCGACGTCGATCACCACGGGAGGTGGGGCGTTCAACGGTGGTGGGGGCCGTATGTCATAGCTGAGCACGATAGCGGGGCTCTGTCCGCGGTATTGCACGCTTCGTGGTTCGCGAAGCATCGGGCCCGCTATCCGGTGATCAGTGCGTTGACGACGAGCGTCTCCGCGCCCGCGGGCCCCTCCAGCCAGATCGACACCTCCCACGCTCCGGACATGGGGAACAGCTCGCCCTCGGCCACGAAACGGCCGGGCGCCGCCTCCCGCGCGGTGAGCTCGGGGGTGGCGTGCCCCATGCCGGGCATCACCGCCGACACGGCCACGGCGTCCGGATCGCCGGAGGTCACCAGCACCTCGACCGGGACGCGGCCCGTCGTCGGCTCGTCGACGACGACGGTGACGGCGTAGCGGGAGCCCGTGCTGCTCACGCGGAGCGGCTCGGCCCCCAGGCTCCGGCCCACGATGAAGATCACGGCCGCCGCGACGACCAGGGCGACGGCGATCATGATCCGCTTCACTGGACGCTCTCCGAGACGTCCACGGTGAACGGCACGGTCACGATGCGGTCGGCCAGGGCGTACTGGGCCCAGGCGAGATACCGTCCCGGCTCCGGGAAGCTGAAGGTGAAGCGCAGCCGGGAACCGCCGGAGCCCATCTCGTGCACGTGGCCGAGGAAGTCGCCGTCCTGGCTGCGGATGATCAGGTGCCCGCTCATGCCGAGCCACGGCCGCACGGGTCCCGTGGTGTCGAGCTCGACCGTCGTCGGCCGGCCCGCGACAGGAACGGCGGGCTGCGTCCGCGGCGGCGCGGTGGGGTCACGGCCGTCGGGCGTCGCGCCACCGTCGACGTCTGCAGTGGCGTCGTCGGCACCGTCGGCGATCCCGGCACGGGCGGAGCCGCCTCCGGGGTCCGTGTCCTCCTCGCCACCGATGCTGAACCGTCCGGTGAGGAGCTGTCCGCCGGAGTCCTCCCGCTCCAGTTCGACATGCGTCAGGTAGGCACCGGGCCGGTCTGCCCGCAGCCTGACCTCCAGCCGTCCCGGCGCCGTGCGCAGCGGGTGCACGTGCCGGAGGAACCGCCCGTCCTCGCTGGTGACGACCACGTGGGCGAGCGCCTCGTGATGGACCGCGAGATCGTCCACGGGCCGCCCGGTGGATCCGTCGACGAGATCCACCCGTACGGTGAACTCCTCGCCCGGGATCGGCCGCGCCGGGACCGTCCGCACCTGCCCCTGCACGAACGGGCGCCCGCCCGCCTGTGAGGTGACCGCGGGCGCGGCGCCGTCCGGCGGCCCGGCAGGCAGCATCGGCTCGAACACGATGGCCATGACCGCGACCGTCACCCCCACGGCCGCGCCACCCGACACCGCCATGGCGCGGCCCGGCCGGGACAGAGCTCCGGTGAGCAGGCCGCCCACCAGCAGCAGCCCCGCCACGGAGAAACCACCGTAGATCAGGAACTCCACGCCTGACCCGCGCTCCACGAGCACGCGGAACGGCACCACGGCGACCTCGCTCCCCGCCCGCAGCGTGAGCTCGTGGGGTCCGGTCCGCTCCACCCTGAGCGCCGTGTACTGCGGATCGCGCAACGCAGGACGCGCCACCCCGGTCACCGTGCGGCCGTCCTCCACCGACCGGACCGCCAGCTCGATCGGCGGCCCGGTGACCGGTTCGAAGGCGATGACGCCGATCCGCAGCGGCCCGGGCACCCGCGTGGTGCCCTTGACCACCACGGTGACCTCCATGCCGGCGATCGTCTGGGCGATCCGCAGATCCGCGCCGGCCGAGACGTTGTGCGCCGCAGCCGGCGCGGCGCACGCCAGCACCAGCACGGCGACCAGGCAGAGCAGCCGGATCATGCCCTGTCGTCGACGGGCGGATCGACCGGATCGCCCTGAACGGCCCGGCTGGGCAGGTCCGCTGTGCCGGGCGGGTCGGCCGCGCTGGGCAGGTCCGCCGTGTCGGGCCGGCCGGTCGCGTTGGGCAGGAACAGCGCCCCGAGCAGCAGCCCGATCAGCCCGGCCACGATCGGCGCGCCGGTCCACATCTCCGGAATGCCGGGCAGCCCGCCGCCCGTCGCCGAGGCGAACCCGAGGTACAGCGACCACGTGGCGAAGCTCGACAACCCGGCGAACGCCCAGAAGGCGAAGCGCCGCCCGGCCGACGGGCGCAGCCAGAGGATCAGCAGGTCGGCGGCGAGGCCCCCGGCCACCACGGACAGCAGGATCGGCACGTTGTCGAACGCCGTCTGCGCGCCCGGCATGAGCACCGCCAGCGCGTACATGAGGGTCACGCTGCCGAACGGCAGCCGCCACCGGCGCACCAGCAGCAGGACGGGCGCGAGCAGGACGATGTTCGTGAGGGCGATCGTCGAGGCGAGCCGGTCCGCACCCCCGTTGTCCAGGAAGGAGAACGCCTCGACGACGCGGGGGGCGCGCCACTGCAGGGCGTCGCCGTACGACAGGAACAACGACACCAGCGTGGTCGCGAACGCCAGCCCGATCAACGCCGGCAGCAGCCGGCCGAGCGTCGGCCGCGCACCCACGTCGGGGGCGTTCCAGGCCGAGCGGAGCGGCGTGGTGATGATGATCAGCATGGACGTGACCAGCCCCAGATGGGACGGGCTGAACAGGATGTCGATGGTCGTCTCGATGCCGAGGAGGGTGTGCCACATCATGTCGGCGAAGCCGAAGGCGGCGAACGCGGGCACCGCCACCAGCCCGGCCAGATACCCCTGGGGCACCGCCGCCAGTCCCTGCCGGCCGGCGCGCACGTTGCGCCACACCTGCCAGATGATCCAGCCGGACACGGCCGCGAATCCCGAATAGAACGCCGCGTGCCACGGCGTGAAGAACGTCTCCAGCTCGCCGTCGAGGTTGGAGTGCGCCCAGGCGTCGATCATCAGCCCGATGCCGAACCACACCCCCAGCACCGCGGTGACGAGGTCAGTACGGAGCGACACCCACGTCCGCGGCTCACCCGTGTCCACCAGTAATCGTCGAATTCCGGCATTCGCCAAAGCCACCTCGAGCCTCCCTTCGCCTGACTTCGATCTTTGCAGACTCGGCATAAAGGCGCAGTGGCGAATTTACTCCGGACGTGGCTTTGAGTAATGGCAATTTCGCGCTGCGTCTTAAAGGTGACTCTTTTCGAAGAGACAATGCACGATCGGTGACCGATATCCGGCGTCGTCGGCGTGTGACATGTATCACTCTCAAATGTTTGGCCCGGCCTGTCACCTCTTCGCGCCCCGATGCGTCATAGCGGTGGTCCCGGCGGAACGGGACCCAGGCATCTGAAGAGGAGTGCGAAAGATGACGACCAACGACCTGACAAGCGCCGTCGACGGCCACGTGCTGCTGCCCGGAGACGACGGGTTCGAGCAGGCGAGCAAAGCATGGAACCTGGCGATCGACCAACGGGTGGCCGCCGTCGTCGAGGCCGCGGGGGCCGGCGACGTGGCGGCCACCGTCGCCTACGCCCGCCGCTCCGGCCTCGCCGTGGCCGCCCAGCCGACCGGCCACGGCGCCTCGGGCGACACCGACGGCGTGATCCTGCTGCGTACGGGCAGGCTGGACGAGCTGCACGTGAACCCCGAGGAGCGCACGGCACGCGTGGGCGCCGGCGTCCAGTGGGGACGGGTCCTGGCGGCGGCAGGGCCGCACGGGCTGACCGGCCTGGCGGGCAGCAACCCTGTGGTGGGCGTGACGGGCTACACCCTTGGCGGCGGCGTGAGCTGGTTCGGCCGCAAGCACGGGTTCGCCGCCGACAGCGTGCGGGCCTTCGACGTCGTCACCGCCGACGGCGAGCAGGCCAGGGTCACCGCGGATGCCGACCCCGACCTGTTCTGGGCGCTGCGTGGCGGAGGCGGCGACTTCGCGCTGGTGACGGCCATCGAGTTCGACCTGTATCCGGCGCCCAGCCTGTACGGCGGCAGCCTGATGTGGCCGGGGCACCGCACCCGCGAAGTGTTCGACGCCTTCCTGGAGATCACCGCCGAGGCGCCGGACGAGCTGTCCGTCTGGTTCAACCGGATGCAGTTCCCGCAGGCGCCGCCCATGGTCGGGCTCGCCGTCGCCTTCCTCGGCGAGGAGGCCGAGGGGCGGGCGCTGCTGGCCCGCCTCGACAAGATCGGCGACGTGATCGCCGACAAGCGCGGCCCGGTCGCGGTGGCGAACCTGGGCGACATCACCGCCGAGCCCACCGACCCGGCGCCCTCCCGCTCGCGGACGGAGCTGCTGACCAGGCTCGACGACGCGGCGATCGAGGTCTTGACGGGCCCGCCGATCGAGCCGCTGGTCGGCCTCCAGATCCGGCACCTGGGTGGCGCGCTGGCCGCCTCCCGTCCGGGTGCCGGGCCGAGCGGCCCGATGACGGAGCCGTACATGCTCTACCTGCTCGGGCTGGCGCTCAACCCGGAGATGTCCGCGACCGTGGGCGCCAAGCAGGCGGGTCTGGCCGAGGAACTCGGCGCGTGGGCCAGCGGGCGCAAGCCGTACACGATGCTGACGCGGGGCGAGCGGGCGGCGGCGGCCTTCGCCGAGGAGACGACGATCGCCAGGCTCCGGGAGATCAAGCGGGCCCGCGACCCGCAGGGTGTGCTGCGGGCCAACTTCCCCGTGCTGGCGTAACGCCCCTCCTCCAGCGGCTCGACCGGCGCCGGCCGGTCGAGCCGCGGGTGCGTGGCCTCAGCCGAGTGGTGCGGCGATCTGGATGAGGTCGATGTCGGGGGCGTAGCCGACCGAGGCGTTGCCGAACGTGATCGTGTTCGCGCCTGCGGTCAGGACCACGTCGGCGACCGTGGTGCGGTAGTTCGACCAGCCCAGCGTGTTGCGGAAGTAGTGCCTGGCCGGCGCGCCGCCGTTGACGGAGATGTCGGCGTAGCGGTCGACGATGTTGGAGTTGTAGTTGGTGGCGCCCTCGCCCAGCTCGCCGTTGGCGTAGGTGACGACCATGCGGTAGCGGCCGGCGGCCGGGACGGTGACGTTGTTGAAGCGCAGCGTGTTGGCCGCGCCCGCGCCGATGTAGCCGACGTACGCGCCGCCTGACGCCGCGGAGTTGGAGGACACCCTGGCGGCGCCGCTCAGCGTGTTGCCCGAGGATTCCGCCTGGTACGAGGTGATCGTCCCGGTGGTGGGCGTGACGTCAATGTAGTCGATGTTGACCGCGTCCCGGTCGTCGGAGGCATAGGCGTTGACGTCGACGCGGTTGATCCCCGCGGTCAGGAACACCTTGGTGGTGACGGTGTTCCAGGAGTTCCAGTCGGCGGTGCCGGGCAGCGTCACGGTCGTGAGGTCGGCGCCGTTGAGCCGCATCCGGACCGAGCGGGTGGCCGGGGCGCCGTTGTACGGGCCGGCCGAGTAGCGCAGGGCGATGGCGTAGTAGCCGTCCGCTGGTGCGGTGACCACGAACTTGGTGCTCGCCGTGGTGCTCGCGCCGTAGCCCTCGGCGAAGGACGTGCCCGAGTAGCCGGTGTTCGAGCCGTAGGTGACGCGGGCGGAGCCGGCCAGGGCGGCGTACTCGGCCTCGTATCGCTGTGCCGAGCCCGCCTGGGACAGGTCCTTGTCCGGAGTCAGGACGACGTGGTACGCCGACGTGCCCTTCAGCCCCGTCAGCGGGATCGTGATCTGCCCGCCGGAGGCCGTGTAGTCGCTCTCACTCACCCGGTAGGGGCCAGGGGAGGTGTTGAGCCCGGTGCTGTCGACGCCCCACACGGTGGCGTGCACCGTGCCGCCCAGGTAGGAGGGGATGCCCTTGACGACCACGTTCGTGTCGTAGGTGCCGCTCGCCGGGTTGTTGCCGCCGAAGATCACCCGGGCCTGCTTCTTGGCCGGGTCCAGCGCCGCCACGCCCTGGAGCGAGCTGCCGGGCGCGGGCGGGGTCACGGCGACCGTCGTGCCGGTCAGCTCTCCGTACCACTTGTACAACCACCAGCCGCCGGTCGCCTGGTTGTTCCTGGTGACCAGGTCGTTGAGCCCGCCGGCCGTCGTCCAGTACGCCAGGCAGCCGTCGACCTTGCTGTTTTCGAACCTGGCCACGAACTGCACCAGGTTGCCCGGCACGCCGAGATCGCCGGAGAAGCGGCCGTACTCGTTGATGGAGATCTGGCGCGGCGAGATGCCCAGGCTCGACTCGATCGCCCGGTAGTCGGCATAGTGCTCGTGCCAGCCGGTGAAGAAGTCGTCGCCCAGCTCGTGCCACGTCGTGACGTCCGGGAGCACGTTGTTGTCGCGCGCGAACGTCATGAACCTGCGCAGATCGGCGGAGCGGTAGGCGGCGAAGTTCGGGCCGGCGATGCGGGCGCCCGGGTCGATGGAGCGGATGCGCTGGTAGACGGTCCTGTAGTCGTTGAGGAAACCGGTCAGGTTGCCCGAGTACCAGATCTGGTCGGGCTCGTTGAAGGGGACGTAGACGTAGGAGGTGCGGTACGGGTCGGCGACGACCTTCCTCGTCATCGTGTCCACCTTGGCCAGGTAGTCGTTGATGCCGAGGTTCTCGTACGGCCACTGCTTGTAGATGTCCTGCATGTAGATCTGGATGTCGCGGCCGCCGGCCCGCTTGAACATCGGGGCGATCTTGAGCGCGTCACCGTTCGGGTGCTGCAGGCCGCCCGGGGCCTTCTGGGCCGTGACCTGCGGTTTGAGTGCGGCCAGCATGGTCTCGTTCGGGATGCCCTCGTCGCCGAGCCCGTACAGGAATCCGGTGGCGCCGTAGCGCAGGGCGCCGGTCTGGGTGGCGAGGTCGACGACGAGCTGGGACGGCGCCGCGACGCCGGGAGTCGCGGGTACCACACTGATCACGAGGGCCGCCGCCAAGGCCGCGGACCAAGCATGTCTCCTCCTCATGGCGCTCCTCACAGCGCTCGATGTGACCGATCACATCTTTCGATGCCTGAGTGTGATCGGTCACATCGATCAGGAAAAGAGCTGTTGCCAGGTTGTTACCAGCAAATGTCAGGAGCCTCGCACACAAGTGTTGGCCTACACTCGTTGTCATGGCGTTCACGGAACGATCGGCGGCCACCCGGACCTCCATCCTGGAGGCCGCCAGGAAACTGCTCATCGAGCGAGGCTATGAGGCGATGACGATCCGGGCCGTCGCCGCCCAGGTCGGCGTCGACCCGTCGATGGTCATGCGTTATTACGGCAGCAAGGCCGGCCTGTTCAGCGCCGCCGTGGACGTGGACCTGCGGCTCGCGCAGGTGCCGGAGCCGCCGGTGGACCGGCTCGGTGAGCTGCTCGTCCGCCACTTCCTGGCCCGCTGGGAGGGCGGCCTGTCCGACGACGTGCTGATCCTGCTGCTGCGCTCGGCCTCGACCAACCCCATGGCCGCCGAGCGCATGAGGGAGGTCTTCCAGACGCAGATCGTCGCATTCGTGGCCCGGGTGACGGGCGCGGACGACGCCGCGCGCCGGGCCGGGCTGGTCAGCACGCAACTGCTCGGACTGGCCCTCACCCGGTATGTGCTCCAGCTGCCGCCGATGGCCGCCGCCGACCCGGAGAGCCTGGTCCGCGACCTCGGGCCGGCCGTGCAGCGTTACCTGACGGACTGACGCCGCGCCACACGTGCGCGGTAGCGGACGCTATTTCCGGTGTAGCGCCTCCTGATCGAGACGTCGACGACATTCGACCAGGAGGTCTTTCATGACGATTCTCGTGACCGGTGCGACGGGCATGGTCGGCCGCCGGATCGTGGCGCAGCTCGTCGAGCGCGGCGTACCGGTGCGCGCCCTGACCAGGAACCCGGCCGCGGCCCGGCTGCCGGCCGCCGTCGAGGTGGCCTGCGGCGACCTGACCGTGCCGCAGTCCCTGGCCCCGGCGCTGGAAGGCGTGACCGCCCTGCACCTGATCACCGTCACCGGCAGCGGCTACTCGGACTCCGCGCCGCTGGAGACCGGTTTCGAGATCGCCGAGCTGGCCGCCATGGCAGGCGTGCGCCGCGTCAGCGTGCTGAGCAGCTGGGACGAGTGCTCGGTCGAGGAGGCCCTGCGGGCCGGCGACCTCGACTGGACGCGACTGCTGTGCGTCGAGTTCATGGCCAACGCGCTCGACTGGGCTCCATCGATCCGCGACGAGGGAGTGGTGCGGGTCTTCGGCGACCACCCCGGGGCCGTGGTCCACGAAGACGACATCGCCGCCGTGGCGGTGGCCGCGCTGGCCGAGGACGGGCACGCCGGCGAGTCCTACATGCTCACCGGGCCGGAGGCACTCACCCCCGCCGAGCGGGTGCGCATGATCGGCGAAGCCGTGGAGCGCGAGATCCGGTTCGAGGAGCTGAGCGAGGAGCAGTACCGGGCGTCGTTGCGGGTGGCGGGGGAGAGCGACGACATGATCGAGTTCGCCGCCCAGCTCGGTGCGAACCCGCCGGACGCGGCTTCGGCCGTGCTGCCCACCGTCGAGCAGGTCACCGGCCGCCCCGGGCGCACGTTCGCCCAGTGGGCCGCCGACCACGCCGCCGCCTTCCGCCCGTAAGCCCGTAAGCCCGTAAGCCCGTAAGAGGGGAAATCTCATGACCATTCGCCCGTTCCGTATCGACATCCCGCAACAGGACCTGGACGACCTGCGTACCCGCCTGGCCATGACCCGCTGGCAGGACCAGCTCCCCGGGACCGGCTGGGAGCGCGGCGTCCCCGTCGCGTACCTGAAGGACCTGGCCGAGTACTGGCGCACCGGCTACGACTGGCGCGCCCACGAGGCCAGGCTCAACCAGCTGCCGCAGTTCACCACCACGATCGACGGCCAGAACATCCATTTCCTCCACATTCGTTCCGCCGACGACTCGGCGCTGCCCCTCATGCTGATCCATGGCTGGCCGGGGTCGTTCGTGGAGTTCCTCGACGTCATCGAGCCGCTCTCCCGCGACTTCCACCTGGTCATCCCGTCGCTGCCCGGCTTCGGATTCTCCACCCCGCTGTCCGGCCCTGGCTGGGACTCCGCCCGCGTCGCCGGCGCGTTCACGCGGCTGATGGCGATGCTCGGCTATGAGAGGTACGGCGTGCAGGGCGGCGACTCCGGCGCCTTCGTCGCGCCGGAGATGGGCAAGCAGGACGCCGAGCACATCGCCGGCATCCATCTCAACGCCGTCCTCACCTTCCCCATCGGCCAGGAAGGCGAGATGGACACCCTCACGCAGGAGGAACGGCGCCGCTGGAACGCGATGGAGAACCTCAACGACGGCTACCTCCAGACCCAGTCCAAGCGGCCCCAGACCGTCTCGTACGGGCTGCACGACTCACCGGCCGGGCAGCTCGCGTGGATCATGGAGAAGTTCAAGGAGCTGACCGAGCCGGTGGACGGGCTTGCTGAGGACTCGCTGGACCGCGACCTCATGCTGACGGACGTCACCCTTTACTGGCTGACCGGCACGGCCGGGTCGTCGGCGCAGTTCTACTACGAGAACATGAGCGCCGCCGACTGGAGTGACGGCGAGCCGGGGGAGTGGGACTCCGGTACGCCGGAGGACTGGGGCGAGGCGGCGCGCGGCACCGTGCCCACCGGCGTGCTCGTGTCCAAGGCGTGCGACCTCACGATCCGCTCGTGGGCCGAACGCGATCACAACATCGTGCACTGGGCGGAGTACGACCAGGGCGGCCACTTCTTCGCCGCCGAACAGCCGGCGCTCTTCGTGCGGGACGTCACGGAATTCTTCGCGAAGCTGCGCTGAGGACCGGCGCCGGGGCGGAGGTCTGCGCGCCGTGTCATCGGCGGTGCGCGCAGGGCGCGTGAACCGGGCCTCGCTGATCAGAACCAGCGAGGTGCCGGAGCGGCAGGAGACGGCTGGTAGCGGCACGTGGCGCCGGTGGAGACCGAGGCCCGCAGGTGGGCGGCCAATTCGGGGTGGCGCTGGTCGAGCTGGCCCAGCGTGTTGCGGATGCGATTGGTGACCGCCTTGCGGGCACGCTCGGCCTCGTCGCCCAGCTTGCGCGGCCGCCCGGCGAGACCGGCCGCGGCACGCAGCTCGTCGAGCAGCGCCTGCCGCTCCGCGTCGAGCTCGGCCGCGCGCCGGTCGCGCCCGAGCTCCACGGCCCGGTCGATCTCGTCGTCGAGCTGCTCCAGCCGTTTGCGGTAGCGCGTCCTGGCCTCCTCGTCGAGCACGTCGTCGCCGCCCATGCCGCGCGCCGCGACCACCGCCTCGCCGCCCGACGGGTTGAGCAGCTCGACCGCGGACACGTCCACACCCGGCCTTTCGAGCAGGATGCGCAGATCGGCCAGGCCCTTGGAGCCGGGCAGGTGCACGGTCCGGCCGGCGAAGGTCAGGGTCCAGACCTGGCCGTCGAAATGGAAGGCGTCGCCTCCGGGGTGCGGCGGCCGCAGGAGCATGCCGAGCTCGGCCGCTTCCCGCTCCACCTGCCGGATCAGCGCCGCGGCGTCGTCCCCGCGTGCCTGCAGCGCCTCCGCCAGGCGGGCTCGCGACTCGATCGACCAGGGGCGCGCGCCGAGCAGGTCGGCGGCGCGGTAGGCGGCGGTGAAGCCGGCGATCGCGTCGTCCCATCGTCCCTGCGCGGCGTCCAGCACGGCCGCCCAGTGCGCGTAGGGGCCCTCGACGGCCACGGTGGCCGTCACGCCCCACTGGCCGACGTAGGGCGTGATCGCGGCCCGGGCGTGCTCGCAGAGCACCGGATCCTTGGACAGGGCGGCGGCCTGTGCCTGGAACCTGAGCCACAGCGGGGCCATCCAGCGCTGGGTTTGCCCGCCCGCGGCCATGATCTCCGCGTGGCGGCGCGTGGCGGTCTCGCCGCCGTCGCCCCGCTGCACCGCCGTGACCGCGTCGTACAGCGGGAAGTGCGGGCTCCCCGCGCGCTCCATCTCGGCGAGCACGGCGTCGGCCGCGTCGAGCCGTCCTCTCAGCAGCGCGGCCGACCAGCGCTGTATCCAGCGCAGATCCCGCCTGCCCAGGCCGGGCTGCTCGCCGAGCTCGTAGGCGGCGTCGATGTGCGTGCCCGCCTCGTCGAAGCGGCCGGCGAGGGTCGCGAACATCGCCTTGAGCACGCCGGCCTCGTGCTGGAACAACGTCAGCTCCGACTGCTCCGCGGCGGTGAGGAAGGCCCTCAGCTCGGTCAGGCAGCGCGGGTCGCCGAGCTCCAGCAGACCGCCCACGCGCCACGACCGCGCGGTCAGCTCCAGTTGCCGGTCCCGCGAGCGGCGCGCCACCGCGGCCAGCTCGTCGGTGATGGCCAGCCGCTCGGCGGCGGTGCCCGGCCGCCAGATGGCGCCCAGCCTGGCCAGCAGGCTGAAGCCGAGCGTCTCGTCGTCCTCGCCGCGCCTGGCCAGGTCAGCCGCGACCGCGCTCAACTCCCGTGCTGCGCCGTCGAGCCGTGCTGCGCCATCAAGCCGTGCTGCGCCATCCGGCCGTGCTGTGCCATCCGGCAGGGTCCCGTCTTCGACCGGCTCCCGCGCTGACTCGGCTGGGTCCGCCGGGCCGAGCCCGTCGTCGTGCAGCAAGCGCCGGTGGGCGTCGTGGACGAAGTCCGTCCAGCGGTCCCGGCCGTGGTAGCAGAGCTCGTGCAGCTTGAGTGCGGCCAGCGCCAGCAACCCTGGATCGTCGAGCCTGCGCGTGATCGCGACGGCCGCCTCCAGCGTACGCACCCCGGCGGCGTCGGCTCCCGCGCGGTGCTGAGCCACGCCGAGATCGAGCCCGATCGTGGCCCGCCGGCGCCTCTCGGACGAGGGTGTCAGCTCGAGGGCCCGGCGATAGTGCCTGACGGCCTCCTCATCGGCCAGCCGGCCCTCGGCGTCCCTGGCCGCGGCGAGGAGCAGTTCGGGAGCATCGGAAACGGCGCCGAGATAGGCGTGATGCGCGCGCGTCGCAGGCGGCGCGAGGTCAAGGGCACACAGCGCGGCCGCGTGGAGAGACCGGGCCCCGGCCTCGTCGAGCTCGCCGTAGAGCGTCTCACGCACCAGATCGTGCACGAAGGCGAATCGGCCCACGCCGAGCGAGGTGACCAGTTTGGCCGAGACCGCCTGGTCGAGTGCCCGGTGGACCAGGTCGCGTGACGTCGGCCCGTCAGCGGCGAGGGCGATGGACAGCGTCTCCTCCGCGAACTCCCGCCCCAACACCGCCGCCATCCGCAGCACCTTGAGCACCGTGCCCGGCAGCCGCGACAACCGCCGCCGCACCGTCGCATCCACCCCCGGCGGGATCGTGGCGAGCGTGCTGCCGCCCTGCCACAGGCGGGCATATTGTTCGACGAAGAACGGGTTGCCGCCGGTCCGCTGGTGGATCTCCGTCACCAGCTCCTCGCCGGGCTCGACCCCTGTGGTCCGCGTGACGAGCCTGCCGACGGCCTCGCGATCGAGCCCGGTCAGCGCCACCGTGACGGCCTTGGCCTCCAGCGGAGGGCTGAGCGAGCCTTCCACCTCGGCGTCGCGGTAGGTGCCGATCACCAGCAACCGCTCGAACCAGGCGTGCCGCACCAGGAATTCCAGCAGTCTGAGCGAGGCGGCGTCGGCCCAGTGGAGGTCTTCGAGCACGACGACGATCGGCCGCTCCCGCGAGGCGTCCACCAGCAGCCCGGTCACCGCGTCGTAGAGCTGGAACGCCGCCGCGTCCGCCCCCGCCAGGCTCTGCGGCGTCGCCCCTGGGTCGAGCTGCCGGACGACCTGCACCCAGGGCCAGTAGCCGGGCGCTCCCTCGCCTTCCCAGCAAGCGCCGCTGAGCAGCCGGGCACCGCCCCGGACGGCCTCCTCGGCCGCGCCGGCCACCAGCGTGCTCTTGCCGATGCCGGCCTCGCCGGTGACCAGCACGAGCGATCCGTGGCTGACCAGCGCGCGCTCGACCTCCCCCCGCAGGACGGCCGCCGGCCGCTCCCTTCCGATGAGCATCGCCATACGGCACACCCTACGAGGAGCGTCTGACAATCTTGGTGGCCCGTGAAACTTTCACCGGTAAGCCGCAGGTCGAGCCCTTGAGCCGACGCGTTCCGGTTGACGGCTGTCGCTGCGCGTGCGATCAAAGCCCGAACAGGGACAGCTGTGCCCGTCATCAGGCTGTCCGCTCCACTCATTCCGGAACGGGTGCTCGTCCGATCGATGGGAAAGCGCTTGCTTCACCAAGCGCAGAAAGGCAGAGAGCGGCCTTGACAATCCAATCCCAGTCCCGGCACGGCTGGCGCCGCCTGTTCGCGACGGTGGCCGCCATGGTGATGGCCATGGCCGGCGCCGCCGCCGTGACGCCACCGGCGGCGCAGGCGGCCACCGTCGACACCAGCGCCTGGTACGTGCTGGTCAACCGGCACAGCGGCAAAGCGCTCGACGTGTACAACCTGGCCACTAGCGACGGCTCGCCGATCGTGCAGTGGCCCCGCAACGACGGCAACTGGCAGCAGTGGCAGTTCGTCAGCTCGGGGAGCGGCTACTACCGGCTGAAGTCCCGGCACAGCGGCAAGGTGCTGGACGTCTTCGAGTACTCCACGGCGGGCGGTGCCCAGGTCGTGCAGTGGGCCGACCTTAACGGCTACAACCAGCAGTTCCGGCTGGCCGACTCCGACGGCGGCCACGTACGGCTGATCAACCGCAACAGCAACAAGGCCCTGGAAGTGTGGGAGTGGTCGACCGCCGACGGCGCACGCATCTCCCAATGGGACGACCTCAACGGCGCCAACCAGCAGTGGCAGCTCGTCAAGATGGGCAGCAGCAGTGGCGGCTCCGGCGGTGACGGCAGTGGCGCCTGGCCGAGCGACACCGGCAGCGTGCATCAGACGACGACCCGCACCACCGGGTCGTTCTTCGACGGCGGCATGAAGCGCTACTACGGCATCGGCGACGGCGGTCAGAGCGAGAGCCAGGATCCGATGTTCGTGGTGCCCAACGGCGGCACGATCCAGAACGTCATCATCGACGCCCCGGCCGGCGACGGCATCCACTGCGAGGGCTCGTGCACCATCCGCAACGTTTGGTGGAACGACGTCGGCGAGGACGCGGCCACGTTCAAGTCCTCCAGCTCGTCGGCGACCTATCTGGTGGACGGGGGCGGCGCCAAGTCCGGCTCGGACAAGGTGTTCCAGCACAACGGCGCCGGCACGGTGACGATCAAGAACTTCCAGGTGCACAGCTCCGGCAAGCTGTACCGGGCCTGCGGCAACTGCTCCACGTCCTACCAGCGGCACGTGGTCATGGACGGCGTCACCGCCCGGACCACCAAGGTGCTGGCCGGGATCAACACGAACTGGGGCGACACCGCGCGCTTCAGCCGGATCACGGTGTACGGCAGCGCCGTCATCTGCGAGAAGTACCGAGGCGTGCCCAAGGGCAGCGAGCCCACCAAGATCGGTGAAGGCGCCGACGGCGTGAACTGCCTCTACTCCTCCTCCGACGTCACCTACCGCTGACACGTGCCGGGCCTCGACGGAGGCCGCCCTCCTTCGAGGCCCGCGCATGTTAGCGCTACCACCGGGAGAACTCCCATGAGACGCTTGGCAATCCTGCCCCTCCTCCTGATCATCACGTTCTTCTTCCCCGTCCAGAGCGCCCTGGCCGACACCAACGTGGCCCGGTCGGCGACGCCGTCGGCCTCGTACACCTCGCCGTGGGAGAGCATCGCGGCGATCAACGACGGCATCGACCCGCCCAGCTCGAACGACACCGTCAACCGCCGCTGGGGCACCTGGCCCAACACCGGAACCCAATGGGCCGAGCTGACCTGGAGCTCTGCCCAGACCATCAAGGGGGCCGACGTCTACTTCTTCGACGACGGCGGCGGCGTGCGCGTGCCCGCCTCCTGGAAGCTCCAGCGCTGGACCGGCAGCGCCTACGCCGACATTCCGGGCACCTACCCCGTCGCGGTCAACACCTACAACAAGGTCTCCTTCACGCAGGTCAGCACCACGCGGCTGCGTGTCGTCCTGCAGAGCGGCCAGGCGTCGGTCGGGCTGCTGGAGGTCAAGGCGTGGGCGCCCGACACGGGCGGCGGCACGACCGGCTGGAACCCGCCCGCCCACCTGGTCACTCCCCTCAACGAGGTATGGCAGCACCAGGAGAGCACGTACCCCAACCTGTACGGGTTCCGCAACTACGGCTGGGACCAGATCATGGCCAACGGCGGCTCGATCAACTACTGCGTGCGCTGGGACACCAGCGCCACGGTGACGGCCGCCCAGCGTGACCAGATCCACGCCACGCTGGCCCGCCAGTTCAAGAAGTGGATGGACGTCATGGCCGGCCACAACGGCTGGCCGTACACGAACGTGCCGGTCAAGGTGGTCGGCTGGGCCGTGCGCGACCGCGCCCAGCTGCAGTGGAGCGACACCTCCGTCGACATCTACGTCAACAACATCCGCGAGAACGCGCCGCAGTGCGCCGAGCCGTGCGGCCGCTTCTTCAACCAGAGCGGCAACTACCCCAACTGCCCGGGCGGCGCCTCGCACCACTACGACATGTCGCTCTGGCTCACCGCGGGCTTCGGCGGCGGCGCCGGTGGCGACTGGGGGCAGCGGATCGGTAGCGAGTACTACATGAGCAACCTCAACGCCGACAACATCCACATCCTGCTGCATGAGATGGGCCACACGTTCGGCCTGGACGACTTCTACGACTGGACCCCGACCGGCCAGTGCTGCTTCCTCATGAAGGCGGGCAGCGCGTCGTCGATCACGGAGTTCGACGCGTGGATGTTCCGCGACTGGTGGCGGCACCTGAAGAGCCGCTACGGCCTCTGAGCACGACGAGGGCCGGCCGCCCTGTGGGACGGCCGGCCCTCGCTCGGGTCAGCTCACCGTGAGGGTGTACTCACGGGTGAGGGGGGTGCTCAGCTTGTCGTAGTCCCGGAGCTGGACGGTGAACGTATACGAGCCGCTCGTGGCCGGGGTGCCGGTGACGGTTCCGGTGAACCGGTCGAGGCTCAGCCCCTCGGGCAGGGCGCCGCGCACGACCTGCCAGTCGTAGAACGGCACGCCGCCCTTGGCCTTCAGCCGCTGGTCGTACGCGGCCCCGGCGGTCGCCGCGGGCAACGAGGCGGTCTCGATCGAGGGCTTGAGGAACGGGGTGAGGTTCCGGTTGAGCTTCCAGCCGGCCGCCTCCGCGATCAGCAGCGTCAGCTTGGTCAGCTCCCACCGCCGGAGGGGGAAGTGGTGCCGCCAGCCGCCGTTCTGGCCGCTGAGCCGGTCCCAGTACGGCTCGTCGCCGGGCACGTGATAACTGGTGTCCAGCGGCACCGGGTAGCCCTGGTAGTCGATGACGTCCTTGTAACCGGCCCCCTTGGCGGCCACGTAGTCGGCCATGCCCTTCCAGTCGCTGTGGAAGGCGACCGCGTGGCCGTACTCGTGCATGACCAGGCCGTGCACGTCGATGTACTGGCCGAGGTCGGTCTTGTACCAGTCCTCGTCCTCCAGGGACGTGAACAGCTTCATGAGCTGCTCGTCGTACTCCAGGATCATGCTGGTCGAGCGGTGGTACGGGGTCGGCTTGTTGTTCTGGGTGTGGAACTTGCCGTTGATGGTGGGGTAGCCGGTCGAGTACGGCGTCTGGATGCCGCGGAACCACACGTACATGCCGTTGTACGGCTTGGCGTTGGTGGCCTCGACCTCGTTCTGCCAGTCGTTGCCCGGCAGCCGGTTGACCTCGTCGCCGGCCGGGACCGTGTCGAACGGCTTCAGGTCGAAGAAGGCGAACCAGTTCCTGACCGCCTTCTCGGCCGCCTTGCGCACGCCGGGGTCGGAGAAGTAGCCGGTGATCGTGTCGTAGCGGTAGTCGAAGTCGATGGGGATGGTGGGCTCGAGCGGGGTCTTCTCGTCCTGCTGCACCCTGATCGGCATGGTCTGGGTGCGTTTGGCGCCGGTCGCGTCGGTGGTCTTCATGACCCACTGGTGCAGCTCGTCGCTGCCGGCGCCCTGCTTGGAGTGGATGGCCAGCCGCACGATCTCCCGGTCGTACGGCCCGGTCAGGGTGAAGGACTTGGTCGCGCCGGTGGCGGTCAGCTCGCTCGGCAGGTTGAACATCAGCCGGGAGGTGCCCTTGGCGTGCAGGTCCACCTTGAGCGGATAGGTGATGCCGGGCACCCGGGGCGCCCGGACGGTGAGCTCGACGTACGGGTTGGCGAGGTAGCCCTGCCAGTCGACGAGCTGCACGCCGTAGTCGTTGACCTTGCGGAAGAAGATGTCGTACACCTCCAGCTGGGGCGCCTCCTTAGGGGCGGCGAGGCTGGGGGAGGGGAGGGACAGCGCGCCCGCCAGGGCGGCGAGCGCGCCGAACATCGTGACCTTCCTCATGGAAGCCTTTCTAGGAGTTGGCCTTCACTTCCAGCAGGCCGACCGAGGCCTGGCCGCTCTGTAGTGCGACCCGGAGCCTGGTCGTGGTCACGGGGGTGAACGTGACCCGGTTGTAGGCATTGAGCGCGGTGGGGTAGGTGCCGGGGATGTCGGCGTAGGCGCTGCCGGTCCAGTACTGCAGCTTCCAGGAGGCGGGCAGGCGCACGCCGCCGCCGTCGTCGAAGAAGTACACGTCGGCGGATCGGATCGTCTGGGCGGACGGCCAGGTCAGCTCGGCCCATTGGGTTCCGGTGTTGGGCCAGGTGCCCCAGCGGCGGTTGACGGTGTCGTTGGAACTCGGTGGGTCGATGCCGTCGTTGATCGCCGCGATGCTCTCCCACGGTGAGGTGTAGGAGGCCGACGGCGTGGCGGCGCGGGCGAGGTTCGTCGACCCGCCGGCTCCGGCGTTGAGGGTGAACGTCCTGGTCACTGGCGTGCTGAGCCGGTCATAGTCGCGGAGCTGGACGGTGAACGTGGACGTGCCCGCGGTGGTCGGCGTGCCGGTGATGGCGCCGGTGAAGCGGTCGAGGCTCAGCCCGGCCGGCAGCGAGCCGCTCGTGACCTGCCAGTCGTAGAACGGCACTCCGCCCTTGGCCTCCAGCGTCTGCTGGTAGGCCGTGCCGGGCGTGGCCGACGGCAGGGAGGTGGTGACGATGGACGGCGGCAGGAACGGGGTGAGATTGCGGTTGAGCTTCCAGCCGGCGTTCTCGGCCACCAGCAGGGCCAGCTTGGTCAGCATCCAGCGGCGGGTGGGGAACAGGTGGGTCCAGCCGCCGCTCTGCCCGCTGAGGCGGTCCCAATAGCGCTGCTCGCCGGGGATGTGATAGCTGCTGTCGAGCGGCACGGCGTACCCCTGGTAGGCGACCACGTCCGGGTCGTTGCCGCCCGAGGAGACGTAGGAGCGCATGCCGGCCCAGTCGCTGTGGAAGGCGACCGCGTGGCCGTACTCGTGCATGACCAGGCCGTGCACGTCGAGCACCGAGCCCTGGATCTCCGTCCGGTACCAGTCCTCGTCGGCCAGGGAGGTGAACAGCTGCTTGTTCGCCTCGTCGTACTCGAAGATCATCGCGGTGGAGCGGTGCAGCGGGCCGGGCAGCTGCTGGCCGCCCCGGGTGCTGTAGCGGCCGTTGTTGGCCGGGTAGCCGGTCGAGTACGGGGTCTGGATGCCGCGGAAGAACACGTACATGCCGTTGTAGGCGGACTGGTTGGTGACGTTGATCGTGTTCTGCCAGTCGTTGCCCGGCAGGTGGTTCGGCTCCGCCGCGGCCGCGACGGTGTCGAACGGCTGCATGTCGAAGAAGCGGAACCAGTCCTTCACCGCCTCCTCCGACGCCGTCCGGAAGGCGGCGTCGTTGAAGTAGCCGGTGATGGTGTCGTAGCGGTAGTCGAAGGCGAGCGGGAGGGTGGGCTGCAGCGCGGTCTTCTCGTCCTGCTGCACCCGGATCGGCATCGACTGCTGGTACGTCGCGCCGTCGGCGTCCCTGACGTTCAGCCGGAGCGTGTAACTTTCATCCGGTCCTGGGCCGCGCTTGGAGTGGATCGCCAGCTTGAACGTCTTCTGCTCGGCGGCGCCGGCGAAGGTCAGGGTCTTGGTCGCGCCGGTGGCGGTGAGCTGGCTGGGCAGGTCCATCATCAGCCTGGAGGTGCCCTCGGCCTTCAGGTCGACGGTGACGGGATAGCGCACGTCGGGCGGGGGTTTGACGGTCAGCTCGACGTAGGGATTGGCCAGGTAGCCCTGCCAGTCGACGAGCTTGACGCCGTAGTCGTTGACGGTCCTGCCGAACATGTCGACGACCTGGGCGGTGGGGGCGGCGGCGTGCGCGGCCTGCGGCACGCCGGTGAGTAAGGAGCTGCATAAGAGCGCCGCGACGGACAGACGCGTGCGGCGGAACCCACGGTTCATCGGGACTCCTCCACCAAAGGATTGGGAATACCTTTTCCCACGCGCACAGTAAGGTGTAACACAGCACTGGTCAATCACCAGACTTGACGATCTACAACGTAAAGGCGTCAGGACGGGGCGCGCCGCGTGGACTCCCGGAGCACCAGGCTGGCGGGGACGATCGTCACCCCGCCGCCGGACGGCCGGCCCGCGATGACCTCCAGGATGTGCCGGGCAGCCAGCAGCCCGATCTCGCCGAGGTTCATGTCCACGGTCGTCAGCGGCGGCCGGCAGCCCAGCGCCATCGGCTCCCAGTTGTCGAACCCCACCAGCGCCACGTCCTCGGGCACCCGCCGCCCCCGCTCGCGCAGCGTCTCCGCCACCCCGCGGGCGATCTGGTCGCTGCCGCAGAAGACGGCGTCCACGTCGGGTGCGGCGTGCAGGAGCACGTCGGCGCCCTGCCGCCCCCACTCCTCGCTCCACTGCCCGAACAGGATCTCCCCGGCCGGCTCGAGTCCGGCCTCGGACAGGGCGGTGGTCAGGCCGTGCGCCCGCCGGCGCGCGGCCTGGAAGCGCTGCGGCCCGGTGACGTGCCCGATGCGGGTGCGTCCCGTCGCCAGCAGGTGGCGGGCGGCCAGCGCGCCGCCGCCCTCGTCGTCCGGGATGATCGACACGTCCGACTCGTCGGTGGACTGCGTCATGGCGTACACGACGGGAACGGGCAGGTCGCGGCCGATCCCCGGGCGCGGCTCGGTGCGCCGGCCGGTGACGATGATGCCCTCCACGCGCCGGGCCAGCAGCCGCTCGACGTAGTGGCGCTCTCTGATCGGGTCGTCGCGGGTGTCGCACATGAACACCGAGATCTGCCCGGCGCCCAGCGCGTCCTCCGCGCCCAGCATCACGGGGATGCTGAAGCGCCCGAAGCTGTCGCCCGTGACCAGGCCCACCGTGTACGTGCGCCCGGCCAGCAGGCCCTGGGCGAGCGGATTGGGCCGGAAGCCCAGCCGCTCGGCCGCGGCGAGCACCCGGTCGCGGGTCTCGGCGCGCATGCGGCCGCGCCCGTTGAGTGCCTTGGACGCGGTGCCGATCGAGACGTCGGCGGCGGCCGCGACGTCCCTGATCGTGACGCTTCTCGCGATCTTTTCCGAGGGGTTGGCCAACCGACTCCCCTTTCGCGGTCACCACTGTGACCCGCACAGTCTTCCTCTTGACCAGTGATGTATCACACCTTACTCTCCGATTGAGCAAACCTATTCCCAAAGTTTTCTCACCGAGGTCAGGAGCTCAATGCAGCAGATCCCCGGTCCCGCCGTCCCTTCCAGTCGTGCCGCGTTGCGGCCGATCGGCGTCGGCGACGCCGTCATCACCGGCGGGCCGCTCGCGCGGTGGCAGGAGATCAACCACGAGGCGAGCATCCCGCTGGGCCTGGAGCAGATGGAGCGCTCGGGTGCGCTGCCGAACCTCCGGAGAGCGGCAGGGGAGGGCGAGGGTCCCTTTCAGGGATACCGGTTCCAGGATTCCGATCTTTACAAGCAACTCGAGGCCGTCTCGTGGGAGCACGTCCGCTCCCCGGAGCCCGGCTATGGCGCCTTCATCGAGCAGGCGTCGGCCGTGCTGGCCAGGGCGCAGCGGCCCGACGGCTACCTCAACTCGCACTACCAGGTGGTCAAGCCGGACAAGATCTACGCCGAGCTGGAGTACAGCCATGAGATGTACTGCGCCGGCCACCTGTTCCAGGCCGCGGTGGCGGCCGCCCGCGCGGGCGTCGGCGACAGCCTGCTGCCGATCGCGCGCCGCCTGGCCGACCACCTCGTCGAAGTGTTCCTGACCGGCGGCGACGACGGCATCGACGGCCACGCCGAGGTCGAGACCGCGCTGGTCGAGCTGCACCGGCTGACGGGCGAGCGCGCCTACCTGGACCTCGCGGCCAAGCTGATCGACAACCGCGGCAAGGGCCTCATCAAGGACAGCGGCATGGGCATGCTCTACGCCCAGGACCACCTCCCGGTACGCGAGGCGGACACCGCGGTCGGCCACGCCGTGCGCCAGCTCTACCTCGACGCCGGCGTCGTCGACGTCTACCTGGAGACCGGCGACGAGTCGCTGCTGGAGAGCTCGGTGCGCCGCTGGGAGGACATGGTCGCCACCAAGACGTACATCACCGGCGGCCACGGCTCGCGCCATGACGGCGAGGCGTTCGGCGAGCGTTACGAGCTGCCCTCCGACCGCGCCTACAGCGAGAGCTGCGCGGCGATCGCGAGCATCCACTGGAACTGGCGGCTGCTGCTGGCCACCGGCCACGGCCGATACGCCGACCTGATCGAGCGCACGCTCTGGAACGCCTTCGCCGCCTCCACCTCGGCCGGCGGCACTCGCTTCTTCTACGTCAACCCGCTGCAGCGCAGGAACGACCTCGTCGAGGACGCCTACCTCGGGCGGCGCAGGGAGTGGTTCGCCTGCGCCTGCTGCCCGCCGAACATCATGCGCCTGGTGGCCTCGCTCGGCGGCTACCTCGCCACCGAGACCGCCTCCGGCCTGCAGTTGCACCAGTACGCGGCAGGCCGGATCGAGGCGGCGGGCGCCCGGCTGCGCGTCGAGACCGACTACCCGTGGGACGGCGTCATCCGCATCACGGTGGAGGAGGCGCCGCCCGGGGACTGGGAGCTCGCCCTGCGCATCCCGTCCTGGAGTGAGTCCACGTACGTCGACGACCGTCCCGCCCGGGCCGCCGAAGACGGATATTTCCGCATCCGCCGCTCAGCCTGGCGCGCCGGCGACGCCGTCGAGCTGATGCTCGACCTGAGGCCCAGGCTCATGCGCCCCCACCACCGGATCGACGCGGTCAGGGGCAGCGCGGCGCTGCAGCGCGGCCCGCTCGTCTACTGCTTCGAGCAGGCCGACCAGCCGGAGGGTGTGGAGGTCGACGACCTCGCGATCGCCCCCGACGCCGTGCCGGGGCCCATCGATCGCGAGATCGAGGGCGTGGGCCGGACGGTGCTGCTCGAGATCGACGCCGTCGTGGTGAGTCAGCCGCGCGGCGGCCTGCCCTATGCCGGCACCCCCCTGGCGACCCGCACGAGCGTGACCGCGACGGCCATCCCCTACTTCCAGTGGGACAACCGCGACGGTGGCGCGATGCGGGTCTGGATCCCCCTCGCGTAAGGAAACACGCCGATGAAGAGACGTGATCTGTTCAAGCTCGGCGGGCTCGCCGCCCTCGGCACCGCGGCGGCGGCCTGCGGCGGTGGCGGCGGCGCCGGCTCGGCCGGGAACACGCAGCTGCAGTTCATGTTCTGGGGCTCGACGTTCGAGAAGGCGGCCGTCGAGCGCATGCTCAAGCAGTACGAGCAGAAGAACCAGGGCGTTGCCGTCAAGCCGCTGTTCACCCCCGACGAGTACGACGTGAAGCTCAACACGCTCGTCGCCAGCAACAAGCTGCCGGACGCCGGCTACGTGCCGATGTCGATGTCCTTCCGCCTCGGCGAGCAGGGCAAGCTGGTCAACCTGTTCCCGTACCTGCAGAAGTACCCGCAGCTGGCCGGCTACCTGCCGGACGCGTACCTGTGGACCGGGCAGGACAATCTGCACGCCATCGCGACCGCGAACGAGTCCATGCTGCTGTGGTTCAGCAAGTCCGCCGTCGCGGCGGCCGGGGTCACGCCCCCGGCCGAGGCCGCCTCCGCCTGGACGTGGGACCAGCTCGTGGAGAACGCCTACAAGCTCACCCTCGACCAGAACGGCAAGCGCCCGGACGAGTCCGGCTTCGACCCCAAGCAGATCAAGCAGTTCGGCGTCTCCATCAGCTTCACCTACGGCGCCGCCTGGTACGGGTTCCTGCGCAGCAACGGCGCCGACTTCGCCGACGAGACGGGTAAGAAGTGCCTGCTGGACACGCCCGAGGCGATCCAGGTGTTCCAGAACCTGCAGGACCTGGTCTACAAGCACCGGGTCGCGCCCGGCCCCGGCCAGCTCGCCGCCACCGGCGACGACGTGCCGGGCACCAACATCCTGCTCAAGACCAAGCGGGTGGCGATGGTGGTGGACGGCCACTGGAGCCTGCTCGACATGAACGAGAGCAAGGTCGACTTCGGCATGGGCGTGCTGCCCAAATACACCGAGCCGTTCACCGCCAGCCAGGTGGCCGGCGCCTCGGCGGTGTTCGCGGGGAGCAAGCACGAGCAGGAGGCCGTGGAGCTGCTCGCCTTCCACAACGACCCGGCGAACGTCGACCTGTTCGCCAAGGGCCTGTGGATGCCGCAGGAGAAGAAGTACTACGAGGACCAGGCGGCCATCGACTCCTGGACCAAGAACGCCCAGCACCCGCCGGAGTTCCGGACCGCGGTCGTCGACTACGCCCGCGACCACGGCATCCCCGACCTCCGCAACCGCGTCAAGAACATGTCCGCCATCAGCAGCGACGTGCTCACGCCTGCCCTGCAGGAGCTCGAGACCGGCAAGCGCCCGGCCGCCGAGATCATGAAGGCCACCGCACCCAAGATCACCAGCATGCTGCAGGGCTGGCACCACCGTCAGGATCTGTGATGCGCCGCTTGGAGACCCGCTGGGGCATCCTCATGGCGCTGCCCGCCATCCTCGGATTCCTGATCTTCACGATCGGCCCGATGGCGGCCTCGGCCTTCTTCAGCCTGACCGACTGGACGATCGGCGCGAGCCCGTCGTTCGTCGGGCTGGACAACTACACCGCCATGGCCCGCGACGAGCTGTTCTGGAAGTCGCTGACCACGACCACGTACTACACGCTCGGCTCGGTCCCGCTGGTGCTCATCGTCAGCTTCGCCGTGGCCATGCTGCTCAACGAGAAGGTCCGCGGCCTGGCGATCTGGCGGACGATCTTCTACCTGCCGACGCTGGTGCCGGCCATCGCCAATGTCGTGCTCTGGATCTGGATCTTCAACCCGGACTTCGGGCTGCTCAACTCGCTGCTGCGGCAGGGCGGGCTGCCCGGCTCCCAGTGGATCTACGCCGAGTCCACCGCCGTTCCGTCGCTGATCATCATGAGCACGTGGGGCTTCGGCAACACCATGGTGATCTTCCTGGCCGGGCTGCAGGGCGTGCCGCGGCACCTGTACGAGGCGGTGTCCATCGACGGCGGCGGCCCCTGGCGGCGCTTCTGGCACGTGACGCTGCCGATGATGACGCCGACCATCTTCTACAACCTGGTGGTCGGCGTGGTCGGCACCTTCCAGGTGTTCAACCAGGCGTACGTGATGACGGAGGGCGGCCCCAACCACGCCACCCTCTTCTACGTCTACTACCTGTTCCGCAAGGCGTTCACCGAGAGCGAGATGGGCTACGCCAGCGCCCTCGCCTGGACCCTCTTCATGATCATCATGGTGGTGACGTTCCTGATGTTCAGAAACGCCCGCCGCTGGGTCTACTACGAGATGGCAGGTGCCCGATGACCGCCGTGGCGGCCCCGGACCGGCCCCGCGCCAAGGGCGTGGCCCCCACGCAAGGGTTGCGCAAACCCCGCAGGTACGGCCGGATCCTGCTGTACGCGGCGCTGCTGGTGGGGTCGATCCCGACCCTGCTGCCGTTCGTGTGGCTGGTGCGCAGCGCGCTCATGCAGGACGCGCAGATGTTCGTCTCGCCGCCGGAGTGGATCCCCGCGCCGTTCCAGTGGTCGAACTTCAGCGAGGCGCTGACCACGCAGCCCTTCGGCCGCTACTTCGTCAACACGCTCGTCATCGCCGTCATCAGCGTCCTGGGCACGGTGGTGACCTGCGCGGTGGCCGCCTTCAGCTTCTCCCGGCTGCGCTGGCGCGGCCGTGACGTGGTGTTCGCACTGCTGCTCAGCGGCGTCATGCTGCCGTACGCCGTCACGCTCATCCCGACGTTCGTGATGTGGCAGGAGCTGGGCGCGCTGGACACGATCGCGCCGCTCACCGTGCCGAGCTGGTTCGCCGGGGCGGGCGGGGGAGTGTTCAACATCTTCCTGCTGCGGCAGTTCTTCCTGACGATCCCCTTCGAACTGGACGAGGCCGCCTACATCGACGGTGCCTCGCCGTGGCGGGTGTTCTGGACGATCGTCATGCCGCTGTCCAAGCCCGCGATCATCGTGGTCACCATCTTCACCTTCATCGGCACCTGGAACGACTTCCTCGGCCCGCTGCTCTACCTGCAGAGCGAGGAGAACTACACGCTGTCGCTGGGGCTGGCGTCGTTCCAGAGCATGTACCTGACGCAGTGGGGCTATCTCATGGCGGCCTCCGCGGCCGTGATCGCGCCCATCATCGCGCTCTTCTTCTTCCTGCAGCGCTACTTCATCGAGGGAGTCACGCTGACGGGGATCAAGAACTGATCTTCGCCTTTTGTCGTGCTTGTGGGGCATCCGCCGAGGAGCGGGTGCCCCACTGCTTTTCCGGCTTGCCTGGCGCACCGCCCTCGCCAAGGTCTCGTGAAGATATCGATTCCTCCGATTGGCAAGCCGACCACGGGGAGTTCTTGACGGTCGGCATGTCGGCTCCTACATTGCTCAGAAATCGATTGCTCGCCCCTGAGCTCTCAACATCAGGAGGATGGTTATGTCGGCCTTCGAGAGGGTGACCCGCCGATCGCTGCTGCGTGGCGGAGCCGTCGTGTTGGGTTCGGCCATGGCGGCGCCGTTGCTGTCAGCGTGTGGGGGCGGGGGCAACGGCGGCGGCTCCAAGGAGCTGACGTTCTGGAACTTCTACGGTCCCAATCCGCAGGCGGACGCACAGAGCAAGTGGTTCACCGACCTCGTGGCGGCGTGGAACGCCAACAACGAGGTCAAGGTCAAGCTCCACTACCTGCCGGTGTCCGAATACCTCGCCGGCACCGCGCTGCAGACGGCGTTCTCCGCCGGCCAGGGGCCGGACATCTTCCTGCTCAGCCCCGGCGACTTCCTCCGCTACTACAACGGCGGGGTGCTGACCGACCTCACGCCGCACCTCAAGCCCGACCAGCTCGCCGACTTCGACGGCGACGTGCTCGGCACGCGCAAGGTGGACGGCAAGGTCTACGGCCTGCCGATGGAGCAGGAGCCGCTGGCCATGTACTACAGCGTCGACGCCTTCGAGCAGGCCAAGCTCTCGGAGGGCGACCTCCCCAAGACGTGGGACCAGTTGCTCGACGTCGCCGCCAAGCTGACCACCAAGGACCGCTTCGGGCTGCTGTTCGAGACCATCCCGGGCTACTACCAGAACTTCACCTGGTACCCGTTCATGTGGATGGCCGGTGGCTCGGCCGTGCCCGAGAACGGCGCGCCCGGCTTCAACGCGCCCGCGATCCACAACGCGCTCGAGCTCTGGCAGGACGCGATCACCACCAAGGTCGCGCCCCGCAAGCCGCAGGGCGACGGCGCCGGCAACGCGCCCGCCAACCTGGGCAGCGGCTTCGCCGCCATGCAGCAGAGCGGCATCTGGTCGGTGTCGCAGATGGAACAGGACAAGAAGGACTTCCCGTACGGCGTCTTCCCGCTGCCCGTGCCCGACGGCGGCACGTACACGACCGACATCGGCGGATGGGCCTTCGTGGCCAACGCCAAGGGCGCCAACCCGGAGGCGGCGGCCACGTTCATCGCCTGGGCCCTGGCGGCGACCGATAAGGACGGGGTGGAGCGGGGACGGCAGTGGAACACGGTCGTCAAGACGAACCTGCCCGCCCGCAAGTCCGTGCAGGAGGCGGCCAAGGCGGCCGGAGCGTTCGACAAGCCGGCGCTGAAGGTCTTCCTGGACCAGGTCGTCCCCGGTGGCCGCGGCGAGCCCCGCTACACGCCCGAGGTGTACAAGGCGGTTTCCGACGCGATCCAGGCCGCCCAGCTGGGCGGCATCGCCCCGGCCCAGGCAGCCGCGGACGCCGCGGCGAAGATCGACACCTTCCTGAAGGGGTACAAGGGTGCCGCGATGCTCTGACCCCCTGCCCGCCTGCGGCGCCCGTTCGGCGGCACCGCCGGTGTGGACCCGCCGCAGGCTGGAGGCCCTCGCCGGGTACGCCTTCGTGGCGCCCGACCTCATCGGCCTGCTGATCTTCGTCGGGCTGCCCATGGTGCTGGCCCTCGGGGTCTCGCTGTTCAGCGTGGACGGGTTCGGCGGCTACACCTTCGTCGGGCTGGACAACTTCCGGCAGATGGCCGGGGACGCCCAGCTCTGGCAGAGCGTCAAGGTCACGCTCACGTACGTGGTGACGTTCGTGCCGATCGGCTTCGTCGTCAGCCTCGGGCTCGCCCTGCTGGTCCGCGACCACTTCCCCGGCGTCGGCCTGGTGCGGACCATGTTCTTCCTGCCGCACGTCATCAGCCTCGTCGTGGTCGGCGTCGTGTGGCAGTTCCTGCTGGTCGACAAGCAGGGCGCGGTGCCGGCCCTGCTGCGGCCGGTCGGGCTGGGCGAGGTGTCCTTCCTGGGCAACCCGGCCCTGGCGCTCGGGTCGCTGGTGGTGATCAGCATCTGGTTCCTCATGGGCTACCAGATGCTGATCCTGCTGGGCGGGCTGAAGGACATCCCCAAGGAGTATGAGGAGGCGGCGCGGGTCGACGGGGCCACCGCCTGGCAGCGCTTCCGCCACGTCATCTGGCCGCTGCTCCGCCCGACCAGCTTTTTCGTGCTCGTCAACTCCACCGTCGGCGCGGTGACCGGGCTGCAGGCCTTCGACCTGGTCTATGTGCTGACCAAGGGCGGCCCGGCAGGCAGCACCTCGACCGTGGTCTTCTACATCTACCAACAGGCCTTCACCTTCAACAACTACGGTTACGCGGCCGCGCTGACCACCGCTGTGGTCGCCTTCCTGGTCGTGGCCACGGGGCTGATGTTCGGCGCGACCAAGGGAGGCAGGTTCGATGTCGGTTAGGCTGCGCGCGCTGGCCGGCTACGTGCTGGCGGCCATCACCGTGGCGCCCCTGGTCTGGCTGCTGGTGTCGGTGCTCAAGCCCGCGGACGAGCTGTTCCAGGTGGCGGTGCCCAGCAGGCTCACCCTGGACAACCTGCTCTACGTGCTGACCGAGGTGCCCATCGGCCGCTACATGCTCAACAGCGCCGTCGTGTCCGTGGCGGTCACGGTGGTCGCGCTGGTGCTGCACTCGATGGCCGCGTACGCGCTGGCCCGGCTGCGGTTCCCGGGCCGGCAGGTCATCTTCTCGTTGATCGTCTCCACGCTGCTGGTGTCGCTGCCGGTCATCCTGGTGCCCCTCTTCCTGGTCGCCCGGCAGCTCGGGCTGCTCGACACGTACGCGGGACTGATCCTGCCGGCGATCTTCCACGCGTTCGGGATCTTCCTGCTCCGGCAGTACTACCTGACCATCCCGCGCGAGCTGGAAGAGGCCGCCGACCTTGACGGATGCGGATATTTCCGGCGCTGGTGGCAGGTGGTCGTGCCGCTCAGCCGGCCCATTCTCGCCTCCCTGGCGGTGCTGTTCTTCCTGGCCAACTGGAACGCCTTCCTCTGGCCGCTGACCGCCACCCGCGAGCCGGACCTGCGCATGGTGCAGGTCGGGATCGCCACCCTCCAAGGCCAGTACGGCTCGGCCTGGAACTACGTCCTGGCCGCGACGGTGGTCGCGGCCGTGCCCACCCTGATCGCGTTCGTGCTCGGCCAGCGCCGCCTGGTCGAGGCGATCAAGACCTCGGGATTGAAGTAAGGATCGAATGAGATGACCTATGGCGAGTACGGCAGCAGCCTGCGCGACCTGCCCCGCCTGCGCACCTCCAGGCGCAAGCGGATCTCCAGCTACGACCGCACGGGCGGGAACGAGGACCGGCTGACCGTCCAGGCCGGCACCACGGTGACCCTGGCCGACATCGAGGGACCCGGCTCGATCAACCACATCTGGTGCACCGTGGCGCTGCCGCTGAAGGACGTGCCGGACGCGGTGGACGTCGACTACCTGCGCAGGCTCGTCCTGAAGATCACTTGGGACGACCAGGAGCATCCCAGCGTGCTGGTGCCGCTCGGGGACTTCTTCGGCATGGGCCACGCCAAGACCGCGAACTTCGTCTCCGCGCCGCTGCAGATGAGCCCGCAGGACGGCAAGAGCTTCAACTCGTGGTTCCACATGCCCTTCGCCGGCCGGGCGAAGGTGGAGCTGATCAGCGAGCTGTCGGCCGAGCCGGTGTTCTTCTACTACTACATCGACTACGAGCTGTTCGACTCCGCCGCCGAGGACCTCGGCTACTTCCACGCCCAGTGGCGGCGCGAGCGGCCCACCGACGGCGTCGAGCAGGGGACGCAGAGCAACCGCGAATACCAGGTCGAGGGCATCAACGACACCGGCGAAGGCAACTACGTGATCCTCGAGGCGGAGGGGCGCGGCCACTATGTGGGCTGCGTGCTCAACATCCGGAACCTGCGCGAGACCAGCGACTGGAACTGGTACGGCGAGGGCGACGACATGATCTTCATCGACGGTGAGCCCTTCCCGCCGTCGCTCCACGGCACCGGCACCGAGGACTACTTCAACACCGCGTGGTGCCCGACGCAGACCTACCACGCCCCGTACCACGGCATCACCATGCCCGGCGGGGACAACTGGAGCGGGGAGATCTCCCTGTACCGCTTCCACGTCGAGGACCCGATCACCTTCACCGAGTCCATCAGGGTGACGATCGAGCACGGCCACGCCAACAAGCGCTCGGACGACTTCTCGTCGGTCGCGTACTGGTACCAGACGCTGCCTCACCGGCCGTTCGGGATCGCGCCCGTCGAGGAGCGCCTGCCCTTTCCCGCACCGTAGTAAATCGATTTCTCTCTAGACCGGCCGGAGATCATCTCCTGGGCCTGCCTGCCATACGATGGGACGAGGTTGCTCAAAATCCAAGATGTCGCGCGACACGCCGGTGTCTCCGCGGCGACGGTCTCGCGCGTGCTCAACGGCCGCTCCACCGTCAACCCCGAACTGGCGGCGCGGGTGCACGCGGCGGTCCGTGAGCTCGGGTACCGGCCCAACGGGGTGGCGCGCAATCTCCGGCGCAGGCAGACCACGTTGTGGGCGGTGCTGGTCTCCGACGTCGGCAACCCGTTCTTCACCTCGCTCGTGCGCGGGGTGGAGGACGGTGGCCGCCGGTTCGGCTACTCGGTCGTGCTGTGCAACACCGACGAGAACCGGGCCAGGGAGGCCGAGTACATCGCGGTCGCGCTGGCCGACAACATGGCCGGGGTGATCATCTCCCCGGCCGACGACAACACCGACATCAGCGCTCTCGTCGCCGCGGGGACCGCCGTGGTGACCATCGACCGGGAGCTGGCCGAGACCGAGGTCGACGCCGTGCTGGTCGACAACGAGAAGGGCGCCGAGATGGCCGCCGCCCACCTGCTGGAGTCCGGCTACCGGCGCATCGCCTGCATCACGGGGCCGCGCCGGATGTCCACCGCCATGCAGCGGCTGCGCGGCTACCAGCGGGCGCTGCGGGCCTTCGGGCTCCCGCTGGACCGCACCCTGATCCGGCACGCCGACTTCCGGGAGGAAGGGGGGTACGCGGCCATGGCCTCGCTGCTGGACGACGGGGTGGACGTGGACGCGGTGTTCGCGGCCAACAACCTGATGACGGTGGGCGCCGTGGAATGCCTGACGGAGCGGGAGGTGCCGATTCCGGGGCGGGTCGGGGTCATCGGGTTCGACGACATTCCCTGGGCGCGGCTGTTCCGGCCGGGGTTGAGCACGGTGCGGCAGCCCACGTACGAGCTGGGGCGGGCGGCGGCGCAGCTGCTCGCCGACCGGATCGACAATCCGGCCCGGCCCACGGCCCGGCTGGTGTTGCAGACGGAGCTGTATCCCCGCGACAGCTCCCGCCCGCGCCCCGCCTGAGCCGATGGGCCCCCGCCGCGCTTCGCACGCGACCCGGGCAAGCCTGTGTGCCGCCGGCGGCATGGAAAGCGTCAAGTGGCTGGTGGCGGGTGTGAAGCGTGTGGGGCTGGAAAGGCTCACTGCACGTGTTCGCTGATGGGGGACGACATGCGGTTGTCGGGCGTACTTCCCACCGCCGGCACGCTGCTCAAGCTGCTCCCCCGGCCGGTTCGGGGAATGCTCCGGTGCCCGCGCCTGGTGCGGACGTGCCCGGGCGGTGTGCGCATCGAGGTGTGGAACGTCGGAGGGCCGCGTACCGAGGATGCCGCGCGCGATCTCGAGGAGCGCCTGCTGAGCGCGGGTGTGCACCGAGCGGAGGTGAACGGGGCGCTCGGCTGTGTGTTCGTCGGCTGCGACGTGGACACGGTCGACCTGGACAAGCTCGTGGCGATCGTGGAGAACGTCGACGAGGTCCCTGAGGCCTCCGACGGTGGGAGCCAGGCCTTCGACGGCATGGAGCAGCAGGCGCGCGCCGCGGTGGGTCTTGCTCTGCACCTGGCCGGCACCGCGGTCGCGCTGGCCGGTCAGGTCGCCCGGATCCGCAGGCTGCCGCCGGCGGTGCCCGCCGTGCTGTCGCTGGCCGAGCACAACCCATGGCTGCGCCGCGAGTTGGCCGAACGCGTCGGCCCGCCCGCGGCGGACGTGGTGGCGACCTCGACCCGGATCATCTCTCACGCGCTCGCGCTGCGGCCCGTCGCCCTGATGATCGACACCGTGTCGGCGGCGGGCCGGTACCTCGACTCCTGCGCCGGGCGCCGGGCGTGGGAGCTGCGCGAGGAGGAGTTCGCCGTCGAGGAGGGCGCCTACCGCCACATCCGGACGTCGGCGGCGCCGCGTCCGGAGAGGTTGCCGGGCGGCCCCGTCGAGAGGTACGCCGCCGCGACGACTCCCGGCGCACTGGCCGCGTACGGGGTGACCGCGGCCATCACCCGTGATCACCAGCGGGCGCTCTCCGTGCTCACCACGGCGACCCCCAAGGCCGCGCGGCTCGGCAGGGACGTCTTCGTCAGTGCCGTCCTGCGCGCCCTCGCCGAGCGGGACACCGTGGTGCTCGACGGCCATGCGCTGCAGCGGATGGATCGCATCGACACCGTGCTCCTCGACGCCCATGTGCTGACCACGGGCGCGTGGAGCGTCGACAGCGTCGTCCGGCTCGAACCCGGCGCCGATGCGGACGAGGTGCACACCAGGCTCTACTCGCTCCTCGATCTCACCGACCCCTGGGCACGCCGGGAACGCGACGGGTGGGCCGTCGAACCGTTCACGGCGCGGCACGAGCCGGCGCAGGTGTCCCAGTGGCGCGAGCACGGTGTGCACCCGGTCGCCCTCTCCCGCGAGGGGAGCGTGGTCGCCCTGGCCGGCATGGCGCCCGAGCTGCACCCCCTCGCCGAGGCCGTGGTGGCCGCGCCCAAAGGCACGTGCGCGGTGGTGCTGGCCGGGGGAGACGGCGCTCTGGCACGGCGGCTCGGCATCGACCGCGTCGTCGGAGGAGGGACGCGGCTGGCGGCATCGGTACGTGCGCTGCAGGCCGAGGGACACGGTGTCGCGGTGGTCTCGCAGCGGTCGCGGCGCGGGCTCAGCCAAGCCGACCTCGGCATCGGCGTCCTGGGTGGTCCGCGGCGGCGGGTCCCCTGGGACGCCGACGTGATCGGCGGGCTCGACGGTGTCCACCTGCTGCTGCGCTGCCTGCCGCACGCACGCAAGGCGAGTGAGCGCAGTGTGCGGGTGGCCGCCGCCGGGGCGATCGCCGGGGCGGGGCTGGCGGCCATCGGCCCGAGGCGCAGCGCGCTCGGACCGGCCCACCTGGTGGCCAACTGCACGGCGATCGCCGCGCTCGTCGCCGGAGAGTGGATGGGGCGTCGCGTCGCAAGGGAGGCGCCGCCGATTCCCGCCGATCCCACGCCCTGGCACGCGATGTCCACCGGTGACGTCCTGGCCAGGCTCCGCACCTCGCCGCAAGGACTGACCGAGGCCCAAGCCCGGGACCGCAGGACCGCGTCGGCCGCATCGCCCGCCAGGCACCACCAGACGTTCGTCCGCGCCTGCGTCAGCGAACTGGCCAACCCGCTGACCCCGGTGCTCGCCGCGGGTGCGGGCGTGTCGGCTGCCGTCGGCTCGGTGCTGGACGCCGGGCTGATCAGCGGCGTGATCGGCGTGGGCGGGCTGCTCGGCGGCGCCCAGCGGTGGGGCGTGGAGCGGACCTTGCACCGCCTCACCCACCTCACCGTGGTGCAGGCACGGGTACGCCGGCCCGACGGCCTCGCGATCGGTGTCGCCGGCGACCTGGTGTGCGGCGATGTGGTCGAGCTGCGCGCGGGCGACACCGTGCCGGCCGACGGCAGGCTGATCAGAGCGGTGGGCCTCGAAGTAGACGAGTCCACCCTCACCGGCGAATCTCAGCTCGTGTCCAAAGCCGCCGCCCCGACCGCGTCGGCGGCCATCGCCGATCGCACCTCCATGGTCTACCAGGGCACCTCGATCGCGGCCGGTCGCGGCCTCGCTGTGGTCGTGGCCACCGGGGACGCGACCGAAGCCGGCAGGACCACCGCGTTGACGGCGGCCGGCCCGCCCGCGAGCGGAGTGGAGCTGCGGCTGCACGCGCTGAGCCGCAGGATCCTCCCGCTCGCCATCGGATCCGGGCTGATCCTCATGGTCACCGAGCTGTTGCGCGGCTCTCGGCTGGCCGCCACGGTCGGTCCGGCGATAAGCCTGGCGGTGGCGGCGGTCCCCGAGGGACTGCCGTTCATCGCCACCGTGGCCGAGCTGGCCTCGGCCAAGCGGCTGTCGACCCGTAACGCGCTGGTCCGCAACCCGTCCACGATCGAGGCCCTCGGCAGGGTGGACGTGCTCTGCTTCGACAAGACCGGGACCCTGACCGAAGGGCGCATCACCCTGGGCAAGGTGTCCGACGGGCGAACCGAGCAGGCCGCGGAGGCGTTGACGCCGGAGCTGAAGGCGATCGTCGGCGCCGCCGTCCGAGCCTGCCCGCCGTACGGAGGCGGGCGCGGCCTCGCTCACCCGACGGACCGCGCGGTCGTGGAGGGCGCCACCAAGCTGGGGATCGCTCCCGGGACCGGGCTGAAGGAGTGGCAGCGGGTCGACGAGCTCCCGTTCGAGCCCGGGCGCGGTTACCACGCCGTCCTCGGCCTGACCGAGTCGGGACACGTGCTGAGCGTCAAAGGCGCCCCCGAGGTGGTCCTCACCCGCTGCAGCAGCCTGGCCGACGGCCCGCTGGTCGACCAGGCCAGGCGTGAGCTGGAGGAGGAGGTGGACCGGCTCGCTCTGCAGGGATACCGCGTGCTCGCGGTGGCCGAGCGGGACGCCTCCAGCCGCGCCGACCTGGACGAGTCGCGGATCGACAGGCTGCGCTTCCTCGGTTTCCTCGGCCTGGCCGACCCCGTGCGCCCGACCGCCAAGCGCAGCGTGGAAGGGCTGATGCGGGCGGGCGTCCGAGTGATCATGATCACCGGCGACCATCCGAGCACGGCAGAGGCCATCGCGGCCGAGATCAACGCGTTGAACGGCCTGAAGGTCATGACCGGTCCCGAGATCGACGGTCTCGACGACGACGCCCTGGCCGAGGAGCTCCCGAAGGCGGCGGTCTTCGCGCGCATGACGCCCAAGCACAAGGCGCGGATCGTCGCCGGCCTGCGGCGGGCGGGCAAGATCGTGGCCGTCACCGGCGACGGCGCCAACGACGTCCCCGCGATCCGGCTCGCCGACGTGGGCGTGGCGCTCGGACCTCAGGCCACCCCGGCCGCCAGGGCCGCCGCCGACATCGTCGTGATCGACGACCGCATCGAGACGCTCATCGACGCGGTCGTGGAAGGAAGGGCCATGTGGGGGTCGGTCCGCGACTCCCTGAGCATGCTGCTCGGCGGCAACATCGGCGAGATCGCCTTCACCCTGGGATCCACCCTGCTGACCGGCCGCCGCGCCCTGAACACGCGCCAGCTGCTGCTGGTCAACCTGCTCACCGACATGCTCCCCGCGATGGCCGTAGCCGTACGGCCGCCGCGCGCCGCCGGCCCCGACCGGCTGCTCGCGGAAGGCCCCGAGGCGTCGCTGGGAGCCGCTCTGACACGGGACATCTACCTGCGTGCGGCCACCACGGCCGCGGCGGCGAGCCTGGCGTGGATCCTGGCCCGGATGAGCGGCACCCGCGGTCGCGCGGACACAGTCGGGCTCATCGGCCTGGTGGGGGCCCAGCTCGTCCAGACCCTGATGATGGGCCGGCGCAACCGCCTGGTGCTCCTCGCCTCGCTGTCATCGCTGGCCGCCCTGGGCGCGATCGTCTCGGTCCCGGGACTCAGCACCTTCTTCGGCTGCCGCCCGATCGGTCCCTTCGGCTGGTGCATCGGCCTCGGCTGCGCCGCCGCGGCGGTCCTCGCCGGCGACCTCATCGAACGGGCGATTGCGCGGCAGTCCTAGTCCGTTCGGCGCGGTGGCAGCCACGGCCACCGTTGCGATTCTGTGACGTGAGGCGCCATTGACGACCATGAGGTCCGGATCTACATTGTGGAAATCGATTTCTCAGCAATCGATTTCTCGAGCCGTATGGAGAGTGACCCGTGGCACGTATCGGAGTCCTGAGCATCTCGGACGGGCGCGACTTCGTCGCCCGCGACCTCGTGGACCACATCGACGCCGCCACCACCGCCCTGGCGGAGGCGCTGCGCAAGGAGGGCCACGAGGTGATCGTGGCGCCGGAGATCGTCTGGACGAACGAGCTGGCCACGTCCCAGGCCCGCTGGCTCGCCGACCGGCGCCCCGATCTGACGATCTTCAATTACGCCGTCTGGGCGTTCCCGCATTTCACCATGCTGGCCGCGGAGGCGACGCCGGGGCCGCTGCTGCTGATGGCCAACATCGACCCCGCCCAGCCCGGCATGGTCGGCATGCTCGCCGGCGGCGGCGGACTGGACCAGATCGGCCGGGTGCACGCCAGGGCGTGGGGCGACATCGACGATCCCGCCGTCAGGAACCGCGTGCTGACCGAGGTGCGGGCCGCCCAGGCGGTGCGCGGGCTGCGCGGCTCGACCTTCGGCAGGATCGGCGGCCGGCCGATGGGCATGTACACCGCGGTCGCCAACACCGACCAGTGGATGCGCACGTTCGGCGTGGACGTCGAGGAGATCGACCAGTGGGAGATCGTCCGGCGCAGTGAGCACGCCTCCCAGGCACGGGTCACCGAGGCCCGCCAGTGGCTCGAGGCCAAGGGGAACGTGCACTACGACGGCAAGCAGCTCACGCCCGAACTGTTCGAGCGGCAGATCCGCACCTACTACGCGATGCGCGAGCTCATCGACGAGTGGAACCTGGACTTCTCCGGCATCAAGGGCCAGCCCGAGCTGACCACCCACTTCTGCACGATGGACCTCGCCGAGGCGTTCCTCAACGACCCGTACGACTGGGAGGGCCCGAAGCAGACGCACGTCTGCGCGACCGAGGCCGACATGGACGGCGCGCTGACCATGCAGATCCTCAAGCTGCTGAGCGGCGACCCGGTGCTGTTCGCCGACGTCAGGCACTACCACGCCGACAAGGACGTGTGGGACCTGTGCAACTCCGGCCAGCACGCGACGTGGTACGCCGCCAGGTCCGACGACCCGGCCGAGAACCTCGCCAGGACGCACTTCTATCCGGAGGTGTTCTTCTTCCCGGCGGGCGGCGCCAGCGTGCACCATCTGGCGGCTCCCGGGGCGGCCACGTTCGCCCGGCTGACCCGCAGGGACGGCGCCTACCGCATGCACGTGATGCGCGGCGACTTCGAGCTGTACGACGACGCCACCAACGAGGCCATGGCCAGGCAGTCGACGTTCGAGTGGCCGCACGCCTTCACCCGGCTGCACGTCCCGGCCACCGAGTTCCTCGGCCGCTTCGGCTCCAACCACATCCACGCCGTGCCGGGCGACTACGTCGCCGAGCTTCGGGCGGTGTGCGAGCAACTCGGCGTCGCGTTCGAGGGGTTCGGCGATGTGGCTTAGAGCGATCCTGGGAGCGGCCGTTCTGGTGGCAGGCGGGCTGATCGCCGCTCCGGCGCAGGCCCAGCAGGTCACGGTCACCGCCACCGCCAAGGGCCCGGTCGGGTGGGACGTCTATCGCAGGCTCGACCGGCTGCCCGAGCTGCCGGTCGGCGTGCAGACCAAACAGTTCTCCAGCTTCGACCGCACCGGCGACAACAACGACGGGTTCGACGGCACGTACTCCTGCCTGAGCACCACCGACCAGGGCTGCCTGATCGCCGAGCACACAGGCGCCGGCGAGGTGCAGGCCATCTGGTTCACCAGGGACGGCGGCGACGTCAGCCGCACCGGCAAGATCACCATCGAGCTGGACGGCAGGAAAGTCGTCGAGACGAGCCTGCAGGACCTGGTGAACGGCAAGCTCGGCGCCCCCTTCGCCTACCCCCTCGTGGGAAACGCCGACCAGAGCTCCGGCGGCGTCTACCTCCAGGTGCCGATGCCGTACACGCGCTCGATGCGCGTCACCACCGAGCACAATCCGCTCTTCTACCACGTCAGCTACCGCACGTTCGCCGACGCCGAGGGCGTGAGCACGTTCGACCCGGCCGACAAGGCGCAGGACGTCATCGACAGGCTCAAGGCGGGCGGCGACCCCAAGCCCCCGATCCCGGGCGCGCGCACGCAGGACGCCGCGATCGATCTCGCTCCGGGCGCGTCGGCGCGGGTGGCGCGCACGGTGGGCTCCGGCCTGCTGTCGCAGATCAGGCTGAGGCTGCCGCAGGCCGTGCAGGTGCTGCCGAAGACCGAGGCCGACGAGGGCCGGGCGTTCGGCGCAGGCGGCTCCAGCGAGTTCACGGTCGCGATCGACCCGGCCAACGACGGGGTGCGGCTGACCCGCCGCATCGACCCGGCCATCGGCAGGCAGGTCGCCAAGATCCAGGTGGACGGGCAGGAGGTCGCGCAATGGCCGCCCAGCAAGCTGGGACCGGCCGGGATGTGGGCCGACGAGGTCGTGGACCTGCCGGCCAGTGCCACCAAGGGCAAGTCGAAGATCACGATCAAGAACGTGTTCGCGTCGTCGGACCTCGACTACAACGAGTTCACGTACTGGGTGGACAGCGCCGGCAAGCGCACCGACACCGTGGACGTCGGCGACGCGGCCAGTGAGTCGGCCCACACCTACAAGATCGTCGCGCAGACCTGGCAGGGCGAGCGGACCTTCGCCTTCCCGATGAACGAGGACCAGCTCGCCAGGATCAGGTCGGCGCAGGAGGTGCTGCAGGGGCTACGGCTGCGCATCAGCTTCGACGGCCGCCGCACCGTCGACTCGCCGGTCGGCGAGTTCTTCGGCAGTGGCCACGCGATGATGCCGGTCGCGTCGCTGATGTCCGCGATCGACGCCAAGACGAGCACGCTCACCGCCTGGTGGCCGATGCCGTACCGGACGGGCGCGACGGTCGAGCTGTACAACGACTCCGGCCGGGCGGTCGAGGGCGAGGCGGCGGTCACGTCCGCCCACAGCCCCGTAGCAGGAAATGTCGGCTATTTCCGGACGCAGTCCCGTGCGGGCGGCACCACCCCCGGCGCGAGCTGGCCCTTCCTGCGCGTCACCGGCGCCCAGGGCAAGTTCGTCGGCGTCAGCCACACCATGCGCGGTCCGACCAACCGCAACTACCTGGAGGGCGACGAGCGCGTCTACGTGGACGGCTCGCGCACCCCGCAGATCCACGGCACCGGCACCGAGGACTTCTACCAGGCCGGCTGGTACTTCAACCGGGAGACCTTCACCACCCCCTTCCACGGCAACACCGCGCACCTGGCCCCCGCGACCGGCTGCCCGGCCGACGGCGACTGCACCGGCGTGTACCGGCTGATGATCGGCGACGCCGTGCCGTTCGGGAGTTCGCTCACCTTCGACATCGAGCACGGCTGGACCAACGACGTCGAGGGCGTCTACTCCTCGACCGCCTACTGGTACGGCCGCGACCAAGCAGCGGCCACGCAGACCGACGCTCTCACCGTCGGCGACCAGACCAGCGAGCAGCAGCACGGCTACACCGGCCAGGGCGAGGTCACGACACTGGACTCGGCGTTCGAAGGCGACTTCAGGAACCCCCTGACGCTGAAGGCCGCCCAGCGCACGACCGACGGCCCGGTGAGCTTCAAACTGCGGATCGACCGCGGCAACCGGGGCGTCGAGCTGCGCCGCACCGGCGACCAGAGTCTCGCGGGCCGGCACGCCGAGGTCACCGTCAACGGGCACAGGATGGCCGACTGGGTGCAGCCCCTCGGCAACCGGACCCGCAGGTGGCTGGAGGACGTCTACCAGATCCCGGCGGGCGTCACGAAGGGCAAGAGCGAGATCACCGTTCAGCTCACCCCGAAGACCCCCTGGTCGGCCGCCTCCTACACGGCATGGAGTCTGCGGTGACGACGGTTCTGACGATGCGGGCCATCGGCAAGTCCTTCCCCGGCGTGCGGGCGCTCGACGGCGTGTCGCTCACCGTCGGGGAGGGCGAGGTGGTGGCCCTCCTCGGCGAGAACGGCGCGGGCAAGTCCACGCTGATGAACATCCTGGCCGGGGTGTTCAAGGACTACGAGGGCGAGATCGAGATCGGCGGCGAACCCGCCCGCATTCACTCGCCCAAGGACGCGGGCCGGCACGGGATCGCCATGATCCACCAGGAGCTCAACCTGGTGCCCGAGCTGTCCATCGCCGACAACATCCTCCTCGGCAGGGAACGCGCGATCCTCGACCGCAAGGGCATGGAGGCGCGGACCGCCGAGCTGTTGCGCGGCCTCGGGCTCGACCTGTCGCCGTGCACCCTCGTCAAGCAGTGCAAGATCGCCGAACGTCAGCTCATCGAGGTGGCCAAGGCCCTGTCGCAGAACGTCCGGGTCCTGGTCATGGACGAGCCCACCTCGGCGCTGGCCGATGCCGAGGTGCACCGGCTGTATGAGGTCATCCGCGACCTCACCGGGCGCGGCGTGGCCGTCATCTACATCTCCCACCGCCTCGAGGAGCTGGAGGAGATCGCCGACCGGGTGGTCGTGCTGCGTGACGGCCGCTACGTCGGCGAGCGCTCGTCCATCGACCGCGACGAGCTGATCCAGATGATGGTCGGCCGCCCGCTGGGCGAGATGTTCCCGCGCGCGAACGGCGGCTCGGACGGCGCGGAGCTGCTGAGGGTGGAGGGCCTGTCGGTGCCCGGCGAGCCCGGCTCGGGCCGCACCGCGCTGCGCGAGGTCTCCCTGTCCGTACGGGCGGGCGAGATCGTCGGCGTCGCCGGGCTGATGGGCGCGGGCCGCAGCGAGCTGCTGGAATCGATTTTCGGCGTGCACCGCGCGGCGGCGGGCCGCATGATCCTGAGCGGCCGGCCGTACCGCCCGCGCAGCCCCAAGCAGGCGATCGCGCGCGGCGTCGCGCTGGTGGCGGAGGACCGCAAGGCGCAGAGCCTCGTCCTCGGCAACACCATCGGCTTCAACGCCAGCCTCCCCTCACTGAAGCGGTTCCTGCGCTTCGGGATCGTGGACCGGCGGCGCGAGGGCGCGGCCGTCGCCGGGCAGGTGCGCGAGCTGCGCGTCAAGGCGCCGGGCACACGCTTCACGGTCGGGAACCTGTCGGGCGGCAACCAGCAGAAGGTCGTGCTGGCCAAATGGCTGCTGACCGCGCCGTCGCTGATCCTCATGGACGAGCCGACCCGCGGCATCGACGTGGGCGCCAAGGCGGAGATCCACGCGCTGATGTCCGAGCTGGCCGCCTCCGGCAAGGCCGTGCTCGTGGCCTCGTCCGAACTGCCCGAGCTGCTCGCCATGTGCGACCGGATCCTCGTGTTGTGCGAGGGCCGGATCACCGCCGAATTCGCTAGGGGCCAGGCGACGCAGGAGGCGATCCTCGCGGCCGCCATGGCCAGACAGCAGGTGACGACCCTATGACTCTTCACGCGGACAACCGGATGCGGCGCACGCTGTCCGCTCTCGGCGCCGCGCAGGCGTACATCGGCCTGGTGCTGGTGCTCGCCGTCGGGATCGCCACCAAGGGCGAGATGTTCCTCAGCGAGACGAACCTCACCAACGCCATCGGCGCCTTCGCCTCACGCGGCATCCTCGCCGTCGGCGTCACCCTGGTCATCCTGACCGGCGGCATCGACCTGTCCGTCGGCTCGCTGCTGGGCATCGCGTCGATGACGGCCGCGATGATGCTGTCCAAACACTCGCTGGAGCCGTGGCAGATCGTGCCGATCTGCATGGCCGTGGGGGCGTTCTTCGGGTTCCTGAACGGCGCCGGCACCGCCTGGCTGCGTATCCAGTCGTTCGTCATGACGCTGGCCATGCTCTCGGTCGTACGCGGCCTGGACCGGCAGGTCAGCGACAACGTCAGCGTCGGAACCCAGATCACCGGCCCCGACGGGCAGCTGACGCCGCAGGCGGAGGCGTTCCAACTGTTCGGTACGCCCGGGCACAACCTGTTCGGCCGGCTCTACTATCCGGTGCTGGCCTTCATCGTGGTCTGCGTCGTCTTCCACCTGATCCTGACGAAGACCCGGTTCGGCCGGCACGTGTACGCCGTCGGCGGCAACCCCACGGCCGCCCGGCTGTCCGGCGTCAACGTCACGGCGGTCACGATCGCGGTGTTCACGCTGTCCGGCATGCTCGCCGGGTTCGCCGGGCCCATCGACGCCGCCTACAGCGCCTCGGCCGACCCCCAGGCCGGGCAGTCCTTCGAGCTGGACGCCATCGCCGCCGCGGTCATCGGCGGGGCCTCGCTGGCCGGCGGCAAGGGCACGATCGCCGGCACGTTCGTCGGGGCCCTCATCCTGACGCTGCTGGACAACGTGCTCGGGCTCAACGCGGTCAGCGACAACTGGCAGCTCGTGATCAAGGGACTGATCGTCGTCGTGGCGGTCGTCCTGCAGCGTCCCGATCTCTTCACGTTCTTCCGAGGAGGGTCTCGATCATGAAGAAGACCATTGCCATCGCGCTGTGCGCGCTGCTCGCCGCGGCGTGCGCGTCCAAGGCGCCTACGTCCACCGCGACCGCGGACGGCGGCGCCGGGAAGAAGAAGTTCGTCGTCGGCTACTCGCAGTCGAACAACGCCGAGCCGTACCGGGCGCAGCTCAACCTGCAGCTGCAGCACTTCCTGAAGAAATATCCGGACATCGAGCTGCTGCCGATCGCCGACGCCAAGCAGTCGAGCGCCACGCAGGTCTCCCAGGTCCAGAACTTCATCACCCAGAAGGTCGACGCGCTCATCGTCTCGCCCACCGAGCCCGCACCGCTGACGGCGGCCGTGCAGCAGGCGTGTGACGCCAAGATCCCGGTCATCATCCTGGACCGCACGGTCAACACCGACTGCTACACGGCCTTCATCGGCGGCGACAACGTGCTCATCGGCAGGAAGGCGGGGGAGGAGGCGGTCAAGCTGCTGCCGGACGGCGGCAACATCGTCGAGCTGCGCGGCATCCTGTCCAACCAGCCGCAGATCGACCGCGACAAGGGCTTCCGCGAGGCCATCGCGGCCAACCCCAAGATCAAGATCATCGCGGATCGCGAGGCCAAGTGGGTGAAGGAGCAGGCCACGCCGATCATGCAGCAGTGGCTGGCCCAGCATCCCAAGATCGACCTCGTGTACGGGCACAACGACCCGATGGCGCTGGGCGCGTACCTGGCGGCCAAGGCGGCAGGAAAGGCCGAGCAGATCAAGTTCATCGGCATCGACGGCCTGGCCATCCCGGACGGCGGCATCCGCGCCGTGCAGCTCGGCCAGCTGTCGGCCACGTTCATCTACCCGACGGGCGCGCAGGAGGCGGCCGACACCGTCAACAAGATCCTGCACGGCCAGCCGGTGGACAAACAGCAGGTGCTCGGCACCACGCAGGTCACCAAGGACAACGCGGCCGACCTGTACAAGCAGTTCGACCTGTCCGGGCAGAACTGATGTTCCTCGGCGTCGACATCGGGACCTCGAGCTCCAAGGGTGTCCTCGTCGCAGCGGACGGCACGGTCGTGGCCACGGCCGTACGCGAGCACCGGACCGCCACACCCCGGCCCGGCTGGTTCGAGCACGACGCGGAGGAGGTGTGGTGGGCCGACTTCGCCGCGATCGCCGGCGAGCTGGCCCGCCCCGGCATCGAGGCGGTCGGGCTGAGCGGGATCGGGCCGTGCGTGCTGCCCTGCACGGAGGACGGCACGCCGCTGCGCCCGGCCATCCTGTACGGCGTGGACACCCGCGCCACCGCCGAGATCGCCGCCCAGACCGCCCGCTACGGCGAGGCCGCGATCCTGGACCGGTGCGGCTCGCCGCTCACGTCCCAGGCGGTAGGGCCCAAGCTGGAGTGGCTCCGCGTCCACGAGCCCTCCGTGTGGGCGCGGACCCGGCGGATGTTCATGGCGCACTCGTGGCTGGCGTACCGGCTGACCGGGGCCTACGTGCTGGATCATCATGCGGCCAGCCAATGCACGCCGCTGTACGACATCCGCGCCCACGAGTGGATCACGGACTGGGAGATCGTGCCGGAGCTGGAGCGGCCCGCGCTCGCCTGGAGCGGCGACGTCGTGGGCACGGTCTCCCCCGGCGCGGCCGCCCTGACCGGGCTGCCCGCCGGGATCCCGGTGGTCGCGGGCACCATCGACGCGTGGGCCGAGGCGCTGAGCGTCGGGGTGACCTCACCGGGCGACGTCATGCTCATGTACGGGACCACCATGTTCCTCGTGGAGGTGCTCGCCTCGCGGGCCGCCTCCCCGCAGCTGTGGGGGACCGTGGGGGTGGCGCCGGGGACGTACAACCTGGCGGCCGGGATGGCCACGTCGGGAGCGATCACCGCATGGCTCCGTGACCTGACCGGGGCCTCGTTCTCGGACCTGACGGCGGAGGCTTCCGCCGCGGGGCGCGGGGCGGAGGGGCTGCTGATGCTGCCGTACTTCGCGGGGGAGCGCACGCCGCTCTTCGACCCGGACGCCCGGGGGACGATCGTCGGGCTGACGCTGCGGCACGGGCGCGGCCACCTGTACCGGGCCGCGCTGGAGGCCACGGCGTTCGGCGTCCGGCACAACCTGGAGGCCATGCGGGAGGCGGGCGGGTCCGCCAAGCGGCTGGTGGCGGTGGGCGGCGGCACGCGGGGCGGCCTGTGGACGCGGATCGTCTCCGACGTCCTCCAGCAGCCGCAGGTCGTGCCCGCCCACACGGTCGGCGCCGCCTTCGGCGACGCCATGCTGGCGGCGCGGGCGGTGGGGGTGTCGTGCGAGGGATGGAACCCGGTGGCGTCCGTGGTGGAGCCGGCCCCGGAGGCGGCCGAGGACTACGACCGCCTGTACGCGCTCTACCGCGACCTGTACCGCTCGACGTCCCACATCGCCCATGCGCTCGCCTGACCCGCGCCGGGACGCACCAGGCCCGCGGCGGGACGCACCGGGCCCGGGTCGGCACGCACCCCACCCGCGCGAGAACGTACCCGACCCGGTCCGGGTGCGGTGTGGGACGAGACCTGGGCGCCGCGGGTCAGCGGGCGCTGCTCTGGCGGGGGCGGAGCTCGGCGGGGAGGACGACCTTGGCGGGTTTGGCGGCCGGGGTGGCGATGCGGTCCACCAGGAGGCGGGCGGCCATGCGCCCCAGCTCGTACGTCGGCTGCGCCACCGTGGTCAGCGTCGGCCGGACGAGATCGGCCCACGGGATCTCGTCGAACCCGACCAGCCCCATCTCCCCGGGCACGTCCACACCCCGATCGGCCAGGCACCGCAGCGCCCCCACCGCCATGAGGTTGTTGGCCACGAACACCGCGTCCGGACGATCGGAGGAGGCCAGCAGTGACGTCATGGCGTCGTATCCGCCCTGCTCGCGGAAGTCCGTGCGCACCACCAGCGGCTCGCCCGGCAGGACCCCCGCGTAGCCCCGCAGGCGCAGGTCGGCGGTGCTCACGCCCTCGGGGCCCGTGATGCACGCGATCCGCCGGTAGCCGGCTGTAAGGAGATGCTCCGTGGCCGTGCGCGCGCCCGCTTCGTTGTCCACCACGACCGTGTCCACCTCGCCGCGCGGGAGCTCGCGGTCGATGGCGACGACGGGGACGGGCGACTCGAGCAGGGTCTTGGCGGCCCTGACGCTCCCCGACGAGGAGATGATCACGCCGGCCATCTGCTCGCTCAGCGCCGCCGCGACATACGTCTCCTCCTTGGCCGGGTCCTCGTCGCTGTTGCACAGCACGACCGAGTAGCCGGCCTGCTGGGCGACGTCCTCGATCCCGCGGACGGTGGCGGTGAAGAACGGGTTGCCGATGTCCGAGATGATCACTGCCCAGAGGGTGGTGCGGCTGCGCCGCAGGTTTCTGGCCACCGCGTTGGGGCGGTAGCCGAGCTCTCGGACGGCGGTGAGCACGCGCGCGACCATGGCGGGGTCGACCGTGCGGGCGCCGTTGAGCACGCGTGAGACGGTGGCGGCGGATACGCCGGCCTCGCGGGCGACATCGTAGATAGTGGCCATCGAACCAAGTTTCTACCATCGCGGAGGCCTACAATGCCGCCGCTCTGAGCCCGCCTACGGCGAGCGCAGCAGCACGCTGTCCCTCCAAGATCATCATCCCATGCTTCCGGAATTTTTGAAATATGGGGTTCGGCTGAGCGAATACCCCGACTGAAATCTCGACACATCAGGGCTTGACGGCTGTCAGGCGGCGATTGTACCGTCCGTGAGAAATCGATTGCTCGCAGTTCTTCTCCCTTCACCCCCCACCCTCGCGACCCCTGACTGCCGCGCGCGCAGGGGCCACCGGACTGCCTGGAGAAGTCATGTATTCGACCCTTCGACGACGCCTGGGCGCGGGCCTGGCGGCCCTGCTCGTCGCGGCCGCAATGACGGTTGCGGGAGCGGCCCCTGAGACGGCCGGGGCGGCGACGTCGCCGCCGCCCAGCACATTCTTCTCGACGGTGCAGGTCGGCTCGGCCGCCTCGGTCGGCGCCCCGGCCGTCGGCGACAACCGCAACCACGGCGACCTGTGGCCGAACTGCTGGTCCGACGACGACAACGTCTACACCGCCTACGGCGACGGCATCGGCACGGAGTGGCCGCAACCGAGCCAGATCCGTTGACCGTCCATTGAGCCGAGCCCGCCCCGCCACTCGGGAGCGGGCTCTCCTCATGCCAGGGCGTCGATGGTCGCGAAGGTCATCCGGCGCCTACCACTGGATGGGGGTGTGGGCGTTCTGTGGCGGCTCGCCGACGCCGTGCTCCGGGGCGGCCCACAGGACCGCGTTGGCCAGCACGCGGCGCACGCCGGGGTGGTAGTAGACGGGATATTCCTGGTCACCCGGTGCGAAATAGAAGATCCTGCCCAGCCCTCTGCGGTAGCAGCAGCCGCTGCGGAACACCTCACCGCCGCTGAAGGAGCTGATGAAGACCAATTCGTCGGGCTCGGGGACGTCGAACGGCTCGCCGTAGGTCTCCTGCCGGTCGATGATCAGTGGACGGGGGATGTCGCGCGCGATCGGGTGGCCGGGGGAAACTGTCCACACCAGCTCGCGCTCCCCGGCGTCCCGCCAGTTCAGGGTGCAGGTGGTGCCCATCAGCGAACGGAAGATCTTGGAGTAGTGGCCGGAGTGCAGCACCAGCAGGCCCATCCCGCCGAGCACGCGCCGCCGCACCCGTTCCACGACCTTGTCGTCCACCTCCTCGTGCGCCATGTGTCCCCACCAGGTCAGCACGTCGGTCTGGGCCAGGGTCTCGTCCGCCAGGCCGTGCTCGGGGTCGTCCAGCACGGCGGTGCGTACGCGGACCCGATCGCCCAGCACCTCCGTCAGCCCGGCCGCGATGGCGCCGTGGATGCCGTCGGGGTAGCGGCGGCGTACGTCCTCCTCGCGGGGTTCGTGGTAGTTCTCGCTCCAGACGGTGACGTTGACGGCCATCCGCTTCCCTCCGGTACGTGTCGTGCGTCATGGCCCTCGTACCCGCGAGATCACCCGTTCAGCACGTCCAGAGCACGATCGACGTCGTCGGCGGTGGTGTAGACGTGGAAGCTGGCCCGCACCCGGCCCGCCCGCACGGCCGCGCGGATCCCGGCGGCCTCCAGCCGCTCGCCGGGCGCGTCCACGGACACGATGGCACTGTCGCCCGGCTCCAGGCCCAGGCCGGTGCGGAAGCGGTTGGCCAGGGCCACGTTGTGGTCGTGGACCCGTTTGACGCCCAGCTCGTTGAGCAGCTCGATGGCCGGGGCGGCGCCCACGTAGGAGAACCACGCCGGTGACAGGTCGAACGCGCGGGCGTCGGGGGCCAGGCGCATCGGCAGGCCGTAGTAGGCCTCGCCGGCGCCGGCGTACCAGCCGGCGGCCAGCGGGCGCATGCGCTCGCGCACCCGCGGCGACAGGTAGCCGAAGGCGGCGCCGCGCGGCGCCATGAGCCACTTGTACGCCGCGCACGCCAGCACGTCGAGGCCCTCGTCGACGTCCACGGGCAGCCAGCCGCACGCCTGGGAGCCGTCGGCGATGACCAGGGCGTCGTGGGCGCGGGCGGCGGCCACGATGTCGGCGAGCGGGGCGACGGATCCGGTGGCGGACTGGACCAGGCTGAAGGCCACGGCGGCGGTCGAGCTGCTGATCGCGTCGGCCAGCCGGTCGGCGGGGACCGTCTCGACCTCGGCCGCGACGGCCCACGGGAACAGGTTGCTGGTGAATTCGATGTCCGGGACCACGACGCGGGCGCCCGGCGGCAGCGCCGTGGCCACGACGGACATGATCTGCGAGACGGTCGAGCTCACGGCCACGTCCGCGGCCGGCGCGCCGATCATGCGTGCGAACGCGGCGCGCGAGCGGCTCACGCGGGCGTCCCACGGCGTCCAGTCGCTGGAGCCGTGCCGCCAGTCGGCCAGCACGGCTTGGAGCTCCTCGAAGGCGCGGCGCGGGGGCAGTCCGTAGGAGGCGGTGTTGAGCCAGCCCGGGTCGGCGTCCCAGAGCCGGCCTGCTGTGATGTCCATGAGGCAAGGGTAGGACGCCGAGAACTTAATCTACAACGTAAAGGCGTCGGCCTTCAGGCGGCCCTTTCCAGGTCGTCGTGTGTCACCTGGTACACCAGCGGCGACCCGGCGACCAGCCGTTCCAGCTCGTCCACCACGGCGGTGCCCATCCGGGCGAGCTCGTTGCCGTGGGAGCCGGCGATGTGCGGGGTGAGGAAGGCGTTGGGCAGGTCGAACAGCGGCGAGTCCGTCGGCAGCGGCTCCGGCTCGGTCACGTCGAGGACCGCGGACAGCCGGCCCGACTTCAGCTCGGCGATGAGGGCGTCGGTGTCGACCAGCGATCCGCGGGCGGTGTTGATCAGCACCGCGCCGTCCTGCAGCAGCGCCAGCCGCTCGCGATCCAGCATGTGCGTGGTCTCCGGGGTGGCGGGGGCGTGCAGGCTGACGATGTCGCTGGTGCGCAGCAGCTCCTCCAGTGACACCTGCCGGACGCCGGGGACCAGGGTGTAGGGGTCGTAGACGCACAGGTCCAGGTCGTAAGGGGAGAGCAGGTCGATCACCTTGCGGCCGATGCGCGAGGCGCCGACGATGCCGACCGTCCGGCCGTTGTTGCCGATGGACGGCTGGATCTCGGCCAGGGTGAAGGTGCGTTCGCGCTGGTAACGCTCGTTCAGGGCGAAGATTCCCTTGCCGGCCATGAGGACGGCGGCGACGGTGTACTCGGCCACCGGGACGGCGTTGGCCTCGGCGGCGGAGGAGACCAGCAGGCCGCGCTCCCAGCAGGCGGGCGTGACCAGGGATTTCACCGAGCCGGCGGCGTGCAGCACGCCGCGCAGGCGGGGCGCGCGGGCCAGGACGGCTTCGTCGAGCGTGGGGCAGCCCCAGCCGGTGATGAGGATCTCGGTCTCGGACAGGTCCAGGCGCGGATCGTCGAAGTGCTCGGCGACCAGTGTCACGTCGATGTCGGCCAGTGTGTCCAGCCGCCGCAGCAAGGGCGCGGGGAAGAGCAGCGCGAGATGTTCCTCGCGCATGGCGAACAGCGCCTTCGGGCGTGGGGACACGGAGGAGCCTCCATTCGTAGGGATCGGTTTCTAACCGTAGAAGCACATCGGGTTGATGGTCAATGGTGCGGCCCTGGTGACGCGAGGCGGCACGTTCGCGCACTAAAAGAGTGCCTTGAGCGGACTGGGGGAGACTTGTCTGTAACGTATCCGTAACGCCGCCTTGTGGTGAATGCCGGTCGCACGTAGCGTTCGCAGCTACCGGTTTCTATCCAACTTCGCGGACATCTTCTGCCGCCTCAGACGGGACTTCGGGTGATGAGCAGCACGCTTAAGGCGAGGCAAGAGCCTCAGACGAGACCTCCGACCGGGCCACCCCGGCGCCGACGCCGCAGCAAAGGCGTGGCGGCCCGCAAGGGCTGGGTGGTCGGGCTGCTCGCGCTGCCGGCGGTCGTCTTCTTCTTGGTCTTCAACTACCTGCCGATGGCCGGCCTGGTGGTGGCGTTCAAGGAGTTCGACGTCAACCTGGGCATCTTCGACAGCCCGTGGAACGGGCTGGAGAACTTCACCTACTTCCTGGAGTCCGGGGACGCGGCGCGGATCCTGTTCAACACCCTGTTCCTCAACGTGTTGTTCCTCGGGGCGACGCTGGCCGCCGGGATCATCCTGGCGATCATGCTGAACGAGATCCGCAGCACTTTCTTCAAGCGGGTCTCCCAGTCGGTCGTCTTCTTCCCCTACTTCGTCTCCCCGGTCGTGATCAGCATCATCCTGCAGGTGCTGCTCGCCGGGGCGTCCGGTGGGGGAGGGGCGGTCAATGACGCTCTGAGCGGTTTCGGATTCCCCGCGGTGGACTGGTACACCGAGCCGGGGCCGTGGCCGTGGATCCTGACCGTGGTGAAGATCTGGCAGCTCGGCGGCTACCTGAGCGTGATCTTCCTGGCCGCGATCACCGGCATCCCCGAGGAGGTCTACGAGGCCGGGATGATCGACGGCGCCTCGCGGGCGCAGATGGCCTGGCGCATCACGCTGCCGCTGCTGAAGCCCACCGCGGCGGTGCTGCTGGTGCTGGGGGTCGGCCGGATCTTCTACGGCGACTTCGGCACGATCTACGCGATCATCGGCGACAACGGCACGTTGTTCGACAACACCGACGTCATCGACACCTACGTCTTCCGCGCCCTGCGCCAGCTCGGCGACTTCGGCACCACCGCGGCGATCGGCCTGTTCCAGTCGGTGGTCGGTTTCATCCTCGTGGTGATCGCGGTGCTGATCCAGCGCAAGTACTCGAAGGAGACGAGCATCCTATGAGCACCAGAAAGCTGGAGCCGTTCACCGTCGTCAGCGTGATCGGTGTCTCCCTCGCCGTGCTGGCCTGCGCCGTGCCCTTCTGGATGATCATCTCGGGGTCGTTCACGAGCGAGACGCAGCTGGCCACCACCGGCTACAGCTTCTTCCCGGACTTCGACTTCACCGCCTACAAGATGATCTTCACCGGGCCCGCGGTGCTCAACGCCTACCTCGCCAGCCTCTTCATCACCTTCGTGGGCACGGCGCTGTCCCTGGCGGTGACCTCGGGGCTGAGCTGGGTGATCGCCCGCCGGGTGCCCGGCATCAGCCGGCCGCTGACGATCTACTCGTACCTGCCGATGCTGTTCTCCGGCGGCCTGGTGCCGCTCTATCTGCTGGTGACGCAGTACCTGCACTTGCAGAACAGCTACTTCGCGGTCATCCTTCCGCTGCTGGTCATGCCGTTCCTGGTCTTCGTCCAGGTCAGCGCCTTCCGCCAGCTGCCCGAGTCGATTTTCGAGTCAGCCAAGATCGACGGCGCCGGCGAGCTGCGCATCTTCTTCACGATCGCGCTGCCGCTGTCCAAGCCGATCCTGGCCGTCGTCGGCCTCTTCTACGCCGTGCACTACTGGAACGACTGGTTCATGGCGTTGCTGTTCATCGACGACGTGCACAAGTTCCCGCTCCCGCTCGTCCTGCAGAACCTGATCTCCAACATCTCGTTCACCGCGATGCTGCCGCAGCTGGCTGAGGCGGCCACCCCCGTCTACCAGCTCCGGCTCGCCCTCACCACCGTCGCCATCGGCCCGATCCTGCTCGCCTACCCCTTCGCCCAGCGCTACTTCGTCAAGGGCATCACCCTCGGTGCCACCAAGGGCTGAGTCAGTTCCCCCCATTTCAGGAGTTACCGTGTCCAACCCCATGATGTCGCGGCGCGGCCTGCTGGCCGCCGGCGGCGGTCTGTCCGTCGCCGCCTTCCTGTCCGCCTGCTCCAGCGGCTCCTCGCAGCCCCAGGCGAGTGGCGGTGCGAGCAGCGCCGCGCTCACGCTGAGCCTGCTGCTGCCCGGCGACGTGCCGGTCGGCTGGGACCCCGTCCTGGCGGAAGTCAACAAGAAGCTTCAGGCGGACCTGGGCTTCACCATCAAGCCGCAGTTCATCCCGTGGACCAGCTACGGTCAGCAGGCGCTGCTGAAGTTCACCGCCGGGGAGAAGTTCGACACGGCGCTGCAGGCGCGCTGGCTCAACATGACGCAGCTCGCGGCCAGTGGCTCGATCGTCGACCTGAGCAGCCTGCTGTCCAGCGGCAAGTACCCCAACCTGACCGCCACGATCGACCCGAAGATCATCGAGCTGAACCGGTGGAGCGGCAAGCTCTACGGCCTGCCCCAGATCAACTCTGTCGCTCGTTTCCACCACTTCAGCATCCGCCAGGACCTGGCCGAGAAGCTCGGCATGAGCGACATCACGGATTTCGCCGGGCTGGAGAAGTTCTGGTACGACGTCAAGCAGAAGAACAAGGACATCATCCCGATCGGGGTCAGCTCCCGCATGCCCAAGCTGATGGTGGCGTGGAACCCGGTCGGCTGGCTCAACCCCTACATGTGGGACAACCCGAACGTGAGCATCGCCTCGTTCACGGGCGACTCGTTCAACTTCGTCCTGGCCGCCGACGGTAAGACGACGGGCTCGTCCAACCCGATCCCGTGGTGGGAGGCCCCGGGCATGGTGGACGCGCTGCGCCTGATCCGGAAGTACTACCAGGACGGTCTGATCAACAAGAACGCCCTCACCCTGGACACCAAGGCGCTGGACTCGCAGTTCAAGGCCGGCCGCGTCGCCACCGGCTGGGCCATGACCGACGGCCTGTCCTCCACGGCCCTGCCCGAGCTGACCAAGAACGTGCCGGGCGCGATGCTCGCCAACGTGATGCCGCTCAAGGGCGGCGAGGACGCCAAGCCGTACCAGACCTTCCAGAGCGACAACTTCGTCGTGCTCAACGCCAAGGGCCAGAGCAACGAGAAGGCCATGCAGCTGCAGGACTGGGTGTCGATCAAGGAGAACCACGACCTGCTCAACTACGGCCTCCCCGGCAAGGACTGGAACGCCATCGGCGACGACAAGTACGAGAAGGTCTCCACGTACACCTTCCCCGGCTTCGCTCTCGCCTGGCGGGCCAAGCTGGAGCGCCGGATCAAGGACATGACCGAGTCCGAGACCAAGTGGTTCGACTGGGCCCAGAACATCGACAACTTCACCGTCGACCCGTACGCCGCCTTCGTCCCCGACCCCGAGCCGGTGAAGCGGGAGAACACCCAGGTCACCGCCGCCCTCACGCAGTTCGCCAACCCGCTGTTCATCGGCGCCGTGGACGTCGACCAGGGCCTGGACAAGCTGAAGAAGGCCCTCGACAGGGCGGGCCTGGCCAAGCTTCAGGCGGAGATGGCCAAGCAGGCCGACGCCTACCTCAAGGGCCAGTAAGAGCCGGCACGCCGGGAAAGGAACGCACCCCCATGAAGCCCGAACTGTCCCGGCGTGCCCTGCTCCGCGCGAGCGGCGCCGGAGCCGCGGCCGCCGCGAGCTGGAGCCTGCTGTCCGGGCCCGCGGCGGCCGCCACCGCCCGCCCCGGCCGGCCACTCGACGAGGTGATCTTCGGCGACGCGGCGTCGGAGGCCGCCCACGCGGTCACCCCGGCGGGGTCCGACGTGGTGGCAGGGGCGCTCGGTCAGAGCGCCCGCGTGCTCAACCCCCAGACGCCCGCGAGCGCCTGGGGCGGCACCGTCGCCTGCACCGTCAAGTGTGTGCCTGACGGCACCACGTACGTCACCATCAAACTCTGGGGCGGCGACCGCGCCCCGACCGAGGCCGACCAGTCCCGGCTGCAGCTCTTCTGCGAGGGCGAGCAGGTCGGCCACTACCACCTGGGCGCGGTCGACCCGCTGGACATCCTGAGCCTGGACGCGCACGCGCCGGGCCGCTTCCACTACCACACCCTGCCGTTACCCGAGGCGATTACCAAGGACAAGGAGCAGGTCACGCTGGAGATCCGGGCGATGGGCCGGGTCTGGGGCTACGGCCAGAACGCCGCCGAGTTCTACCGCACGCTGAACAAGCCGACCCGCCCCTTCTACCGGATCTTCACGCACAAGGAGCCGTACTTTCCCGGAGACGGCATCCAGGGCCCCGCGCCCGAGGCGCCCGTCCGGCCCGAGCCGGGACCCGAGGTCCTGGAGACGATCAAGGCCAGGGTGGTCAGAGAGCATCGCACCTGGCTGGGCGGCAGCGCCGCCTCGATGGACTCCTGGGCCTACCTGAGTCTGGCCGAGGGCTACTTCTACCCCGGCAGCCCCGCCTACCAGAACCCCGAGGCCATCGACCAGGTGCTGGCCGCGATCGACGCGCGCTACACCAAGTGGCTCACCGACCCGACCGTGCTGACGGCCTCCGACCAGCAGTGGGAGGGCTTCGGCAAGGTGGGTCACGTGCTGGTCCTGCTCAAGGACGTGCTGGGCGACCGCCTGGAACGGAAGATCGGGGCCAGGGCCGTGGGCGCGCCCAACCCCGGCTTCGAGCGCGGCGGCACGGCTCCGGCCGGCTGGACGAGCGCCCGATGGGCCGGCACCGCCACCTGGCTCTGGGACGACGCCGTCACGCACGGCGGCTCCCTCTCGGTCAAGGTCGCCGCCGACGCGGGCGCCGTGGCCGGGTGGAGCACCTCGCAGAACCGTACGCTGATCGGCCAGGGCAAGCACCGCTACAGCGTCTGGGTCAGGACCGAGAACGTCGCCGCCCCGGGCGCGTACCTCAACGTGCTCTTCTACGACCTGGCCGGAAAGATCGTCGGCACCGACCAGAGGGTCTTCGCGCCCACCGGCACCAACGACTGGACCCAGATCGCCACCGAGCTGACCACGCCGGTCACCGCCGTCGAGCTCCGGCTGGACGTGCGGGTCCACGGCGGCGGGACCGCCTGGTTCGACGACGTCGAGGTCACCCCGCTGGCCGGGGCCACCGAGCCGGACCAAGGGGATCTGCCGGTTCGGCGGGATGCCTACACGAAGATGATGACCGAGTCCATCGCGTACTGGCGCCGGCACATGCCGCACTACAGCAACCAGGTGCAGATCTGCGCGCTCGGCATCTACCGCTGCAATCGCGGCCTGATGCTGATAAATCCGGACAAGGCGCCGCTGGCGGAGGAGAAGGCCCGCGACTACATCCACCAGGCCGTCGGGCTCAAGCCCTTCCTCGGCAGGGAGGACGCCTCCGGCACGCCGAGCAAGCCGCTGGGCGAGCACTTCTACCAGGCCACGCGCAAGGGGCTGACCAAGGAGCTGGGGTACGTCGGCAGCTACGGCGAGGTCACTTGCTGGCTGGTGCTGCTGTATGAGGCGGTCACTCGCTTTGACGGGGTCAAGGATCCCGAGCTCGAGGCCCAGCTGGTCAAGATGATCAACGCGCGGGCGGTGTTCCGCTACCCCGAGGTCGACAACGACGGCTACCGCACCATGCGCCTGGAGGCGGCGGTCGGCTGGCGCGACGACCACTATCCGGGCGTCGTCACCTACGCCCAGCGGGTGGACTGGGACGGCCACCCGCTCATGGCCTCCGCGGTCTTCGACGATCCCGCCCTGGTGGGCCGCGGCCAGCGCATGGTCGCCGACAACCAGTTCTTCGGCGGTCTCGACCTGCTTCAGACGCACTCCTGGTCGCGGGTCGGGGTGGTCGCCCTGCGCCTGCTCGCGCGGGACTGGCCCGCCTTCACCGCCCGTACGGCGCGGCCGCAGGCCTTCCCGATGGACTGGGACGCGCCCTCCTTCGTCTTCGCCGACGAGGAGAACGGCGTCGTCGCCATCAAGAACGGCCAGGAGATCCTCTACGCCTGCCTCTACTGGCGGGCCAGGCAGGCCGTGAACAACCTGGCCCGCGTCCACCACATCACCCCCGACACCCACCGGGTCGCCACGCTCCGCCAGCAGTGCTCCGTCTCCCCGACCGGCGAGATCTGGACCGAGCAGGACTGGGTCTGCTTCAATTTCGCCATCAACGACCCGGCCGCCTCCCACATCCCGCCCGGCGGCTTCCCGCCGCCTGGCCCCGAGCTGCACCAGGCCTTCGCCGGCGAGGTGCTCAAAGTCGCGCCGCACCCCGCCGACGTGCCCGACCCGGCGCTCGGCGTGGACTTCCCCGGCGTCGAGACGCTCTTCGTGGGCAAGGCGCAGTTCTACCGCTGCTCCTACGGCCGCTACCTGATCGGGATGAACACCGACGGCGAGCGCGCCCGCCGCCTCTACACCACCGGTCCCGGCACGGCCCGCGACCTGGGCACCGGCCGGCAGGTCAGGCTCGGCGGCCCGATCGAGGTCGAGCCGCTCAGCACCGTGGTCCTGTACCTGGAGGACTGACGCCGATGAGAGTGCACGCCCAGACGCGGGGGTCCGCCGGCCCGCCGCTGCTCCTGGTGCACGGATGGGGCGGCGACCACCGCGTGTGGGACGCGCTCGACTTCGGCGAGCGCCGGGTGATCGCCGTGGACCTGCGCGGCCACGGCAGGTCCCCGGCGCCGGCGACCGGTTACACCCCCGCCGACCTGGCCGGCGATCTGCTGCCGTGGATCGAGGAGCCCGTGGTGGCCGTCGGGCACTCCATGGGCGGCCAGGTCGTCACCGCGCTGGCGGTCGAGCACCCTTCGGCGGTCCGCGCGATGGTCGTGGTCGCCCCGGCCTACGGGGCGGACGAGGCCGAGGAGCGGCTCATCCCCGGCCGCCTGGCCGCGCTGCGGGCCGACGGCGCCGACGCGGCGTCGCGGCAGCTCGGGCCGCTGCCCGCGCCGGTGGCCGAGCAGCTGCTGGCCACGCCGGGGCACGTGCTGGCCGAATGCTACGCCGGCATGTACACGCTGCCGGGGGCCTTCGGGGTGCGCCGGGAGTCCGAGCGGTATCTGGCCAGGCGGGTCTGCCCGGTGCTCGCCGTCCACAACGTGCCGGAGGCAGCGCGCTGGGAGGCGGGGTTGCCGGCGCATCCACGCTCCACGACCGTCGTGTGGCCGGAGGCCGGGCATTTCCTGCACCTGGAGCAGCCCGCGAGATTCGCCGACCTGGTGTTGTCCTGGTGAGCCGCCCGGTCAGACGTCGACGCGCCCGGCACGCAGGGCGGGGAGGTGGGCGGCGACCGCCGCGGTGAGGTCCGCCCGCTCGGCGAGATCAGGGGCGCCGGTCAGGCGCAGCAGCCGCGCCACCACCTCGCCCGGGCCCGCCGCACCCCGGTGGCAGCCGGCCAGCGCCTGCGCCTGAGGGTCGGTCATGCCGAAGCTCAGGCCGTCGGGGCCGGTGGCGTTCACCCAGGCGGCCAGCGCCAGTTCGAGCATGGGCGCGGGCCGCAGGGCGCGCAGCGGGTCGAACCAGCGTTCGGGGATCTTCGCGGAGCCGTCCGAGCCGATCTGCCGCAGCAGGTGGCGCAGCTCGGGGTTGCGGAAGCGCTCGACCAGCCGGTCGACGTAAGCGGCCGCCTCGGGTGCCGGACCCGGCAGCGTCGCGGCGACCTCCGCACCGAAGGCGCGCACGAACCGTTCCCCCCACCCGGTCTCCAGCACCTCCGCGACCGTGCGGCAGCCGGCCGCGGACCCGAGGTAGGCCATCGCGGAGTGCGCCCCGTTGAGCAGACGCAGCTTGCGCAGCTGGTAGGGCGTGACGTCGGCGACGAAGACCGCGCCGCCGAGCTCCCACGGCGGGCGCGTCGCGGCGAAGCGGTCCTCCAGCACCCACTGCCGATACGGCTCGCCGAGCACCGGCACGGCGTCGCGCAGCCCCAGGGCCGCCGAGACCTCCCGCTGATCGCCGGGGGTGGTGGCGGGCACGATCCGGTCGACGACCGTGTCGGGGAAGGCGACCGAGGCCGCCATCCAGTCGAGCAACCGCTCGCGGTCCGGCCAGTGGGACGCGGCGACGAACTCGCGCACCACCGTGGCCAGGACCCGGCCGTTGCCGGCCATGTTGTCGCAGGAGACGACGCTGATCGGGGCGCCGCCGTGCCGGTAGCGCCCGGCCAGTCCGCCGGCGAGCCGGGCGACGACGTCCGCGCGGCGGTGGTACGCCTTTTCCGTGACGGTCAGCGTCACGACCGGGACCTCCTCCGAACGGAGCAGGTCCCGCAGCCGTGCGCCGTCCGCGCGCATCAGCAGCGCCTCGACGATCGCACCGGCCACCCGCGGACGCAGCGGGCCGGGCACCCGGTCGGTCACCGTGTACAGGCAGTCCTGCGCGCGCATCGCCTCGACCGTGGCCGCCGAGCGGGGGGCGACGGCCGCGATGCCCCACGGCTCGCCCGAGCGGGCCGCGGCTTCCTCGGTGAAGAGGGCCTGGTGCGCCCGGTGGAACGCGCCGAGACCGACGTGCACGATACGCGGCCGCAGCAGGCGCGGATCGATGCGGGGCCGCCGCGCCTCATCGACGCGGTCCAAGGTGGCCAGGCTGAGCTCGGCGTAGCCCATGTACTCCTGAATACCAAACCTCGGCGCGGTCATGCCGAGCGGCGTCGCGGCCGCGCCCAGCCCGTCGGATCCCCAGGTCATGGCGTCAGGCGGCATGCAGCGGGCATGTACCGGGGTGGGGGACAGCGAGGGGGCACGTCCATGAGCGCGTGGACTTTCGAGGGGCAACCGGAGGCGTTGGGAGAGACGATCACGCTGGTGGAGGGCGGTTCGTTCTGCCTGTGCCAGCGTGGCGGCGACATCATCCACGGCGCCGCGCAGGGTGTCTACTATGCCGACACCCGGCTGTTGTCGCGGTGGGTGCTGAAGGTGGACGACTATCCCGTGGAGCCGCTGCAGACGATCTCGGCCGCGCCGTACCACGCCACGTTCGTGGGCAAGGCCCGGCCGCGGCCGGGCACCGTGGAGAGCACGTTGCTGGTCGTGCGAGACCGCTACGTCGGCGGCGGGCTGCGCGAGGACTTGGTGCTGCGCAACATGTCGGAGGAGCCGGCGGGGTGCGTGGTGACCGTCCAGGTGGGCGCGGACGTGGCCGATCTGTTCGAGGTGAAGGCCGAACGGGTCCGGCCGGTCCCCGATGTGGAGATGACCCCCACCGAGTCGGGGCTGGAGGTGCTGTCGGCCAGCCGGGCGCGGGGCGCGCGGATCGCGGTCGAGCCACCGGGCACGCCGGTGGCGGCGACGCCGGGGCTGCTCACCTTCCAGGTGGTGGTTCCCCCTCGTGCGGAGTGGCGGACGAAGCTCGTGGTCAATCCGATCATCGAGGGGGTGGAGACCTCCGCGTGGTTCCCCGCGGACCACTCCATCGAGCATGCCGAGCCGGCCCGTCGCCTGGCCGCGTGGACCCGCGAGAGCCCGGTCCTGACCAGCACCAACGCCGACCTCGTCCAGGTCATGCGCCGCTCCAGGCAGGACCTGGGCAGCCTGCGGCTGTTCGACCGGCACCATCCGCAGGAGCCGCCCGCGATCGCCGCCGGGGCGCCGTGGTTCATGACCTTGTTCGGCCGCGACTCGCTGCTGACCTCCTGGATGTCGCTGCCGCTCGACCAGTCGATGGCGCTGGGCACGATGCGGCGCCTGGCCCGGCTGCAGGGCACCAAGGTCGATCCCCTCTCCGAGGAGGAGCCGGGGAAGATCCTGCACGAGCTGCGCTACGGCGTGCAGGACGGCGCGTCCCCGTACGGCGGCCAGGCCTACTACGGCTCGGTCGACGCGACGCCCCTGTTCGTCATGCTGCTCGGCGAGCTGCGCCGGTGGGGCCTGCACACCGAGGCCGTCGAGGAACTGCTGCCCCATGCCGATGCCGCGCTGACCTGGATCGAGGAGTACGGCGGACCCGACGGGCTCCTGTGGTACCGCCGCAAGACCGACCGCGGGCTGATCAACCAGGGGTGGAAGGACTCCTTCGACGGCATCACCTTCAGCGACGGGACCATCGCCCGCCCGCCCATCGCCCTGGCCGAAGCGCAGGGGTACGTCTACGCCGCCTACCTCGCGCGCGCCCACTTCGCCCACGAGCAGGGCGACGAGGCGACGGAACGACGCTGCGTGGAGCGGGCCATGGCGATCAGGCGAGCCTTCAACGAGCGCTTCTGGCTTCCGGACGCCGGCTACTACGCGATGGGCCTGGACCGCCGGGGGCGGCCCATCGACGGCCTCGGCTCCAACATGGGCCACTGCCTGTGGAGCGGCATCGTGGACGAGGCCAGGGCGGCCTCGGTGGCGGAGCATCTGCTGTCGGATGAGATGTTCACCGGCTACGGGGTGCGCACCCTGGCCACGTCGATGGGGGCCTACAACCCGATGAGCTACCACAACGGCTCGGTGTGGCCCCACGACAACGCGATCATCGCGGCCGGGCTGATGCGGTACGGCTTCATCGAGGAGGCCCAGCGGATCGCGATGGGGTTGCTGGCTGTCGGGCAGGCGTTCGGCGGCCGGTTGCCGGAGCTGTTCTGCGGGTTCGACCGGGCAGAGTTCTTCGAGCCCATCCCGTACCCGACGTCCTGCTCGCCGCAGGCCTGGGCCGCCGCCGCGCCCATCCACTTGCTGCGTACCCTGCTGCGGCTGGACCCCTGGGTGCCGTACGGGAAGATCTGGATCGTCCCGGCGCTGCCGGACGGGTTCGGCGAGCTCGAGATCAGGGACCTGCCCGTGGCAGGCGCCCGGCTCACCGTCAGCGTCGGGAGGGACGGGCGGACGGCCGTCGTGTCCGGCGTGCCGGAGGGCATCGAACTGCTCACCGAACCCCGCCCGCCCATTAGCCGCGCCGGCGTGGCCGATCGCACCTACGGGCTGGCGACGCCATGACCGCCGCCGACGGGCGCATGGAGAGGGCCCAGCAGAGCCGGCGGCCGGGTGGCCGGCTGCGCATCACCATGATCGCCCCGCCCTGGCAGGACGTGCCGCCCCGGGCGTACGGCGGCATCGAGGAGATGCTGGCCGGCCTGATCAGCGGGCTGGACCGGCGCGGGCACGAGGTCACCCTCATCGGCGCCGGCCACACCACGGTGCCGGCGAGGTTCCTGCCCACCTACGCGCGGCCGCCGTCCGAGCGGATCGGCGACCCGCTGCCCGAGCTGCTGCACGCCGCCCGCGCCCGGCGGCTGCTGGCCGGACTGGACGCCGACATCGTGCACGATCACTCGCTGGCCGGCCCCCTGACCGCGGCCTGTCGCGCCGTGCCGACCGTCGTCACCTGCCACGGCCCCGCGGACGGCGAGCTGGGAGAGTGCTACCGGGAGCTGGGCGCCGACATCTGCCTGGTGGCCATTTCCGAGGCTCAGCGCCGGCACGCGCCCGACCTCGGCTGGGTCGCCACCGTGCACAACGCGCTCGACGTCGACACCTACCCCTTCCAGCCCGGCAAGGAGGAGTGGGTGTTGTGGCTGGGCAGGTTCCACCCATACAAGGGCGCCCATCTCGCCATCGACGCCGCCCGCGCGGCGGGCCGGCGCATCATTCTGGCCGGCAAGCTCACCGAGCCCGCCGAACACGCCTGCTTCGACGCCTACGTCCGGCCCCGGCTCGGCCCCGACGCCACCTACGTCGGCGAGGCCGACGCCGCCCGCAAACGCGAGCTGCTCGCCGCCGCCCGCTGCCTGCTGTTCCCCATCCAATGGGAGGAGCCGTTCGGCATGGTGCTCATCGAGGCGATGGCCTGCGGCACGCCCGTCGTGGCGCTCGGCAGAGGCGCGGTGCCGGAGGTCGTGGCCGACGGCCGCACCGGCTACGTCCTGCAGACCGTCGCCGAGCTGCCCGAGGCGATCGAGTCGATCGAGCGCATCGACCCGCACGCGTGCAGGAAGCACGTGGAGCAGTGCTTCAGCGCCGAGACCATGGCCGCGGCCTACGAACAGGTCTACTGGCAGGTCCTGCGATCCGGCCCCGCCCCGGCCCCAGGGGGAGTCGTCAGCGTTTCCTGACGGTGAAGGGGTTTGCCGCGGATGAGATCCAGGTCACATTTCTCACCGCGGATGTCACATATCGACCCCTCTGCGGGCTCAAGGCAGCAGTCACACAGAGAGGGGGCCGGTGATGCCCGATGCCACCCAGGTGTTCGCCGACCATCGTGAGCTGCTGTTCTCCATCGTCTACAACATGCTCGGCAGCGTCGCCGACACCGAGGACGTGCTGCAGGAGACCTGGCTGTCCTGGTCGTCGGCGAGCCGGGAGCGCGTCGACCACCCGCGTGCCTACCTGGTGCGCATCGCCGTCAACCAGGCTCTCGCCCAGCAGTCGGCCCTGCGCCGGCGCCGCGAGACCTACGTCGGGCCCTGGCTGCCCGAACCCCTCGTCACCGCGGCCGACGCCGCCGAGCAGGCGGTGCGCGCGGACACGCTCTCGCTCGCGCTGCTGGTGGTGCTGGAAACGCTGACGCCGCTGGAGCGGGCGGTGTTCATCCTGCATGAGGTGTTCGCCTACCAGCACACCGAGATCGCCGCCATGATCGACCGCAGCCCCGCCGCCGTGCGCCAGCTCGCGCACCGGGCCCGCGAACACGTCCAGGCCCGCCGCCCCCGCACTCAGGTCGACGCGCACCTCCAGAAGCAGGTCACCGAGCGGTTCGTGGCCGCCGCCTTCGGTGGCGACCTCCAGGCGCTCATGGAACTCCTGGCGCCCGACGTGACGCTGTGGTCCGACGGCGGCGGCAAGTCGGACGCCGCCGGCCCGCGTCCCATCCGGGGCCGCGACAAGGTCGCCCGCGTGCTCGTTTCCAGCGCCGCCGAGACTCGTGACGGCCTCGACCTCCAATACCGCCAGGTCAATGGCGATCCCTGCGCGGTGCTGTTCGTGGAGAACGCCCCGTACGCGGTCATGGTCGTCGACCTGAACTCCGACGGCTCTCAGGTCCGCGACATCTACACCGTCAGCAATCCCGACAAGCTCGCCCACGTCCCCGAAAGGTCCGCCAAATGATCATCAGATCCAGCCTTCCTCCCAGGCCCGGTGGGCGGCCGCGTGGCGGGAGCTGACGCCGAGCTTGGCCATGGCCGCCGACAGGTAGTTGCGTACCGTGCCCGGCGCCAGATGGACCTGGGCGGCGATCTCCCTGACCGAGGCGCCCGTCCGTGACGCCCGCAGCACCTCCAGCTCCCGGTCGCTGAGCGGGCAGTCGTCCTCGGTCAGCGCGGAGGCGGCGATGTCGGGATCGACGTACCGTCGTCCGGCCGCGACGTCGCGGATGATCTCCGCTAGCCTGGTGGCAGGTGTGGTCTTGGGCACGAACCCGCTCACCCCCGCCGCCAGCGCGCGGCGCAACACTCCCGGCCGGGCGTGCCGCGTGACCAGGATGATCTTGATGGGGGACTCCGCCCTGATCTCCTCGGCGGCCCGCAGGCCGTCGGCCGGCGGCATCTCCAGGTCCAGCACGGCGATGTCGGGCTGGTGCGCGCGGGCCAGGCGCACGGCGTCGGTGGAGGTGGCGGCCTCGGCGGCCACCGTCAGGTCCTCCTCCAGCTCCAGCAGCGCCGCCAGGGCGCCCCTGATCAGGTCCTCGTCGTCGGCGATCAGCAGGCGGATCATCGTGCCCCCACCGGCAGGGTGGCGGTCACGACGAAGTCGTCGCCGTCATGCCGCCAGGTCAGCTCGCCGCCCGCGGCCCGCAGCCGCTCAGCGAGGGCAGGGAGGCCGGTGCCCAGACCGGGACCGGCGTCTCCATCGACGCCGGCCCTGGCCCCGCCGCCGGTGGCCGGACCAGGGCTGGTGCCCGGACCGGGCGCGCCGTCGTTGCCGATCCGGAGGCAGGCCAGGCCGCCGATGATCCGGTAGGCGATCTCCGCGTGCCGGGCGCGGCTGTGGCGCAGCACGTTGGTGGTGGCCTCCCGCATCACCAGGCCCAGCAGATGCCTGCCCGGCTCGGGAAGGAGGTCAGAGGCGGCGGCGGAGTCGAGCTCCATCCGGGCGTCGATGCCGGCCGCGGCGAGCACTCCGGTCGCGTTCGCGATCTCCTCCTTCAGCGTGACCCGGCGGTAACCCTGGACAACGGCGCGGGTGTCGCGCAGCGCGTCCGTCGCCAGCCGCCGCACCTGCGTCATCTCCTCGGCCGCCCGAGCCGGGTCGGCCGGCGCCAGCCGGGCCGCCAGCTCGCTCTTGAGCGCGATCACCTGCAGGTGGTGGCCTTGGATGTCGTGCAGGTCGGCGGCGAAGCGCAGCCGCTCGTCCTTGATCGCCAGCTCCGCCGACAACCGGCGGGCCGCGTTCAGCCGCTCCGCGACGTCCCACGCCCACAACATGCCGAGCATGACCCAGCCGGTGAAGACGACCAGCCCGGCCGGGAACGCCGCCGCGAACACGACCGCATGCTCCGAGAGCGCGGCCGTGACCCCGCCGAGGACCGCCGCGACCGCCGCCGCCGTGGCGATCAGCAGCCACCGGCGCCGAGCCGGCACGAACATGGCGACGATCGAGACCATCATCGCCGGGCCGAACGACCACGGCCCGTAGTCCCGCAGGGCGAGCAGGATTCCGCCCAGCACCACCGCGCCCGCGCCCCCGGCCACCAGCCACCGCACCGGCGGCCGCCCGGCCGGGTCCGCGCCGCCCGGGTCGAGGTCGGCCCGGGGGAGGCGGCGGCTGATCGACACCGCGATGGCCGGCAACGCGACCGCCAGGGCACCCACGGCGGCGAGCCGGGCCGCGACCGGCACCGCCGGGTCCGTGATCCGGCTCCTGACGCTGAAGACCAGGAAGAACGCGGTGACGCCGAAGAGACTCCACCACGTGTAGCGCCGGAAGTTGGTCAGCCCTGTCCCGGGATCGACCGGCAGGTCACGCACGGGGCCATTGTCGCAGCAATCCACCGCGCCGGCCCGCCGCCGCCGTACCCCGACCCGCTGATGACAAATGTCACGCGATCGTGTGACACATCCACGCGTGGACATGCGGTTTCGGCGCTACCGAAGGGGTGCACGCGTCGGCGAGCCTGGAGGTCGTCCATACCTCACCCCCGTATCAAGGAGGCCTTCCATGGAAGCCGCCACCACCGATCCCACCCCCAGGCGCTGGATCGGCGTACTCAAGGGCCGCTGGCCGACCGCGGTCGCCATCGGGCTGACGTTCCTGTCGTTGAGCAGCGGCAGCGGCCTGAGCGAGGAGGTGGAGAGCCTCGCGCAGGCCCTGCCCGCCCTGCCGCTGCTGTATCTCGTCGTCGCCAAGCTGCGCAGGCCCGCGCTGTCGTGGCCGCTGCTGGGCGTGGGCATGATGATCATCGTCGGGGCGCGGCTGCTGGATCTGGTCGCGCCGTCCACGATCCTGCTCGCCCTGGCGCTGGTCGTGCTGGTGTGGGGCGCGATCGACGGGCACCTGCGCCGGTCCGGCGAATTCCGGCTCCAGGCGATCGGCATGATCGGGTTCGGCGCGCTGGCGCTGGCCGGTCTGGTCGTCGACCCGGAGGCAGGCCGTTATGTGGTGGCGGCGGGATGGTTGCTGCACGGCGTCTGGGACTTCGTGCACCTGCGCCGTGGCAAGGTGGTGGCCCGCTCCTACGCCGAGTGGTGCGGCGTGCTCGACGTGCTGATCGGGCTCGAGTTGATCTTCCTGGTGTGACGCGTGACGCTCAGCGATCAGGAGGTCGTCGTGGGCGAGGAACTCGGCGAGGAGCTCGGCGAGGGGGAGGAGGTCGGCGGCTGGCCGGGCCGGTGGTCGCCGTGCCAGCGGCCGCCCTTGCCGCGCCAGCCCTGCCCGTCGCGCAAGGCCGCCTCATGGATCGCGACGGCGGTGGCCGTGCCGCCGTCCACCTTGGCGGTGACCATGACCTTCTCCCCGGTCGTCACCGCGTCGATGCCCTCGCTGCCGCGGTTGATCCGGGTGTCTGCGTTGACCACGTACTCCTTGGTGTACCCGTCCTCGCTCTTGACCGTGATCGAGTCCTGGTCGACGGCCGTGACGTCGCCGTACTGGGAAGCGACGGTCACGTACGCGCCCGTGCCGTCCTTCACGACGTACTCGCCGTGAAGGGGCATACCGCCGAAGCCCATCTTGCGGCCCCAGCCCCGGTCGCGTCCCGGTGCCTTGTCGGACGGCGTACCGGACGGGCTCGCCGACGGTGCGGCAGTGCCGGTGGCCGTGGGTGTCGGCGAGGGCGACGGCGAGAAGGCCGCCGCGGCGGCGACGCCGGCGCCCGCGACGAGGACGACCGCGGTGGTGCCGGCCAGCAGCAGGGAACGGGGGAAGCGGCGCCTGGGCGGCTCGTTCCCCAGGGTTTCCGCGGTGCTGAATCCGTCCGGCTCAGAGCTCATGGTGTTCCTCCCCGATAGGTATGCAATGCGCTAACAGTGCATCAAGCCACCTAAGACCGCCGTAAATGCCGTTCGTCCCCAGATGTGCACTCTCCGTGCGGAACGGCGCACCCATCGCCGGGGGACCGTCATGGGCCGCTAATCGTCAGGCGGGTCGTACAGGTCCAGGCCGCTGTGCTCGGTGAACAGGGCGGGCGCGGTGGCCTTCAGAGGCTGTTCGGTCCAGATGCATTTGCCGGTGGCGGTGTAGCGAGTGCCCCAGCGGTGGGAGAGGGCGGACACCAACTGGAGTCCGCGTCCGCCCTCGTCGGTTTCTGCGGCGCGGCGGATGCGGGGGGTGGTGAGGCTGCCGTCGGAGACCTCGCAGGTGAGGACGTCGCTGCGCAGCAGGCGAAGCTGGATGGGGCCCTTGGCGTGCCGGACGACGTTGCCGACCAGCTCGCTGGCCAGCAGCTCCGTGGTCGTCGACAGGGCGTCCAGGTTCCAGGCGCTGAGCTGGGCCCGGACGTGTTCGCGGGCCTGGCGCGCGGCTTTGGGGTGCTCGGGCAGCGGCCAGGAGGCCATGTCGTCGCCCGGCAGGGCGTGGGTGCGCGCGATCAGCAGGGCGGCGTCGTCGGTGGTGCCGTCCGTGGGCAGCAGGGTGGCGGTGAGCCTGTCGCACAGGGCTTCGAGGCATGCGGCGCAGCGAAGCCCCGTCGCGTCCGGAGCGGCGGCATGATCCCGGTGCGGGCACGCCGTCCCGGGCAGCGCCTCGCGGACGGCGCTGGTGAGGGCCTTGGCGAGATGAGCCATGCCCTGGTCGATGTCGAGCGTGGAGGATTCGACCAGGCCGTCGGTGTACAGCACCAGCAGACTGCCGTCGGGCAGGTCCATTTCCACGGTGTCAAAGGGCGGGGTGGCGGCGCCGAGGGGCGAGTTCGGGTCGGCGTCGGGGAAGTGCACGCTGCCGTCCGGGTGGACGACGGCGGGCGGGGGATGGCCGGCGCGGGTGAGGACGCAGCCGCGGGTGGTGGGGTCGTAGACCAGGTACAGGCAGGTGGCGTAGAAGTCGTCGCCGAGGTCGCTGACCAGGTCGTTGAGGTGGGTGAGCAGGTCATCGGGAGGCAGTTCGAGGTCGGCGAGGGTACGGACGGCGGTGCGCAGGCGGCCCATGGTGACGGCCTCCGACACGCCGTGTCCCATGACGTCGCCGATGACGATGGCGACCCGGTCCGCCGACAGCGGGATGACGTCGTACCAGTCGCCGCCCACCTCCATTTCCGTGCCGGCGGGCAGGTAGCGGGCCGCGGCGGTGACCGCGGGCAGCGGCGGCAGCTCGCGCGGCAGCAGACCGCGCTGCAGTTCCTTGGCGCGCGTGTGCTCCCTGTCGTACAGGCGGGCCCGTTCCATGGCCTGGGCGACCAGCCCGCTGAGCGCGGTGAGCAGGTTGCGCTCCTCGCCGGTGAACAGGCGCGGCTCGGCGAAGGAGACGACACAGCTACCCACCGGGCGTCCCGAGGCGATCAGCGGCAGGAAGGCCCACGCCTTCTTGCCTCCCTCCGCGGGCAGGCCGGCCGTCTTCGGGTAGCGCTCGATGTACTCCTCGACCGAGGTGATGAACTGCGGGCTACGCTGACGCAGGACCTCCGCGATCGGGAGTCCCGAGCCGGCCGGTATCCGGGAGATCCTCTCGATGAACTCCGCGGAGTATCCGGTGAACCCGACCGGCCGCAGGTGGTCGCCCTCCCGGAAGGCGAGCATCAGTCCGGCGGCGCCGAACGACGGCAGGATGTGATCGGCGGTGGCGTCCACCACGTCCTGCACCGTGACCGCCTCGGCCAGCGCCCTGGTCAACTGGCTGATGCGGGAGGCCCGCTCCGTGGCCGCGCGCTCGGCGTTGTGCGCCTGCGGACCGGTGACCGTCCCCAATGCCTCGTGTGTCCGGGTGACGTCCCAGAGGGTGCCGGCCATGCGTGCCGGTTCACCGTTCTCATCGACGACCAATCGGCCGCGGACCCGTACCCAGCCGGTCGTCCCGTCCGGGCGGCACACCCGATATTCCGTGCTGTACATCCGTCCCAGGCGGATCGCCTCGTCGATGTCGGCCAGCACCCACGGCAGATCGTCAGGGTGGACGGCGCCCAACCAGGTCTCGATCCGGCTGTCGAACGTCTCCGGAGCGATGCCGAACGCGGTGAGCGTCGCGTCGTTCCAGATGACGTCACCGGTCCGGATGTCCCAGTCCCAGCTGCCGACCGCCGGCAGATCCTGCGGGAGATGCGCGCCAGGGGGCTGTTCCTGGCTCCCCGGGAGGCTCGAAACAGGCGGAGGTCCGGAGGGCTTGCTCAGGCGTTGGCCGGCCCATCGGCCCAGCAGGTCGAGAAAGGCTCGTTGCCCCGCAGACGGCTCCTGCGAGGAGAGCGTCACGACCGACAACGTGCCGACCGGCCGGCCCGGGCCGAGCAGCGGGACCGCCGCCATCGCCGTACCGGCCGGCCACGCCCGGGACTCGCCCGCCGTCGCGTCAGGTTCACGCATGCCAGGGACGAGGTTCGCCAAGGGCGCCCAGACGAACGCACTGTCCCGGAACGCGCGTGCCGGGGCGAGCGGGCCGCTTCCGTCAATACGCTCCCATTCCTGGGCGAAGGCCGGAGGCAGGCCGCTGGTCACCACCAGGCGCAGCCCGCCGCCGAGGCCGGGACGGCCCAGGTGCACCATGCCGCCCAGCCCGGCAAGATCGGCCACCGCCTGCTGGATCGCGAACCGCAGGAGCTCGATCCCCCACAGATCGTCACCCACCTCGGACAGCAGCCGTTGCCGCTCCTCCGAGATCCGGCCCGCCCTCGTGAACCGCGGACCGGGCGCATGCTGGTCGTCGCCCATCCCCATCCCCTGCCCTTCACCACGTCGCCAGGGTCCGTCACCAGGGTCAAGATGGGGGCATTAGTACAGAGTATAGCTACAGAGCGCACACAGACCATCGCTCGACTCGCACGGGGGAGCACGGCCGGCTCGCCGAACTCGCCACGCTGACCGGCCACGCCGGCTCGGTCCATGCGGTCGCCTCCAGCCCGGACGGCAAGGCGCCGACCGCCGCGGCCAAGCCCGCCATCCGGACGGCCCGTCACGCCATCGAAGAGACGGACCTCACCTGTGGCTGACTAAACTTGTACTGTTCGTTGTCTTGAACTATTCGCGTTTATGGAGATAGGTTGGGCCCATGACCGCACCCCAGACCCCGACCGCCGCCGAGGAGCTGCGCGGGGCAGGCCTGCGGGTGACGGCCGCCCGCGTCGCGCTGCTCGACACCGTCCGGCAGGGTGACCACCTCGACGTCGAGGCGATCGCCTCCGGGGTGCGTGATCGCGTAGGCCACGTCTCCCTCCAAGCCGTGTACGAGGCCCTCCACGCACTCACCGCGGCGGGACTCCTGCGCCGCATCGAACCGCAGGGCAGCCCGGCCCGGTTCGAGGGACGCGTCGGCGACAACCACCATCACGCCGTGTGCCGGTCGTGCGGTGTCGTCGCCGACGTCGACTGCGCGGTCGGCGAGGCGCCCTGCCTGACGGCGTCCAACGACCAAGGTTTCGTGATCGACGAGGCCGAGGTCATCTACTGGGGCCTGTGCTCCGACTGTTCCAGCGCCCGCAATCTCCTGAGCACCGATATCGCATAGTCCGGAAGGATTCCCATGGCTGAGAACCCTGATGCAATCGTCACAGACGCGAAGACTGAGGGCGAAGGCGGCTGCCCGGTCGCGCACACGCGCGCCCCGCACCCGACTCAGGGTGGCGGAAACCGCCAGTGGTGGCCGGAACGGCTCAACCTGAAGATCCTCGCCAAGAACCCCGCCGTGGCCAACCCCCTCGGCGAGGAGTTCGACTACGCCGAGGCGTTCAAGAGCCTCGACCTCGCCGCCGTCAAGCAGGACATCCTGGAGGTGCTGACGACCTCGCAGGACTGGTGGCCGGCCGACTTCGGCCACTACGGCCCGTTCATGATCCGGATGGCGTGGCACAGCGCCGGCACCTACCGGATCAGCGACGGCCGCGGCGGCGCCGGGGCCGGCCAGCAGCGCTTCGCGCCCCTCAACAGCTGGCCGGACAACGGCAACCTCGACAAGGCCCGCCGCCTGCTGTGGCCGGTCAAGAAGAAGTACGGCCAGAAGATCTCCTGGGCCGACCTCATGATCCTCACCGGCAACGTCGCCCTGGAGTCGATGGGCTTCAAGACCTTCGGTTTCGCCGGCGGCCGCGCGGACGTCTGGGAGCCCGACGAGGACGTCTACTGGGGCCCCGAGACCACCTGGCTCGGCGACGAGCGCTACACCGGCGACCGTGAGCTGGAAAACCCGCTCGGCGCCGTTCAGATGGGCCTCATCTACGTCAACCCGGAGGGCCCGAACGGCAACCCGGACCCGATCGCCGCGGCCCGCGACATCCGTGAGACGTTCCACCGGATGGCGATGAACGACGAGGAGACGGCCGCCCTGATCGTGGGCGGTCACACCTTCGGCAAGACCCACGGCGCGGGCCCGGCCGAGCACGTCGGCCCCGACCCCGAGGCCGCCCCGATCGAGGCGCAGGGTCTCGGCTGGAGCAACACGTTCGGCACCGGCAAGGGCGCCGACGCGATCACCAGCGGTCTCGAGGGCATCTGGACGAACACCCCGATCACGTGGGACAACAGCTTCCTCGAGATCCTTTACGGCTACGAGTGGGAGCTGTTCAAGAGCCCCGCGGGCGCCTACCAGTGGCGGCCGAAGGACGGTGCCGGGGCGGGCACCGTCCCCGACGCTCACGATCCGTCCAAGCGCGTGGCCCCGACGATGCTGACGACCGACCTCTCGCTCCGGTTCGACCCGGTCTACGAGCAGATCACGCGGCGCTGGCTGGAGCACCCCGACGAGCTGGCGGACGCCTTCGCCCGCGCGTGGTTCAAGCTGACCCACCGTGACATGGGCCCGATCGTGCGCTACCTCGGCCCGGAGGTCCCGGCCGAGACGCTGCTGTGGCAGGACCCCCTTCCCGCGGTGACGCACGAGCTCATCGACGCTGAGGACGTCGCCGCCCTCAAGGGTCAGATCCTCGCCTCGGGCCTGTCGGTGTCCCAGCTCGTGTCGACGGCGTGGGCGTCGGCCTCGTCCTTCCGCGGCAGCGACAAGCGGGGCGGCGCCAATGGCGCGCGCATCCGCCTCCAGCCGCAGAGCGGGTGGGAGGTCAACGACCCCGACCGGCTGGCGACGGTGCTGGGCACCCTGGAGGGCATCCAGAAGGCCTTCAACGGCGCCCAGACCGGCGGCAAGCAGGTCTCGCTCGCCGACGTGATCGTGCTCGCCGGCTGCGCGGCCGTCGAGAAGGCCGCCAAGGACGCCGGCTTCGACGTCCAGGTGCCCTTCACGGCGGGTCGCGTGGACGCCTCGCAGGAGCAGACGGACGTGGAGTCGTTCGCCGCGCTCGAGCCGGCCGCCGACGGGTTCCGCAACTACCTCGGCAAGGGCAACCGGCTGCCGGCCGAATACCTGCTGCTCGACCGGGCGAACCTGCTGACCCTGAGCGCCCCCGAGATGACGGTCCTCATCGGTGGCCTGCGCGTCCTGGGCGCGAACTACCAGCAGTCGCCGCTCGGCGCCTTCACCACGACCCCCGGGTCGCTGACCAACGACTTCTTCGTCAACCTGCTCGACCTGGGCACGACGTGGAAGGCGGTGTCGGAGGACGCGAACACCTTCGAGGGTCGCGACAGCGCCACGGGCGAGGTCAAGTGGACCGGCAGCCGCGCCGACCTCGTCTTCGGCTCGAACTCCGAGCTGCGCGCGCTCGCCGAGGTCTACGCGAGCGACGACGCGAAGGAGAAGTTCGTGAACGACTTCGTCGCGGCGTGGGGCAAGGTGATGAACCTCGACCGGTTCGACCTTCGCTGATCACGACGCCCGGGCCGGCCGCGCGGCCGGCCCGGGCGTTCCGCTCGTGCTGCGATACCTGTGAGAGGTCTCAGCGAAGAAATAAACAAGTGTTGAGATCTGCCCCCGGTCCTCCTAGCCTGAAGGCGACAGGTCAGCGGACATGACAGGGGACGTCGACATGCTCAAGGTCATCGGCGCGGGTCTTCCGCGCACCGGCACCACCTCGACGAAGGCCGCGCTGGAACGGCTGGGTTTCGACCCCTGCTACCACATGGCCGAGGTGATGACCCACCCCGACCATGTCGACCGGTGGCTGTCGGTCGCCGCCGGCGAAGTGAAGACGCGCGAAGACTGGAGCCGGGTGTTCGCGGGCTACCAGGCGACCCAGGACTGGCCCGCCAGCCACTACTGGCGGGAACTGGCCGACGCCTTCCCCGAGGCGAAGATCGTGCTCACCGTACGCGACCCGCACAAGTGGTATCCCAGCGTGCGGATGCTCCTGTCCGGCGAGAACCGCCCGGACCTGTCGGCAGAGCTGCCCGCGGACCTGCCCGAGGCCGTCCGCCAGATCTTCGCCTCCATGGAGCGGATGCGGCCGGCGATGGACCAGATCGGCCAGGCCTACTTCGGCTCCGACTGGCACTTCGGGGGAGACATGGTGGACGAGGACGCGGCCGTGGCGGTGTTCGAGCGGCACGTGGCGGCGGTGAAGGAGGGCGTTCCCGAGCAGCGGCTGCTGGTGTTCGACGTGCGGGAGGGGTGGGAGCCGCTGTGCGCCTTCCTCGGCGTGGACGTGCCCGCCGGGGAGCCGTTCCCGCATCTGAACGACGCCGAGTCGATGCGGCAGGCGTTCGAGCGGATGCAGGAGGGCGACATGTCGGCGTTCCCGTTCGGCGAGCCCGGCCACTGACAGGCCGGGGCCGGGCGCGCTCGGCGGTAGCATCGGCCTGCACGGGAGAGGTGACCAGCAGTGACCAGTGCCGCCGAGCAGGCCGGGGGCCCGGAGCGCAAGGGCGAGCGCACCCGCCGCCGCATCCTGCAAGCGGCGCGGCGGGTGTTCGGGAGAGTGGGCTACGACCGCGCCACCGTCCGTGCCATCGCCGCCGAGGCGCACGTGGACAAGTCCTCGGTGATCCAATACTTCGGCACCAAGCAGCAGCTCTTCCGCGAGGCCGTCGCCTTCGACCTGGAGGTCGACGCGCTCACCGTGGGGGGCGATCCGGCCGCCTCGGCGGAAAACTACCTGCGTGCCATGCTCCAGCGCTGGGCCGCCGACCCCGACAGCCCCATGGCCGTGCTCCTGCGCACCAGCCTGACCAGCGAGGAGGCCGCCGAGCTGCTGCGCAGGCACGTCACCACCGAGGCCATCGACCGGATCGCCCGGCGCCTGGAGGGGCCGGATCCGCGGCTGCGGGCGGCGCTGGCCGGGGCGATCATGTTCGGCATCACCACCCACCGCTGCGTCCTGCGCACGCCGGACCTGGCCGGCGTTCCGCTGGAGGACATCCTCCGCCTGGCCACACCGCTGATCCGCGTCCTTCTCGCGCCGCCGGAAAACCCGAGCGCCTGACAGGACCTGCGGCCCCGAGGTCAGGCACCCGCCGCCCACCGCAGGCGTACGGGGCCGAACAGGCCGGTGACCCGCTGGCCGGGGAAGACGAAGTGCGTCGGGCTGACCTCGTCCAGGTAGGGGCCGAGGGTGCCGAGCACGAGGATCTCGACCGTATTGTCCCCGCTGTCCAGGCTGACGTCGAAGGTGTAGGGCGAGCACACCCGGATGCCGCACGGCCGCCCGTTCACCGTCACCTCCGCGGTGCCGCGTACTCTGCCGAGATCGAGGAGGCCGGGCCCGGCCGCGGCGGTGACCGTGGTGCGGTAACGGACGCCACCGCTGTAGCCGGCCAGCCCACGCTCCTCCCAATCCCCGAGCCGCATCCGGCCGGGACCGCAGGTGAAGCGCACCGGACCGGCGAGCGCCGCGCCTGACTGCGCGCCGGGCGCCGTCGTCACCTCCAGTTCGGTGCCGCCGGCGATCCGGACCGTGGCGCCGGCTGCCGCGTCCACCTCGATCCCGGTCACTCCGGGCGGCGGATCCAGCAGGAAGCGCTCGGTTCCCGGCCGGGCGCCGGGCACGGCGAAGGCAGCGGGCAGCGCGGCGGGGCGCCCGTCGAGCCAGCCTGCCGCGGGCAGGGGATGCGGCCGGGGGCGCAGGTACAGCGCGGCGGGGTCGCCGTGCTGGCGGCGCCGTACCCGCGGGCGCGACGGCCAGTGCGGGCCCGAGACCACCAGCCCGTCCACCAGCACCCAGCCGTCCGACACCACCCGGATCGTGTTGTCGCCCCGCCGGAGCAGCCCGGAGACGTCGTAGCGGCGCACCCGCGGGATGTCGGCGTCCGCGTAGGGGTCGAAGCCGCCCTGCCTGCCCGCCTCCTCGCCGTTGACCAGCACGCGGCAGGGCGCCGTCGAGGCCACCTGCAGCACCTCGTACGGCGGCTCCCCGAGGCGCACGGTCGTCTCCAGCAGCGAGCCGCCGATCCACTCCGGCCGGGCGGCGTCGGCGGGATCGGCGACCAGGCACGCGTAGGCGCGCAGGTCCTGCTCCTCGTCCGGGACGAGGAGCAGCTCCAGCACCTGCTCGCCGGGCGGGAGGGGCGAGCGCGAGACGGCGGCGTACCCGGCGTCGTCGAGCGGCTGCTCGGCACCGTCCAGCCAGACGGTCTTGGCGGCGCCCGCACCCACCGCGAGCCATCCGCCGCCGGGGGGTACGGTGAGCAGGCTGCGGAAGCGGGCCCGCTCGCCCGCCCGCACGCGGCCGAAGGCGAGGAACTCCGCCGGCACGTGGCCCTTCGGCCCCAGCGTGTCGCGGTGGATGGGGTCCTTGCGCAGCCCGCGCGAGGCCGACCACACCGAGGGCGTCCACGGGCCGTCCTCGATCCGCTGCTCGCCCCGCGGGCCGAAGGTGGCGTGCACGTGCTCGCCGCCGGGTGTGCGCAGCGTCCAGCGTTCGACGGTGGCGCTCGTGGTGCCGAAGTCCGCCCAGGTGTCGTCGAGGGTGGGCACGAGTTCGACGTCTCACTCCGCGCCGAGGTCGAGCTCGTGCCCGTAGGCGGGGGGCGGCGGCGCGGGCTCGGCCTCGGTGCCGTCGAAGACTAGCAGTGCGGCCGGTCCGTCGTCGAACGGCACGACGAACTCCATGGCGTCGCCGTCCGCCCGGTACGGCAGCGCTCTCGGCTCGCCTCCGCCGACCAGGTCCGCCAGCAGCGGCGTCCCCGCGACGCC